>JBATQJ010000031.1:0-1550 GCA_049291975.1 Scrofimicrobium sp.
GCTTAGAAAAACGCTTGAAGAAAACTTCGGCGTTGCGGCGGATGGGTATCTGGCGGTCAACTATAGCCTGATGGCAGAGCTTGTGGACGCCATCGGCGGTGTGGAGCTGACGGTGGATGACTACGAGCTCAAACCTCTCAACGGCATTTTGGGGTATTATAATTATCAGCGGGGAATACCGGAGAACGAGGGAATGCTGGCTGCTTCCGGTACCCGTATCCTGACCGGCTTGCAGGCGATGAGTTACGCCCGCATCCGTAAAACAGACAGTGATTTTGAACGCGTTGGCCGCCAGCAGCAGGTGATACAGGCCATTTACCGGCAATTGCAGCAAGCGTCCCAAGAGCAGATGATGGATGCCATTTCAGGGTTCATCGGTTCTGTGGGCACTGACGTCAGCCTGGGAGACGCGCTGAGCCTGCTGAAAGATATCATCAGGCTTGATCAATTGGATATCCAAACGCTCAGCATTCCTGTCAAGGGGGCTTTTTCATCGCAGGTGATTCGGGATACTTATTACCTTGTTCCGAACCTGAAACGCAACAGGGAAGCGATTATGGAGTTTTTTGCTGATGATCCGCCCCCCATAGAGGTTGATAAACAACCCTAAACAGGATACAATAACCCTAATAAAAGGAGGTAGCAAACAATGTACGATACAATCATTAAAGCCGCGAAAGAAAAGATGGAGAAAACCAAGGACGTGTTCAAGCGGGATATGCAGTCCTTGCGCGCCGGACGCGCTAATCCCCAGATTTTGGACCGCATTTCGGTTGATTACTATGGCAGCGTCACCCCGCTCAATCAAATGGCTAACATCACTGCCCCCGAGCCCCGTGTTCTGGTCATCTCCCCCTGGGATGCCAAGGCAATTCCGCTGATCGAAAAAGCCATTCAGATCAGCGATCTGGGGATGAACCCTGCCAATGACGGCAAGATCATCCGCCTGATCGTCCCTGAGCTTAACGCTGAGCGCCGCAAGGAGCTGAGCAAAAAAGTCGCTCAAGCCGCGGAGGAGTCCAAGGTGGCGCTGCGCTCGATCCGCCGTGACGCGATGGAGCATATCAAGAAGCTCAAGAAGGATTCTGCTATTACTGAAGATGATCAGCGCAAGGCGGAGGATGAGCTGCAGAAGGTGACGGATGCCGCTGTCAAGGACATTGACAAAATGGCCGCTGAGAAAGAAAAAGAGATACTGTCCGTTTGATAAGCAGCAATTTGATCGGTCTGCCGCTGGAAACGGCCCTGCTTTCCTGTGCTGAGATGGGGGTCAAGCCCAGTGTGACCCAGACCAGATCCCCGAAGGATAAATCCTCAGAGGGGAGATCTGCCCGGGTGGTCGCTGTGCGTAAGAATGGCGCTCAGCTTTGTCTTGTTGTTGCTTTTTTCAGCGACGCGGGGCCTAAGGAGGCACAGCATGCCGCAGGATAAGAAGAAGAATTTACCCCGCCATGTTGCCATCATCATGGATGGAAATGGGCGCTGGGCAAAACAGCACAGCATCGAGATCGCCCTTGGCCATCGCCGCGGGGTGGAGACTTTGCGTGAGA
>JBATQJ010000032.1:0-20318 GCA_049291975.1 Scrofimicrobium sp.
TGAGTGGAATAGGGCCCCGGCTGGCTCTCGCGGCGATAAACGAACTCGGCGCGGACGGCCTGCGGCTTGCCGTTGCCAATGAGGACCTAACAGAACTGTCTCGGATTCCCGGTGTCGGAAAGAAGACAGCACAGCGAATGGCACTTGAGATCGGTGACAAGCTTGGTTCGACATCCGCTTCCCAGCGTGCGGCGTCGACCTCGCGCCACGATGCAGGAATGCGCGAATCTGTCGAGGCGGGCTTGGAGCAGCTTGGCTATCCACGCGCCGTCGCCCAGCGGGCCGTGGATGCCCTCGAAGGTGAGTACGCCGATATCAGTTCAATGATCCGGGACGCTCTGGCCGTGGCCCGTGATGGAAGGCTGGGTGTCTAGGAAAGTGGAATCTGATTTGTACCCGTCCGAGGACCAAGGCGACTACGAGGCGTTTGAATCGCGCATCGTCGCACCGGACGCTTCTGAGATTGAGCGAGCCGCGGAGGCTGCCCTGCGACCAAGGACACTGGGCGAGTTCATTGGTCAGCCCGCGGTCCGACGCCAGCTCGCCGTTGTCCTTGACGCGGCGCGGGGCAGAGGCGAGTCTGCGGATCATGTGCTCCTTGTTGGGCCTCCGGGACTGGGCAAGACGACGCTAGCCATGATTATTGCCTCAGAGATGGGGGCATCACTTCGTTTGACATCGGGCCCGGCAATCCAGCACGCAGGGGATCTCGCTTCGATTCTTTCATCGCTGCAGCCCGGAGATGTCCTGTTCATTGATGAGATCCACCGGTTGGCTCGCACCGCGGAAGAAATGCTGTATTTGGCAATGGAGGACTTTCGGGTCGACATCATTGTTGGGAAGGGGCCGGGGGCGACTTCCATTCCGCTGACTCTGCCAAGGTTCACCGTTATCGGCGCAACCACCCGTTCAGGGCTTCTCCCTGCTCCACTTCGCGACAGGTTCGGTTTCACCGCGCATCTTGAGTTCTACTCGGATGAGGACTTGGCACAGGTTGTTCGACGTTCCGGAAAGCTCCTAGGGGCTGGACTGGACCCGAATGCTGCGGATGAAATTGCCGGCCGATCCAGGGGAACACCGCGTATTGCAAACCGCCTGCTCCGTCGAGTCGTCGACTACTCGCAGGTTCAGGGTGAGACCTCCGTTTCACTGCGTAGCACGCGGGAGGCACTAACTCTGTTCCAGGTGGATGGCCTTGGCCTTGACCGTCTTGACCGTGCAGTGTTGGAAGTGATTTGCGGCAACTTTGCTGGGGGCCCGGTCGGGCTGACAACTCTGTCTCACACGGTTGGTGAGGAAGCGGAGACTCTAGAGACTGTTTCTGAACCGTACCTGGTTAGACAGGGGTTCCTGATGCGCACGCCAAAGGGCAGAGTTGCGACGGTGAAGGCCTGGAAGCATCTTGGAATGGAACCCCCTGCGGGTGACGCGCTGTTCGGCTAGTTAATCTCACGTTCAGTTTTTGTTGTGAAATGGCCTAGACTTCTCAGGGCGCAGAATCTGCAAAATCGGCGATAGGACGTAATAGTGGGTATCGAACTCATCATCATGCTTGTGCTGCTTATGGGCGGCCTATTCCTCATGAACTCTTTCTCGAAGAGGTCTCAGCAGAAGCAGAAAGCTGAGCGCGAAAAGATGATGAATGAGGCGATGGTTACTGGGGCTTGGGTTCAGACTTTCTCTGGTTTCTTTGGCCGGTTCGTCGACGTTGACGGAGACGTGGTCATCCTTGAGACACCTAGTGGCGAAGAGACCTACTGGTTGCAGGCCGCGATTAAGGGAGTGATCGAGCCTCCGTTTGAAGCCGTACTCGACGAAGAGCTTGCTGTAGATGAGGTGGCCTCCTCCGCCGATGGTGTCGAGGTCGACGAGACTGTGGTCGCTGAGACCGTGGTCTCCGGGGAGGCCACGTCTGCTTCTGATGACATTGACGCGGCGTTCCTTGAGCTGACCCAGGATGACAATCCCGAGGCTGGCGGGGAAGAAAAAACGGCGAAGTAGTCGCCCGGTCATCAGACGGACGAACGCCCTCTTTGGGCAATAGACACTGGAATCATTCAAGAATCGGGCTGTACCAAACTTGGCTAGTAAGACTCGCAAACCGGGCAGGACACTCACCACTCTCGCAGTACTGTTCGTGCTCGGAGTGCTCGCACTGACCCTCGGTCACTTCACGCAGGGGGCTACGTTCACCCCCAAACTCGCTGCCGATCTTGAGGGCGGCACCCAGTTGATCCTGACTCCCCGTTTGCAGGAGGGAGTGGAAGACCGTGAGGTTTCCCCGGAGGACATGAACGAGGCCATTCGGATCATCCGGCAGCGCGTTGACGCTTCGGGCGTTGCTGAAGCTGAGATCACGACGCTGGGGACCGACAACATCGTTGTGACTATTCCCGGCGAAGCAGACGAGAACATTCTGGAACTGGTGCGCTCTTCCGCTCTAATGCGGTTTAGGCCGGTAATTTTAGCCAGCAACAGTCCGTATGCCTATGATCCCGAAGCGGCCGCGCAGTCCCTACAGAGCGGCGACGATGCACAAAGTGCAGACATGGACGCTGACGCGATAATGGAGGCTGCCGTTGCTGAACTCGTCGCGCTGGGCGAAGGGCAGGAACAAGATAACCACTCCTCGTATGCCTGGATAACGCCAGAGGTCGCGCGCGACTTCCTACTTTTGGACTGCACCAACCCCGAGTCACTCACCCAGGACGAGGTGGATGATCCCGCCGAGCCGTACGCGGCTTGTGACGTTGACGGAACTGCAAAGTACCTCTTGGGTCCAGTGGACGTCGAGGGTACTCACCTCGTCAGCGCATCGGCGGGTTCACAAATGACCAGTGCTGGCCAGCCGACCGGTAAGTATGCGGTAAACCTCCAGTTCGATTCGGAGGGAGCGGAACAGTTCGCGGAAACCTCCAAGCGTCTGTATGCGTTCAACGAGACCGACCCCAGTCGTAACAGCTTCGCCACGGTCCTTGATGGGAATGTGATCGTCGCGGCGACCATGAACGGCGTGATCTTGGATGGGAGCGCCCAGATCACCGGTAACTACACGGCAGCCGAAGCCCAGTCCGTCGCGAACTCCCTCAAGTTCGGCTCTTTGCCGCTCAACTTCGAGGTTCAGTCTGAACAGCAGATTTCAGCGACGCTTGGCTCAAGTCACCTTGAGAAGGGCCTCTGGGCCGGTGCCATCGGCCTTGGTCTGGTCGTCCTGTTCATGATCTGGCAGTATCGTGGGCTTGCGGTACTTTCCGCCGGTTCTTTGGTCGTAGCGGCCGCCATCGTCTACCTGTTGATCACGATTCTCTCGTGGACCATGGGATATCGACTATCGCTGCCGGGTGTCGCGGGTTTGATCGTTGCGATTGGTTTCACTGCGGACTCTTTCATCGTCTATTTCGAGAGAATCAGAGACGAAATCCGAGAGGGTAGACCACTACAAACAGCCGTGGAAGAAGGCTGGGATCGCGCGAAGCGCACCGTCCTTATTTCCGATACGGTAAACCTGGTAGCGGCCATCGTCCTCTACCTGCTGGCGGTCGGTGGAGTCCAAGGATTCGCGTTCACTCTAGGACTTACAACCCTGGTCGACCTGCTGGTTGTCTTCATGTTTACTCACCCGACGATGGAACTGCTGATTCGAACCAGGTTCTTTGGCAGCGGACATAAGCTCTCCGGCCTGGACCCCGAACACCTCGGAGCCTCTTCTGGCTTTGTATACATGGGTCGAGGTAGCGTCAAACTCGTAGAGGGTAAGAAAGCTAAGTCGGCTTCTGAGAAGCCGGCACCGGCGGCGCAGTCGAAGAGTGAACCGATTTCTGTAAGCGCGGTAATCGATGGCGAAGAGCAGCTTTCACTCGCCGAGCGACGGCGCAGAGCCCGGTCAGCGGCAGAAACGGACACTACTTCGTTAGACATTGTCGATGAGGCTACTGAGGGAGCGGAGGCAAACCGTGGCTAGTTTTGCACAGTGGGGCAACGAGCTCTACGCCGGCAAGCGTTCTTACAACGTCATTGGTAAGGCATGGACCTGGCTGGGAATCAGCATTGCCCTGATGGTCCTGTCCATCGTTCTTCTCTTCGCGCGGGGAATAAACCCGTCCATCGAGTTCGCGGGCGGAACTCAGTTCATCATCTCGGGAACTCAGGTCTCTGACCAGCAGACGGCTTACGACGTGTTGGGCACCGACGGGATCACCGAGAATGTCCGAGTTTCGCAGCTTGGCTCGGATTCGATCCGGATCCAAACTAGGACACTAGACTCCGCTACGACCACGCAGATTCGCACTGATCTGGCCGAGGCGTATGAAGTCGCGCCAGAACATGTCGATACCAACTCCGTTGGTGCTTCCTGGGGGCAGGACGTGACCCGTAAGGCGATGCAGTCGATTCTGATCTTCGTGGTGTTGGTCATGATAATCATGGCGGCTTACTTCAGATCATGGTCTGTCAGCCTCGCCGGACTTGTCGGCCTGGCCAACGACCTCTTGGTGACCATTGGATTCTTTGCGCTAACCCAGGTTGAGGTTTCCCCGGCAACGGTGATTGGCCTACTTACGATTCTGGGCTACTCCCTCTATGACAAGGTCGTGGTTTTCGACAAAATCAGGGAGACTACCTCCGGGTTCCAGGACCAGAAAAAGTACACCTACGGCCAGTTGGTGAACCTTGGGGTAAATCAGTCGTTGGTCCGATCAATAAACACCTCGATCGTTGCTTTGTTGCCCGTCGGATCAATCCTGTTCATCGGCTCCCTGCTACTTGGAGCTGGAACGTTGACCGATATTTCGCTTGCCCTGTTTGTTGGAATGTTGGCCGCGGCGCTGTCATCGATATTCATTGCACCATCGGCTTTGGCGCTGATTGAGGGCCGCCGGTCACGCACCGCAAGTAAGAATCAGAAGATCCTTGAAGCACGGGCAAGCGCGAAGCAGAAGTCCTCAGACGTCGACTCGATCGATGAAGAAGTAGTTGTAGCTGTGGCAAGCAAGACCCCGGGACACCACCTGGGTCAGCAGGCACAACCCAAACGGAAGAAGTCGAAATGAGCGCCCAAGACGGAACCGTCCTGTCAGCTAACCAGGATCTGGCGAGGCTGGTTGAAGAGAACATCGACCTAATCCCGAACTTTCCCACTGACGGCGTTCTCTTTAGGGACATCACGCCACTTCTGGCAAACGGTCCGGCATTCGAGGCGCTAACCTCGGGAATGGCTGATCTCTACGCCGGGAAGATCGACTACGTTGTTGGCTTGGAATCTCGCGGCTTTATCCTTGCTGCTCCAATGGCGACACACCTGGGTATCGGTCTGCTTACTGCCCGCAAGAAGGGCAAGCTTCCCGGTCCAGTGATCTCCATTGACTACACCCTTGAGTACGGGACCGCGTCGCTGGAGATCAGGCCCGAGACTGTGCCGGCAGGCGCCAGAGTGCTGATTGTCGATGACGTGCTCGCGACGGGCGGAACGGCTTCTGCTGCTGTCGAATTACTGCGGCAGTGTGGCGCCGAGGTAGTTGGTCTCCTTGTACTACTCGAACTTACGGAGCTCGAGGGACGAAAGAAGCTTGAAAACATCCCGATTGACACGATCGTGGCGGTAGACGAGAGCTATTAACCGTAGCCGCTTGGCTTCCTGTCAAGCGGCGCACCCACTTCTGTCACTTCGGCGTACTCGGTTTGACCTTAGAACTATCATTTAGGAATGACTGAACCACAGGTACCTGAGCCCCCAAAGACCGGATCATCCGGTTCCTTTGTGCGCTCCGGGCTGTCCTGGTTTGGATCAAGGGGCCGCACGGCTATTCCTGAGATTGAGCCGCTGATTCGGGCGGTCAAAGCTCACCATCCGAGAGCCGACGTCGGAGTGATCGAAGAGGCCTATCGGACTGCGGAGCATTGGCATCAGGGTCAAACACGCAAATCGGGTGAACCCTATATCACCCATCCCGTAGCGGTGGCGACGATTCTGGCTGAGATCGGTATGACTCCGCCCACCCTGGTTGCTGCCCTTCTTCACGACACGGTCGAGGACACCGAGTACACCGTCGCACAACTCACCGCTGACTTTGGTTCAGAAATCGCGCACCTGGTCGACGGTGTCACAAAGCTTGACAAGATCCGCTACGGTCAGGCCGCGCAGTCTGAGACTCTGCGGAAAATGATCGTGGCGATGAGTAAGGACATCCGAGTGCTGCTCATCAAGCTCGGAGACCGACTCCACAACGCAAGGACCTGGCGCTACGTCGCTCCAGAGGCCGCGAAGAGTAAGGCGCGGGAGACGCTTGAGATCTATGCGCCGCTTGCCCACCGACTCGGTATGAACACCATCAAGTGGGAACTTGAGGAACTGTCGTTCAAGACGCTATACCCGGATGTCTACGAAGAGATAGATAAGCTGGTCGCGGAGCGTGCTCCAAAACGGGACAAGTACCTCTCTGATGCCATTGCGATGATCGAGGATGACCTCAGAGACTCGAAGGTCAAGGGCGTGGTTAGTGGTCGGCCCAAACATCACTATTCGATCTACCAGAAGATGATCGTCCGCGGGAAGCACTTTGACGAAATCTATGACTTGATTGCTGTCCGCGTGCTAGTAGAGACGGTGAAAGACTGCTATTCGGTGCTGGGTGCGATCCACGCCAGGTGGAATCCAATCCCGGGTCGCTTCAAAGACTACATTGCCATGCCGAAGTTCAACCTCTACCAATCGTTACACACCACGGTTGTTGGTCCAGGTGGTAGGCCAATTGAGGTTCAGATCCGCACATTCGAGATGCACGAGCGTGCAGAGTATGGTGTTGCCGCTCACTGGCGGTACAAGCAGAATCCCGGCCAGGCCGGCTCCGATGCGGACAAGATGTCCCCCAAGGAGCAGATGAACTGGCTCCGGATGCTGGTGGACATGGAAAAAGAGACCGGAGATCCTGAAGAGTTTCTGGACTCGCTGCGATTTGAGATCGCAGGCGATGAGGTTTACGTGTTCACTCCACGCGGCCAGGTGATAGCGCTTCCCCCCAAGTCAACCCCCATCGATTTCGCGTACGCGGTTCACACTGAGGTTGGACACAAGACCGTGGGCGCCAGGGTCAATGGTCGTCTGGTCTCCCTCAACACGACACTTGAGTCAGGGGACACGGTCGAGGCGATCACCTCGTCCTCGGACAAAGCCGGTCCTTCCCGAGACTGGCTGGAGTTCGCAGCATCTTCGCGTGCACGCTCAAAAATAAAGTCATGGTTCACGCGTGAAAGGCGCGAAGAACACATTGATCTGGGGAAGTCCCATATCGCAAAGACGATGCGGAAGCAGAACCTTCCGTTGCAGCGACTAATGACGCATCAGGCCCTGCTCGCGGTGGCAACCGAGCTTGGCTACCAGGACGTCTCTGCCCTCTACGCAGCCGTGGGGGAGAACCACATTTCGGCCCAAAATGTGGTTGGGAAGCTGGTAGAGAATCTCGGGGGTGAAGACGGGGTCGAGGAGACCCTCGCCGAGGGGGTGCAGCCCGGACGAGGCATCACGCACGCAGCCGGATCCGGTGGAGAAGTCGCCGTAAACGTTGAGGGAATGAGCTCGAACGAGGTGTGGGTGAAGCTCGCTCGATGCTGCACCCCGGTCCCGGGTGACGAGATCGTGGGCTTCATTACCAGGGGCCAGGGAGTCTCGGTGCACCGAGTGGACTGCATCAACGCCGTGCGACTGCAAGAGGAGCATCCAGAGCGGTTTGTGGACGTCTCATGGGCGGGGGATCAGACCAGCGGCCAGTACCTGGTAGAAATTGAGATCAAAGCGCTTAATCGAGCGGGGCTACTAAATGATCTCTCAAAGGTCCTCGCGGAACACCGCGTCGACATTGTTTCCGGCTCAATGATGACAACCGGAGACCAGTTGGCGTCTGCGCGATTCACCTTCGGGCTTCCCGGAGTGACGTATCTGGACACGGTCTTGAACTCACTGCGTAGGGTGGACGGAGTCTTCGAAGCTTCCAGACGTATGGGTTCCAAGACAGGTTCCTAGAAGCCGGAGAAAACAAGAGGTGCCTAATCGCGCTAGGATGGGCGGTGCATACGTTGCCGCGCCGCCTCATGCCGAGTGAGGCCCATGGCCTTCGGGCCCAAATTCGTTAGGACAGCCGTGACTCAAAACGTCAGCCCTGAATCCGAGCAAGCTACTTTGAACCCGGCGGAAGTACCGCCCGCCGATGTCGCTGTGGTGGAGGAGTCGATAGTCGCACCTCCAACTGAGACAGCCGTTCCTCAAGCAAGTCCGGAACCCGCCCCGACTACTGAGGCACGTCCGAGAGTGGCCGAGGGAGCGATCCTCGAAATGCCGTTCGGGCGGATCGATGAACAGGGCCGTGTCTGGGTGAGGGACGGGGACGAAGAACGCGAAGTCGGCCAGTACCCGGATGAGATTCCCGCGGACTCGTTTGCGCTCTATACGCGTCGTTACCTTGACCTCGAAGCAACGGTAAATCTGTTTGAGGCACGTCTCGCGACGCTACCTGCGAAGGACATTGAGTCGACACTCAAGACCCTGGGCGAGCAGCTTGTCGCTCCCAACGTCGTCGGAGATATCCCTCTGTTGCGTGCTCGGATGGTAGATCTTGAGAAACGATCCGAGGAACGCCGCGCGGAGTTGCGAGAGGAACGCAAGCAACAGCGAGAGCAGGCGCTGGCGGATCGCACCGCGATTGTTGAGGCAGCGGAAGCCATCGCGGATCAGCCTTCCGAGAAGATCCAGTGGAAACAGTCCGGGGCGCGGCTGCGTGAGCTTCTTGATCAGTGGAAGGATCAACAGCGAGGTGGCCCCAGGCTGGACAAGGCTACCGAAGATGCTCTTTGGAAGCGCTTCTCGTCGGCTCGCACCACATTTGATCGTGGCAGGCGCCAGTACTTTTCTGCCATGGATCAAAAGCAGAAGGAAGCCAGAGTAACCAAGGAACGCCTGATAGCCGAAGCGGTTGCTCTGCAAAACTCCGATGACTGGAGGGGCACCAGCACCGCGTACCGGAGCCTGATGGATCAGTGGAAGCAGGCAGGTCGCGCCTCTCGTAAGGAAGATGACGAACTCTGGTCCAGATTCCGCGCGGCTCAGCAGGTCTTCTTTGATTCTCGTCGCGAGCATGATCGACAGACAAACGAGGAGTTCGCAGAGAACCTCGCGAAGAAGGAAGCCTTGGCCGCGGAGGCTGAAGCTCTCTTACCAATCGCTGATCTTGAGGAGGCGAAACGCCAACTTCGTTCAATCCAAGACCGGTGGGAAGAAGTCGGACGGGTGGGTTCCCGCGACTCTGGACGCATCGAAGGCCGTCTTAAGGCAGTCGAACGTGAACTGCGGGAAGCCGAGAACCGCGAGTGGCGCCGATCAGATCCCGAGACTAAGGCTCGAGCCGAAGGCATGTTGAGTCAGCTCGAAGACTCCATAAACGAGCTAAAGGCAGACCTAGCTGCTGCCGAGAAGGCCGGCGACCCGAAGCGCGCGAAGGAAGTCTCAGACGCGCTTGCCACGAAGCAGATGTGGTTTGATCAGATTTCTTCCAGTGCACGCTAGGGTTTGACGTGCTCGAAGTACGCTCAGTTCTTGCGTCGCTCTTTGATGCGAACTGTTACATCCTTTGGGATGACCAGGAAAAAGAAGCGGTAATCGTCGACCCAGGACCCGGAACTGCTGTAGCGGCGGCGAGAATCGTGGAAGAAAACGGTCTGACCCTGGCATCGGTCCTCCTGACTCACGGTCACATCGATCATGTCTGGGACGCTGCTCGGGTAGAGGAGGGCGGGGAGCTAATTCCCGTCTACTACACCGAACCCGATGGTTTTTTCCTTGATGATCCAGCGGGACAAATCGGTTTTGATGTCAGCATCTTTGGTCTTGGATCGTGGAGAAGGCCGGAGAACCTTGCCCCGATTGACGACCTGGACTTCTCGCCTGCCAAGGGCATCTTTACCCGCGTTATTCCCGCCCCAGGGCACTCTCCCGGATCGGCCATATTTTTGATAGGGGCCGAGGGAATGGCGAGTCCCCTCGCACTCTCGGGTGACGTGGTTTTCGCTGGCTCCGTTGGTCGCACTGACCTTCCAGGCGGCGATGAGTACGAGATGCGGCAGAGTCTTCGCACGCTGGGGAACTCCCTTGATCCCGCGACCACGCTGCTTCCCGGTCACGGGCCGCAAACGACGTGGGCCAAAGAGATGGGAAGTAATCCGTACGTCCTTCGAGGTTGCAAGGTTGGCTGACAATGGCAAAACAGAGTATTTCCGGATTTCCTGAGTGGCTTCCAGAGGGGAGAACGGTCGAGGTTTTCGTCCAAGACACACTCCGCCGTGTTTTTGAACTTCACGGCTTCAGCGGGATCGAGACCCGGGCCGTAGAGCCGCTTTCCGCTCTTGAATCAAAGGGGGAGACGTCCAAGCAGGTCTATCTCCTGGAACGACTTCAATCAGTGCGTGAAGAGGCCACCAAGGGCATCTCTGTCACAGAGCCGACAGGTCGCGACCTGGGACTTCACTTTGATTTGACCGTGCCGCTAGCCAGGTATGTTCTAAAGAACGCAAATGAGTTGTCATTTCCTCTGCGTCGCTACCAGATCCAGAAAGTCTGGCGGGGGGAGCGTCCTCAAGAGGGGCGGTTCCGAGAGTTCACTCAGGCAGACATCGACATTATTGGTTTCGATACTCTGTCGTTTCACCATGAGGTTGAGGCCGCTCGAGTGATGCTTGATGCACTCGGACAACTGGGAATCCCGCCAGTGCTAATGGAAGTTAACAACCGCCGGTTGCTTCAGGGACTGGTCGCAGCGGCAGGTATTGAGGACTTTGAAGGAACGCTTCGGGGCCTGGATAAGCTCGACAAGATTGGACCCGACGGTGTCTCTGAGGAACTCCGCGCAGGCGGCTTGAGCGAAGCGCAGATCAGCCAGGTCATCGCAATTGCTCAGATAAGCACCGACAGTGCGGACGAACTACGCATTAGGGTTGCTGAGCTCGGACTATCTAACGACCTGGTTCACCGCGGCCTGAATGAGCTTTGCGAACTCCTAATCGGCGCCTCCAACTCGGCACCCGGCCAAGTTAGAGCATCGCTTCGAATTGCCCGCGGCCTCGATTACTACACTGGTTCCGTCTACGAGACGGTTATTCCGGGCTATGAATCCCTCGGTTCAATCTGCTCGGGCGGTCGCTACGACACCCTGGTTTCTGAGGGGAGGCGCACGTATCCCGGCGTGGGGCTGTCCATTGGAGTAACGCGCCTCGTTTCTCTGATTCTCTCTGAGAGACTACTGGTTGCTTCACGCCCTTCGCCCTCTGTCGTGATGGTAGCGGTCACTTCAGAAGATGAGCGGGCAGCCTCCGACCGAGTCGCCGCCGCATTACGGAATCGCGGTGTGAACTGCGAGGTTGCCCCGAGCGCGCAGAAGTTCGGCAAGCAGATTCGGATGGCGGAAAAACGCGGGATCCCGTTCGTGTGGTTTCCCGGAGACAACCAGGAGTCCGGCCAGGTAAAAGACATCCGCTCGGGCGATCAGATTGAAGCCGACGCAATGTCCTGGCTCCCACCTAAAGAAGATCTGCTGGTGAGAGTCACCCCACCAAAGGCCTAGTTCCTCCGGCGACTTCCGGCATTTGCAGGTTGATACCAGGTCGCCACCGCTATGATGGGGCCGCCGAAAAGCCCAGTCCCGCGGATCACTTACGACCCTTGTAGTCCCTCTTCTTGCCGTGACTCTTTCCGCCGAAGGACGGCTTACCCGACTTGGAACCGCCACGGTCCACGGAAATACGTATGCGCCTGCCGCGAAGTGTCGCGCGGTCAATGCGCTTCATTTGTGCTTCTGAGAGTTCCTGATCAACCTGAACCACGGAGAACGAGGGGAATATGTCGATCTTGCCGACCGCCGAACCTTCAAGTCCGGCTTCTCCGGTAATCGCCCCGACTATTCCTCCCGGGCTGACTCCATCTCGCCTGCCCACTTCGATGCGATAGCGTTTGCCTTTTCCGGTGAAATCGGCTCGCCCCTTCTTACGCGTCGCACTGGGAGTAGCCGCCTCGAAGGCATCATCCATTCGATCCTGCGCGGCAGTCGAGATCTCGCCGAGCGCCTGCGGACTGGCGGTCTGGGTTAGTAGCGCCGCGGCGATGTCGCGGTATCGCAGACCCTCCTCTCGCTTCGCATCGAGAAGGGTGAGCACGGCATCTGGCACTGACTTCTGTGCTGAGAGGGCATTGTCAAGAACCCCGGTGGCACGACTAAGTCGGACCTGTTCGGCCGTGGGAACAGCTACTTTGTGCATCGAGGAGCCAGTGGTGCGTTCGATCGAACGTAGTTTTCGAACGTCCCTGGGGGTGAAGAACGTGAGCGATTGGCCCTCACGTCCCGCTCGTCCGGTGCGCCCCACGCGGTGAACGTACTGTTCATCCTCGCGAGGGACCTCGTAGTTGACCACCAGTCCGACGCGATCGACGTCAATCCCTCGTGCGGCAACATCTGTTGCGACCAGCACGTCTAGATACCCGCGGCGGAGGCCGTCGAGAAGGCGTTCGCGCTCCCTTTGAGCTACGTCGCCGGAGATCCCTGCGGCGCGGAAGCCGCGTGCGGAGAGCGAAAGAGAGACCTCTTCCGCGTCCTTACGGGTACGAACGAAAACAATCGCTGCACCGGCCGGTGAGACGGCCAAGAAGCGGCAGAGAGCTTCGAAGCGCATCTTTGGTTGGATGACCGTGTACGTCTGATCGATGGTTGAAACCGTCGAGGATTGGGAAGAGACCTCGACGCGCTGCGCGGCGGTCAGGTACTTCTGAGCCACCTTTGCGATTCCGGCCGGCATGGTTGCCGAGAACAGCGCGGTAAGCCGGTCGTCCGGCACGGAGGCGAGGATCTGATCAACCTCCTCAGCGAATCCCATACGAAGCATCTCATCGGCTTCGTCCAGTACCAAGGTGTTTATGTGAGATAGGTCCAGTGCGCCGCGATCAATGAGATCGATGAGGCGCCCAGGAGTGCCAACAACTACCTGCGATCCCTGCTTGAGTGCCTGGAGCTGGGGAGCGTATGACGCACCTCCGTAGACCGTGACAAATTTCAGTTTTGAGTTTGGCCCAGCCAGGGCTTCAAGCGCCGTTGAAGTCTGCAGTGCAAGTTCACGCGTCGGTGCCAAGACCAGGGCTTGAGGAGCCGCGAGGCTCAGATCCATGCGGGCCAGCAGAGGTAATCCGAACGCCGCGGTCTTGCCGGTTCCTGTCTGTGCGATGCCGATAACGTCGCGGCCGTCCATCAAGAGAGGGATGGATGCCTGCTGGATTGGAGTGGGATGTTCGAAGCCAAGATCACTCAGGATCTGTAGCTGCGATTCTTCGAGGGGTAGGTCGCTGAATCGCGCCTGTCTTTCTGGCTCTTGACTTGTCATTTGCTTAGGATACGTGGCGGACGTGGGCTTTCTGGCACGGTGACTGCAATGTCACCCGGTGCTTCCCGCGTAGAATCGCTACAGAACAAATGAGGGTTGAGGGAAGGTTCAAACGTGCAGCGCACACATCTGATGGCCGAGTTGGGGCCAGATTCCGTTGGAGACACCGTAACTCTGACGGGGTGGGTCGATCGGCGTCGGGACCACGGCGGGGTCGTTTTTATTGATATGCGTGACCGCTCGGGTATTGGGCAGGTCGTGGTCCGCGACGAAAGCATCGCGCATAAACTACGCCCTGAGTACGTGCTACGGGTGACCGGTGAGGTCTCGATGCGTCCCGAAGGCAACGAAAACTTGGCACTCCCCTCCGGTCGAGTGGAGGTGTTGTCTGATGAAGTGGAGATTCTCAACACTTCGGCTCCACTTCCGTTCCAAGTCTCAACCCACACTGACGAGCCTGAGGCGGGCGAGGACGTGCGCTTGAAGTACCGCTACCTTGATCTGCGTCGACCCAAGGCAGCCGAGGCGCTGCGTGTGCGTTCGGAGATGAACCGCGCCGCACGTGAGACACTCTACGATCTCGGGTTCACCGAGATTGAGACTCCGACCCTCACCCGATCAACGCCCGAGGGGGCGCGAGACTTCGTTGTCCCTGCGCGCCTGTCACCGGGCTCTTGGTACGCGCTTCCTCAGTCGCCACAACTCTTCAAACAGCTCTTGATGGTTGCGGGAATGGAACGATACTTCCAGATCGCCCGTTGCTACCGTGACGAGGACTTTCGCGCCGACAGACAACCTGAGTTCACTCAATTGGACGTCGAGATGAGCTTTGTGGACCAAGAGGATGTCATCGACGCGGCTGAGAAGGTCCTCAAGGCCGTGTGGAACGTTATCGGATACGACATTCCAACGCCGATTCCTCATATGCCGTTCCGCGAGGCTATGGAACGCTTTGGCACTGATAAGCCCGATCTGCGTTTCGGCCTTGAACTGGTAAACCTAACCGAGTATTTCAAGGGTTCCCCGTTCCGAGTGTTCAACGCTACCTACGTGGGTGCGGTCGTAATGCCCGGTGGAGCATCCCAGCCCCGCAGAACCTTCGACAAGTGGCAGGATTGGGCTCGCTCGCGAGGTGGAAAGGGACTGGCATACGTCACCATCGGTGAAGACGGCACCCTGGGCGGCCCGGTCGCCAAGAACATCTCGGAAGAGGAAAGAAACGGTCTAGCTCAGGCAACCGGCGCCCAGAACGGAGACTGCATTTTCTTCGCTGCCGGAGATCCGGATGATGCTCGCGGACTGCTCGGTGCGGCTCGCCTTGAGATCGGCGAACGTCTGGGTCTGATTGATCCAAACGCCTGGGCATTCGTGTGGGTTGACGATGCGCCATTGTTCAAGCCCACCGCACAGGCAAAGTCTGAGGGTGACATTGCCCTGGGTGCCTCTGCGTGGACCGCGGTTCACCACGCGTTCACCTCGCCAAAGCCTGAGTTTGCCGAGACCTTTGACACGGATCCGGGTGCGGCGCTCGCATCTGCTTACGACATCGTCTGCAACGGAAACGAGATAGGCGGAGGATCAATCCGTATTCATCGCCGCGACATTCAAGAGCGCGTCTTCGCCGTAATGGGGATTGGCCCCGAAGAAGCACAGGAGAAGTTCGGCTTCCTGCTCGACGCTTTCCAGTTCGGGGCTCCCCCTCACGGAGGAATTGCCTTTGGGTGGGACCGCATCGCTGCCCTTCTGGTTGGTGCACCATCAATTCGAGACGTCATCGCGTTCCCGAAGTCGGGTGGCGGCTTTGATCCTCTGACTTCAGCGCCAGCGCCGATCCCGGCGGAGCAGCGCAAGGAGACGGGCGTGGACTGGAAGCCTTCAACCAAAGAGGAGTCCTCGAAGGCCGAAACCCGGGCCTAGTCCCTCGGAACTGTCGGTTAGCGCCACTAAGGTTGGGGTATGACCACGATTGAGATACACCCTGACAACCCCCAGCCCAGGCTAATCAACCGAGTCGTTCAGGTCTTGAACGACGGCGGAACCGTCGCGATCCCGACAGACTCGGGATATGCGATTGCGTGCAAGCTTGGAAATAAGGCTGGCATGGACACAATCCGCGGCGTCCGAAAGCTCGACGAATCACACAACTTCTCATTGCTCTGTGATTCGTTCAGCCAACTCGGAGAGCTCGTTATCGTTGACAACAAGGCTTTTCGGACCATCAAGGCTTTGACCCCGGGGGCGTACACCTTCATCCTGCATGCCACGAAAGAGGTGCCGCGGATGACCCTAAACAAAAAGAAGAAGACCGTTGGGGTTCGGATCCCGGAGCACACCATAACTCAGGCGATTGTGCGTGAGTTAGGCGAACCACTTCTTTGCTCTACGCTGATTCTTCCGGGAAAGAACGATCCTCTGATTTACGGTGAGGACGTGGCTGAGGCCGTCGGAAATCAAGTCGATTTGGTGGTTGACGCGCCCGTTGGTGAGGGCGGAGCCACAACCGTGGTTTCGTTCGAGCAGGGCTATCCGGAAGTCGTGCGTGAAGGCGCTGGCGACACCTCACTTTTCAACTGACCCGGGGCGGAAACCGTGGACCTTTTTGATGCGCTCGGAGTCGATGAACTTGGGCTACCCGCTGAGTCAGGGAGCGCCCCGCTAGCGGTTCGAATGCGGCCGCGTAGCGTCGAAGAAGTTCTTGGTCAGGACCATCTCCTCACCCCCGGTTCTCCAATGTCGAGGCTCCTGTCCAAAGAGTCCACGGGCGTCTCGTCGGTTATTCTCTGGGGCCCTCCTGGAACGGGAAAAACGACGTTAGCCTACCTAATCGCCAGGCAGTCAGATCGTCGGTTCGCCGAAGTCTCCGCAGTTAGCGCCGGGGTGAAGGAGGTGCGTGAGGTAATCGGAAGTGCACGCAGACACCAAGCGGCAACCGGTCAAGACACGGTGCTTTTCATAGATGAGGTCCATCGCTTCTCAAAATCTCAACAGGACGCCCTGCTCCCAGCCGTCGAGAACCAGTGGGTCACCCTGGTCGCAGCCACGACGGAGAACCCATCGTTCTCGGTTATCTCGCCGTTGCTTTCCCGCTCTCTGTTACTGGTTTTGAATCCACTTGGGGAAGATGAGATTCGTAAGGCAATAACAAGAGCCCTTGAAGATGAGCGTGGCCTGTCCGGTCGGGCAACACTGGAGGGGGAGGCGCTAGACGCGCTGGTGAGCGTATCCGGATCAGACGCCCGCAAGGCCCTGACGCTACTCGAAGCTTCCTTCTCCGCTGCGAACGATAGGGGAGGCGAGGAGATCACCGCTGACGACGTGTCAACCGCCGCGTCCGTCGCGCTTGTCCGGTGGGACCAGGACCAGCACTATGACGTGGCAAGCGCGTTCATAAAGTCGATGCGGGGAAGCGACGTTGATGCGTCAATCCACTACCTGGCACGAATGCTTGAGGCGGGTGAGGACCCCCGATTTGTGGCCAGGCGAGTGATGATCTGTGCTGCTGAGGACGTCGGGATGGCATCACCCGGCACCCTGCAGGTAGCGGTGGCCGCCGCCCAGGCCGTGGCACTCGTCGGAATGCCGGAGACACGAATAATTCTGGCCGAGGCGGTGATTGCCGTCGCCACCGCACCTAAGTCAAACTCTGTGATTACGGCCATCGACGCTGCCCAGGCGGATCTTCGATCCGGCAAGACAGGGCCCGTCCCGCTCCATCTGCGTGACTCGCACTATGCCGGAGCCAAGAAGCTGTCACACGGCGAAGGCTACAAGTACGCCCACAATGAGCCCCACGCTGTAGCCACCCAGCAGTACCTTCCGGATAACCTGGTCGGAACTCGCTATTATGAGCCTTCCCCAAGGGGTGAGGAAGCCCTCATAGGAAAACGGCTTCAGGCGATCCGAAACATCCTTGACGTGCACTAGGCTCGAATGCGGTGCACTATCCGTGTTTGCGAACCCGTGCACCGGAGACAACTGAAGAGTCCTGGGGTCTTAGCCGACGAGATTGCGCCCATGAACGCGAGCCATTTCTGGAGTTGGCCCCATGGGTGGCAGTGCCACCCATGACAAACTGAAACAGGAGAGAACATATGTCGGGAAACCGTTCCCGTAAGTCAGTGCGCCAGTCGCGCGCACTTGGCGTCCCCCTAACCCCAAAGGCTGTGCGCTACTTCGAGAAGCGTCCTTATGGCCCGGGTGAGCACGGTCGTACGCGTCGTCGTCAAGAATCCGACTACGCCGTTCGTCTGAAGGAGAAGCAGCGTCTACGCGAGCAGTACGGCATCCGCGAGAAGCAGATGGCCCGTGCGTTCGCTGAAGCGAAGAAGGAGCAGGGTCTGACCGGTGAGAACCTGGTCGAACTGCTTGAGATGCGCTTGGATGCGCTGGTGCTCCGTTCCGGCTTTGCCCGCACCATGGCTCAGGCTCGACAGGCAGTCGTTCACCGTCACGTTCTAGTTGACGGGCAGATCGTTGACCGCCCCTCGTTCCGCGTAAAGCCCGGTCAGGTCATTCAGATCAAGCCTAAGTCGCAGACCACAGTTCCTTTTGAGATTGCCGCAACGGGTGCTCACACGGAGGTACTGGCTAAGACCCCTGGCTACCTGGACGTTGACTTGGCACAGCTCAAGTCTGTTCTGGTCCGCCGACCGAAGCGCGACGAGGTCCCGGTTGAGTGCGACGTCCAAATGGTCGTCGAGTACTACTCACGCTAGGACTGCTCTAAAGCATTTCATGTCAGGTGGACGGAAGGGACTTCTTCCGTCCACCTGCAAGTTAACAATCTTCTTCCTACCTGCCCTTTAGACACTGGAGCACTGACACTATGCGCACCTCTGAGATTCGTCAGCGATGGCTCGACTACTTTGTCGCCAATGACCACGTCGAGCGTCCGTCTGTCTCACTGATCTCTCCGGATCCTTCGCTGCTATTCACCGTCGCGGGGATGGTTCCCTTCATCCCCTACATCATTGGAGAAGAGAAGGCCCCGTGGCCGCGTGTCGCCTCAGTGCAGAAGTGCATTCGTACAAATGACATCGAGAACGTCGGATACACCTCGCGTCACGGAACTTTCTTTCAAATGAACGGGAATTTCTCGTTTGGTGACTACTTCAAAGAGGGCGCAATCAACTACGCCTTCGACCTGCTCTCAGGGTCGGTAGACGAAGGCAAGTACGGTCTCGATGCTGATCGGCTGTGGGTGACTGTGTGGGAGGGGGACACCGAGTCACTGGATATCCTGACGAATCAGATCGGGCTGGACCCAAAACGCATCGTCAGGTTGCCTCGCGAAGAGAACTTCTGGTCTACCGGCCAGCCCGGACCAGCCGGTCCCTGCTGTGAGTGGCACTATGACCGCGGCCCGGAGTACGGACCCGAAGCCGAGGGAGGCAGCGTTGACCCGGGTGGGGACCGCTACCTCGAGGTATGGAATCTGGTATTTGACCAGTACATGCGCGGTCCCGGCGAAGGGCAAGACTACGAGCTACTCCATGAACTCGATGAGAAGGCGATCGATACCGGCGCCGGCCTTGAGCGTCTTGCCTTCGTTCTGCAGGACAAGGCAAACATGTTCGAGATTGACGAGGTTCGCCCGGTAATCACGAAGGTTGAGGAAATCACCGGTAAGCGTTACGGCGGCGCAGACGAAGATGACGTTCGGATGCGCGTCATCGCGGATCATGTGCGCTCATCAATGATGCTGATTAACGATGGAGTCCGCCCCGGAAACGACGGGCGCGGCTACGTGTTGCGCAGACTGATGCGTCGGGCGATTCGTTCAATCCGACTCCTTGGGGTCGACGAGAAGGTTCTTCCAGAGGTCTACCCGGTCTCGCGCGACGCAATGGCTCCCTCATACCCCGACTTGATCACGAACTGGGACAGTATTGCCGATGTCGCTTACGGAGAAGAAGAAGCCTTCCGGAGGACCTTGGATTCTGGCACCAACATCTTTGATCTCGCGGTAACTAAGGCAACGAAAGACGCCGGGAGCGACCCCGTTGTTCTCAGCGGTGACGACGCATTCACCCTTCACGATACCTACGGCTTCCCAATTGATCTGACACTTGAGATGGCGGCCGAACGTGGAGTGCGCGTTGACGAGACAAAGTTCCGCTCTTTGATGCAGGAGCAGAAGGAACGCGCACGGGCGGACAGCCACGCGAAAAAGACGGGACACGTCGACGCTGCGGTGTTCAATAGGATAGCGGCCACTGCACCCGAGATTCAGTTCATCGGATATGACCACAGTTCGGGAGAGGCGGAGGTTGTTGGACTGCTTTCCCACGGAGAGGCAGTTTCTGTCCTTACGGGTCCGGCGGAAGTTGAGATCGTCCTCTCTCGAACCCCGTTCTACGCGGAGTCAGGCGGACAGCTTGCCGATTTCGGACAGGTTCGCCTTGAGGGCGGAGCCGTGATCGACGTCGTCGATGTGCAGGCACCAATCAAGGGACTATTCGTTCATCGCGGAACTCTGAGCGAGGGAACCGTCGCGGTGGGCGATAAAGCATTCGCTGAGATCGACGCTGACCGCAGACTTGCAATTGCTCGCGCGCACACATCGACGCATATGGTTCACCAGGCGCTTCATGAGATCGTTTCAGAGCAGGCGGTTCAAGCTGGATCTGAAAATTCACCGTCAAGAATGCGCTTTGACTTCCGTCACGGTAAAGCTCTTTCCGAGGGGCAGGTTCGGGATATCGAGCAACTCGTCAACGCCAAGATGACGGACGACCTACAGGTTACCGATAGCTGGATGAACATTGACGATGCGAAGGCACTCGGCGCTCAGGCACTGTTTGGCGAGAAGTACGGTCAGGTGGTACGCGTTGTCGACATCGGAGACGGCTGGTCGCGCGAACTTTGCGTCGGTACGCACGTCGGGACCACCGGGCGCATCGGCCGTCTGAACG
>JBATQJ010000033.1:0-12586 GCA_049291975.1 Scrofimicrobium sp.
GGAACGGACGCGATAATTCGATTTCGCTTCGAGTCCCCCCGTTGGGCGCAGTCTTTTTGCGTCCCAGGCCATCTGGCAAGTAGAAAGAGCCATTTGGCGCACGAACGTTAGTTCGTGCGCCATGGGAAGTACCCTGGAATGCGATTATGGTTCCGGGACAACACTTCTCGTGGCGTGCAAATGCTCGGTGGAAGCACCCTGTGAAAGTAGCTGGAGCAAGTACCCGGTGTGAATGCTTAGACCATCAGGATTGTTGCGAGGCGCCCCCGTGCCTTCTTCACTGCGTCCTTGTCAGCAGCAATCTGGAACAGTTCAACCATTCGCGCCCGCAACGTGTCACGCGTGTCCGAGTCTGTGGATTCCGAGATCGTTCCAAGTAACAGGTCGAAGGCCTCAGCTTCTAGTCCCCTTGAGAATAGATCGTCGGCCTCATGCTCGATCGACTCATCGGCAGATGCGTCTTCCTTCTCCTGGCGTTCCTCAAACTGAGCCCTGACGAGCGCAGTCTTCGCCTCTTGATCGGTCGGATCGCTAGCCAAGACCTTCTTCCAGGCAGCGATCGCACTATCCCACTCACCACGCTCCTCGGCGTCCCGGGCGGCGGCGTGCTCAGGAGGCATCGGCTTTTCGAGGTCCTCTTCATGAACCTCAATGTGGCCCACAACGCCCAGCTGGGGTGCCACCTGGAACAGTTCAGCCAGGATTTGCTCCACCTGAGCCTGTGTCGGAAGTCCCTCAAACAGAGGGACCGGACGACGGGCGACAACTGCGACTCCTGCTGGAACCGCCTTGACTTGGAATGCGGAAGCGAGGGTTGGGTTTGCCTCAACATCAATCTTGCCGAGTTGGAATGCGCCCTGGCTACGCCGAGCAACATCCTCCATAACGGTAACGGCCTGCTTGGATGTGAGAGAACTCGGAGTGTAGAGAACGAGGACGACGGGAACTGTCTGCGACAGAGCCATTACGTCTTCGAAACCCTGTTCGGTTACGTCAGTGATGAGAGGCGCAGCAATGGCGGGCGCCATTGGATCAAGTGGCGGAGTCGGCGGGGCGGAAGGCGACGAAACGCCGGGCTTCTGTGGCGTGTTAGGGGGACCAGAATGAGGTCCAACTGACGAAAGATCCACCGCTCCTGAACTTGCTGGTACCTGAGCCTCGCTCAACGTAACTCCTGTTCGCTCTGTCTAACTAGCCCTTGTTGACGCCCTGAATGACACGTTCGGCGCCGACCACGGCAATCGGGTCGTCGCTGTCCTTCGGGGGGACAAGGAAGAAAATATTCACCTGATAGTCGACAGTAACCGTCGTATCAACCTTCGGATCGTCCATGAACGCCGCAGGAGTCCCCGACAGTTCGAACGTCGACCCCTCCACAGTCTTAGTGTAGGTCTCGGTGTACCTGAACGAGGATGACACCAAAGCACTGCCGGTGTCGAGCAGAACGCCGATAACCGGTGTGTCCCCCTCCTTTGCCTCGGTACTGACGGTGCCAGCGACCTTGACCGCGTCGTTCAACGCGGCACGCTCTTCTCGGTAACGCGGCTCGAAGGAGTTGTCTTCAAAGACCTGGTACTCCTCATTATCGGGGTTGTTCAAGAAGTTGATGTAGGTGCCAACGACGTCTGCGGGGCTGATCTTCAGACCCGGTGTATTGTCCCGGACCACGGTCGAACCGTCGCGAACCGATAGCCCCTTCACCGGGGTTCCACCGATAAGTCGGGCCCAGTTCTCAAGCATGTAGTCGGATTTCGCGTCCTGCTGGGTCAGGAAGAAGACCTCAGCCGGATCGTCTCCCGCCGCCTCAGACGCAACTACCAGGACCCTGGGGAACGAGTTTCCAGCAGTTGCCGAGTGTACCGCGTTACCAATGATCAGAGGAGCCAGTTCGGTCGAGGTCTTCTCGGCACGCACCAGCTGTCCTGTCCGCATGTCTAGCGCCGGATTCACCAGGCGCTGCGCCAGAGGTTCCGCACTCTTATCTTTGTCAGACAGATCAACGACCGCTTGAACATCGGCGACAATGCGTTCGACCTGCTCATCCGTTAGGACTACGCTTGCCTCACCCGATTGCGCTCCCGATTGGGAGCCTGACTGGTCCGCGCCCGACTGAACCTGAGATTGGGATTCATCGACCTCAAGAACAGGGGGCGAGCACGCGCTAAGGCCCAGCAGTGCGGCCACGGAAGCGGCGGCAATTAGTGGTTTTCTGTAATTCAAAGGTCTACTCTCCCTTGCTTTCAGGGTCCTCAGGCTCCGAAGAAGAACTCCTGCTTGCTCTCTCCATTAGCTGAGCCCATGACAGGGTATGTCCAGAGCGCTCCCGTTTCTGATCTTCAGCATCGTCAAGGGAGATCTTTGGAATCTGGCCCGTCTTTGTTGAGAATCGCCGCTCCCCGACCACCAGGGTGTCAACCCCTCTCATCTCGGCCTCACGCAGTGCACGCCGAGTGGGGAAGCTGAGTCCCGCACTGAGCGATGACAGATTGATCATGCCCGAGTCGGTTGAAACTGTTTCCTCAATACCCGAGTCCGGCTGCTCCGCCGGCATATCTTCTGTGTCGGTCTGCGAGGTTTCTTGTTCGGCAGAGCTTGCCTCGTTGTCGACTACGACTGCCTCGGACGCCTCATCTTCGTACGAGGGAGATTCGGGAACCAGCGAAGCCTCCTCCACCGGTGCGAAGCCCTCAACCGAGACTAGTTCCTCGGATGCAAGAGCATCATCACCCTCCGGAGTCGTCCCAGTCGGCGAGAACTCATCGACTGAGATCGCTTCGGGAACTGCCTCTTCGTATGAAGGCGCTTCATCCACCTCGGGAGCCGCCTCAGTCGGTGAGAACTCCTCGACCGAGGATGCTTCCTCGTACATGGGCGCTTCGTCGCCTACCACTTCGTCAGCGGTGACCGAATCGTCCCAGCCCTCCATTAACTCAGTCTCTTCAGTTGGCTCCGCTTCAAGGGATGTCTCGGAGGCTGCCAGCACTTCTTCCTGAGCAGACTCCGGGGCTACCGCAGGCGCGCCAGTAAGGGCTTCATCCTCCACCTCGCTGGGCACCACAAGTGCGGGACTCGGCCCATCGGTCCGGGAGACAGATTTGTTTCGCGTGCGCAGCAGCGCGATGAACGTTCCGAGCGAGAGCACCGCAAGAACCCCGGCCAGTGGGAAAGTGATCATGGCGAGGACGTTTGGACGTGGCGTATCCCAGATAAGCTTCAGGGTCGGTGCTGGCCCGACACCGTCGGTTGCTGCCAGTAGTGCCTGATCAAGCTCATCGCCCGACAGAGTCATCGAGACGCTGCCATTGCCGTACTTAAGCGCAATCCACATGTCCGAATCGATTGGATTCTCTGCGGCCACGGCCTCTTCACCCGATTGCTGGCCCTCATCGGCGTTACTCGACTGATCCTCGGACTGAGGGGTATCCGCGGCGTCATGCGGCACAATCTTGAGGGTGTCGATGCTCTCAAGACCAACGATTTCGTCGTAGGAGTCGTTTGTGAGCCAAGCGCTCACATCGTCGGGGTCACCGAGGGCAATCCAGATGGTCTCACCCTCAGGCGCGGTGGCTTCAACGCGAACACTGGCGGAGTCCTGGTAGGGCTCGTAAAGCCTCAGAACCCCGGCTCGGGTCGTCAGGAACGGCTGAGTCGCGTCACGATCTGCCGTGACCTCTTGCGCTGGCTTCCAGACCGTAACCGAAAGGACTCCAGTCACCAGCGCAATCAGCGCCAGCGCGCCAAGAACGATGGGTAGCGTGTAGCGCTTGAGTCTATCCACGCGCTTCCTCCTACTTGTTTGCCATGAGGCGTTTTTGTCAAGCAACACTTCAGACTATTCGTATTTCACGTGGCTTTCCACGGATTCAAGTCACAATGGGGCGCTTTAGTCACAGTATTCACAGGGTACTCCCAGAGAATGCGCCCTTGACGGGCTCCAATATGGGGTCACCTAGTTTGGTCGAAGCCCTCTTCTCCAACACTCGGCATGCCAGTGCCGCCTCGCACCGACCCCAAGCTCAGTCCCAAATGCGCCGTCTTCGGGCCACGCAACAACATGTTCAACTCCGGGTCCAACCTGGTGCAGGCAACCGGGGCAGGTATAAGTCTTGGACGAGGGCCCAACTTGCTGAACCTGATAACTGTTTCCATCGGGACCCACTTCGCTCAGAGCAATCCCACGCAGGGCGGCCTGATTCAGTGGCCTGTGCGTGGGTCCCAGCCTTTTCGACCGCGAACGTTTCCCCACTAGGATGTGCCTCCTAAATCTGTGCTCAGGCGAGGATGCCCGGGAATTCGTGATTGCAAGGCGGAAGAGGAGGCTTTGCTGGTGGCAAAGCCGACGATGACAACGTAGCAAACGCGGATTTCACGGTCACCACAGCGAGCAGGGATTCGGGAGACATGCCCTAGGCGACCAGTTCTCCTCCGCGAATCACGCGCAACACACCGAGATTGCCAGGGTCCAGAACAACCAAGTCCGCGCGCTTACCCGGAGCCAACTCGCCCCGGTCGGTTAGTCCCAGGATCTTTGCTCCTTGCACAGTTCCCAAATACACGGCATCCACCAACGAGATACCGCTCTTAAGCACCGCAGTCCTCACGCAGTCAACCAGTCTGGCGGTTCCGCCTGCGATTGCGCCGCCCTCGGCGAGGCGCGCCACGCCTCCCTCAACCGTTACTGCCTGGGGTCCCAGGACGTAGTCTCCGTCAGGCATCCCGGCCGCTGCCATTGCGTCGGTAACAAATACAGCGTTGTCACGTCCAACGATGTCGAGGACCTGCCGCACCAATTGAGGGTCCAGGTGAGTCCCATCGTTGATCATCTCGACGACCACATCTCCCCTTTCCGCTGCCGCCAGGAAGACCGAAATAGGGCCCGGATCTCTGTGGTGCAGGGGCCTCATCCCGTTGAAGAGGTGCGTTACGGTTGCCCGACCACCACGGGTCGGGCTGGCTTTGTCACTGATGAGATCCAGGCCCGCTTCAACAGCTTCCTCTGCGGTTTCTATCCCCGAGTCGGTGTGGCCCCACGAGGGCAGGACATCACCGCGTACCAGCACCTCAAGGGCTTCCCTGCCCTCGCTCCCAGTTGCTCGCTCCGGCGCGATAGTCATCGATACGGCTTTGCCGCCCGCTGCCGCAACCAGTCGTCTCGCGACATCCGGCGTCGCAGGGATCAGGTAGCGAGGATCCTGAGCGCCGCACCGCGCCTCCGAGAGGAACGGGCCCTCAAAGTGAATTCCCTCAATGATGCCCTCGCCCACTGCCTTTGCTAGCAGTGTCGCCCTCTGTTCAAGGATGTCAACCGGAGCGGTGACCAGCGAGGCAACCAGGGTAGTGGTCCCGTTCTTGAGGTGCTCACTGGCTGCCGTCTTGACGTCCTGAAGACTCGTAGAATCCGGGAATGAGGCCCCACCGCCTCCGTGACAGTGAACATCGATCAGGCCCGGGATGATCACCGCCCCGTCAGGGAGGTCCTCATTCGGCGTATCGGACAGTTCAATAGGGATTTCCGTAGAGGCTCCGACCCAGATGATTCTGTCGCCCTCGGTTATCACTGTCCCCTTGGCAATCTCTTCACTCGGAAGTACCACGACTCCGGACCACTTTTGCCGTGTATCGCCCATCAGAACAGCCTTTCCTCAGCATTATCCATGCCGCGCATAGCGGCATAGTCCAACACCAAACACTCTATGCCCCGATCCTCGGCGAGGACGCGTGCCTGCGGCGCTATCTCCTGAGCCGCAAAGATTCCGCGGATTTTCTTGTAGCGGGATTCTCTTCCCAGCAATTCGAGGTAGCGCGTTAGTTGCTCAACTCCATCTATTCCGCCGCGCCGCTTTACCTCTATCGCCACGGGCTGGCTCTCCGGATCGTAAACGACCAGGTCGACCGGTCCAATTGGGGTTGGGTGTTCTCGTCGCAGCAGAGCCCATCCGGCCCCCAGAATCGACTCGACCTGTTCGGCGAGCAACTGCTGCAGGTGCGCCTCGACACCATCCTTCTGAAGTCCTGGATCCTCGCCGAGTTCCTCACTGATATCAGCCATCTTCTCGAAAATGCGGATGACGAGGGAACCATCTACCTTAGTTGGCTCAACCTTCCATACCTCAAGCACTCCGGCTTCAACATCAGAGTCCAGTGGCTCCATCTCAGTGAGCCGACACGGGGCACTCATCCAGTTGAGCGGCTTATACGATCCACCGTCGGAGTGAACTAGAACAGATCCGTCGGCTTTGATCATCAGGACCCGCTTTGCCCTGGGCAAATGGGCGTCAAGCCTGCCCGAATAGTCAACTGAGCACTCCGCAATTAGAAGCCGCACACCGATCCTTCCATGTATCTCTTCGTACTGACCGCACTCTCAAGTCTGGCCCGCCTCGTCCCGATCTTCGGAGAAGCCGAATGCCATCAGGGGCCCGGTGGGCTGGAGTCGATCCAGGCAATGACACCCGCCGCATCACCGGAGCGTAACGCAAAGCTAACTGACTCCGTCGGAGTCTTGAGGGTTACAACCACCAGCCTGCTCTGGTACCACTGTTCGGGGCTATCAACGACGTCGATGTTCCTGCGAGCCAGAAGCACACTGGGGGATGAGGACAGTCCAATCCTGCGGCGCCACGAGAGGTTTGAGCTACCGTATTCAGCAATGCCGCTGATCCATTGACCGTCCACCAGCAGAAAAGCAGGGAAGCTCCCGGGTCGCGTATAGAGGATTATCGTGCGGATCAGGACTACCAGCAGTACTACCAGAACAATCACCAAGGCAATCAACGCGGCAGTGCCAAAGTACGGCGCTATATTGCCTGCCTGGCCCATTGCTCTCCCCTCGTGGCAACAAGAGGGTGCTGAGCTACTGCTCCAGCATTCCTCCCTCAACCACAACCGTCACAAAGTCCGCGTCGACAGAAGCGAAACCCGCTTCGACCTCTACCTTGATATCCTCGCCATCACCGCGCTGGATCTCTACCGTTCCAGGGCTGAGTACCGCGAGTACCGGTTGCCTGCCGCTAAGAATACCCAAACGACCGTCAATAGCAGGAATCGAGACATAGTCGGCTTCCCCGGACCACAGGGGTCCAGAGAGTCCAACAACTTCGACTCGAAGCCTGTTCTCGCTCATGCGGACTTCTCTAGCTCATGCCACTTGCGTTCGAGATCCTCGATTCCGCCGATGTTGAAGAATGCCTGTTCAGGCACCTGATCGTAGTAGCCTTCAGCGATCCTCTTGAATGCCTCGATGGTCTCTGACAGGGGAACCGTGGAGCCAGGAACACCGGTGAACTTCTCAGCCATGTAGGTGTTCTGGGAGAGGAACTGCTCGATCCGCCTGGCTCTTGCCACCGTGACCTTATCCTCTTCAGAAAGTTCATCGACGCCCAGAATCGCGATAATGTCCTGGAGCTCTTTGTTCTTTTGGAGAATCGACTTCACATGTGTCGCAACATCGTAGTGTTCGTCGCCGACAACCTTCGGATCCAGAAGACGCGAGGTTGAAGTCAGCGGGTCGATCGCGGGGTAAAGACCGCGCGACGCGATTTCACGATTCAGCTCAGTAACCGCGTCTAGGTGAGCAAACGTCGTGGCAGGAGCCGGATCGGTGTAGTCGTCTGCCGGAACATAAATCGCCTGAATTGAGGTGATCGAGTTGCCACCAGCAGTTGTAATACGTTCCTGAAGCAGACCCATCTCATCAGCCAGGTTTGGCTGGTAGCCGACAGCCGAGGGCATACGTCCCAGAAGGGTTGAGACCTCAGAACCCGCCTGCGTGAAACGGAAGATATTGTCGATGAACAGAAGCACGTCCTGATTTTGCACGTCGCGGAAGTACTCAGCCATCGTCAGGCCGGTTAGCGCAACGCGGAGACGGGTCCCCGGTGGCTCATCCATCTGACCAAAGACCAGTGCGGTCTTCTCGAAGACTCCGGCCTCCTCCATCTCATGGATCAGGTCGTTACCCTCACGAGTACGCTCCCCCACACCAGCGAACACGGAAACACCGCCGTGATCCTGGGCGACGCGCTGAATCATCTCTTGAATCAGAACCGTCTTACCGGTGCCGGCACCGCCGAACAGACCGATCTTGCCGCCGAGTACGTAGGGGGTAAGAAGATCGATGGACTTGATGCCGGTTTCGAACATCTTCTCCTGGCCCTGGAGCTTGTCAAAGCTCGGGGGTTCACGATGGATCGGCCAGGTTTCCTTGACCTCTAGGGTTTCCCCCTTCTCGAGGTTCAGGCATTCGCCAGTCACGTTGAAGACGTGGCCCTTAGTAACATCTCCGACGGGAACAACGATAGGGCCACCAGTGTCCGTTACCCGTGCGCCGCGAACCAGGCCATCAGTCGGCTTTAGGGCAATGGCACGAACCATGTTGTCGCCCAGATGCTGCTCGACTTCCATTGTTAGGGTGGTCAATCCCTCGCCCTCGCCCTGTCCACGCATGTCAATATCAACGGTCAGCGCGTTGAACTGTGCGGGAATCGCGTCCGGTGGGAACTCAATGTCGACCACGGGACCAACCACGCGGGCAACTCGACCCTCGGCGGTCTTCGTTTCTTCTGTAGCCATCTCTTGTCTCTCTTCGTGTTCCCCGGTTAGTAAAAGCTATGAACCTTGTGCCGCGAGTGCGTCCGCACCCGAGACGATCTCGCTGATTTCTTGAGTGATCTCCGCCTGGCGTGCCTGATTGGCGAGGCGCGTGTAGTCGTTTATCAGTTCCCCGGCGTTTTCGGTGGCAGTGTGCATTGCCTGTTGTCTCGATGCCAACTCCGAGGCGGCAGCCTGGAGCATCGCGTTGCCGATCCTGTTACTCACGTATAGGGGAAGCAGGGTATCGAGGACCGTGTCAACGTCCGGAATAAACTCGTATTCCGGGTACCCGGTCCCATCGGGACCGAACCCGAGTTCGCCGGCTTCCTCGTCATCGTCGTGCGGCGCATCAACCACAGTAAGCGGTAGCATTTGACGGATCTCCGGAACCTGCTGAACCATCGACTTGAAACGCGTAAAGACCAGTTCCACTACTCCGACCCCAACCTCAGGGTCAGGACTGAGGAAGTACTCAAGCAGGGTATCTCCAACCTCGCGCATCATTTCGTCAGACGGATTATCGGATGACCCCTCCCAGGATCGCTCGATAGGCACCCCGCGGAAGCGGAAAAACTGCTCCGCACGACGCCCCGAGGTGAAGAGGACCGGTTCTTTTCCGCTGTCCCGGAGTTCCTCCATCAGGTGTTCAGTTGCGCGGAGAACATTGGCTGAGTATGCGCCAGCCAAGCCGCGATCAGATGCAATCACAAGGATTGCCACACGATTCGTATCCTCGCGCTCTTCGGTCAGTGGATGGTCGATATCGGAGTGGACCGCGACGGCCGCAACCGCTTTGGTTAGAGCGAGCGTGTAGGAATCTCCCTTGGTCGCGCGCGTGCGCGCACGACCAATTCGTGAAGCAGCGATCATCTCCATTGCGCGAAACACCTTTTCGAGTGTCTGCGTGGAGCGGATCTTCTGCTTGTAGATCCTCTGCTTTCCACTCATTGCAACTACCCCTTGGAGCCTTTGCGACGACGAACGATCTGCTCTTGCGTGCGGTCGGCGTCCACCTCTTCAGCTTCATCAGTCTCAGTATCTGCGATGACGAAGGTCTCATGGAATGAGTCAACGTCTCTTTTCAGATCCGCCTCGGTATCATCGTCCAGCTGTCCGGTCTCAGCGATCTTCGCCAGAACTTCGGAGTGCGCACGCAGATGGTCTAGTAGGCCATCCTGGAATGGCAGAACCTGAGAGAGTTCCAGATCGTCAAGGTAGCCGTTGGTTCCAGCCCAGATCACAGCGACCTGTTCCTCGACCTTCATCGGCTTGTTCTGAGACTGTTTCAGCAGTTGCATTAGCCGCTCGCCACGGGTGAGCTGCTGGCGCGTAACCGCATCGAGGTCCGAAGCGAACATCGCGAAGGAAGCCATCGCGCGGTATTGAGCCAGGGTGATCTTCAGGGTTCCGGCAACCTTCTTCATCGCCTTGATCTGAGCGTCACCGCCAACACGCGAGACCGAAATACCAACATCTACCGCCGGGCGCTGATTCGCGTTGAACAGGTCTGACTGAAGGAAGATTTGACCGTCGGTGATTGAAATGACGTTCGTCGGAATGTACGCCGAAACGTCGTTGGCCTTGGTCTCGATGATCGGAAGGCCGGTCATCGAACCCCCGCCTAGTTCATCGTTAAGCTTGGCGCAGCGTTCAAGCAAACGAGAGTGCAGATAGAAAACGTCACCGGGGTAAGCCTCACGCCCCGGGGGACGACGGAGCAGAAGTGAAACCGCACGATAGGCCTCGGCCTGCTTCGAAAGGTCGTCGAAGACGATGAGGACGTGCTTACCGGCATACATCCAGTGCTGGCCGATTGCCGAACCGGTGTAGGGCGCCAGGTACTTGAAACCCGCTGGGTCTGAGGCGGGCGAGGCCACGATGGTCGTGTACTCCATTGCGCCGTGATCTTCAAGTTGCTTCTTTACCGACGCGATCGTTGAGGCTTTCTGACCGATACCGACATAGATGCATCGAACCTGCTTCTGGGGGTCACCACTTTCCCAGTTCTCGCGCTGGTTGATGATGGTGTCGAGCGCGATAGCGGTCTTACCGGTTTGACGGTCACCGATGATCAGCTGACGTTGTCCTCGTCCGATCGGGATCATCGAGTCAATCGCTTTGAGCCCGGTCTGCATGGGCTCGTGGACACTACGACGCGACATAACGCCAGGGGCCTGCAGTTCGAGTGCGCGACGACCGTCGAGATCGGTGATCTCGCCCAGACCATCAATCGGCTTGCCGAGCGGGTCCACGACGCGCCCCAGGTATCCGTCGCCAACCGGGACCGAAAGAACCTCGCCCGTTCGGCGTACCTCTTGTCCCTCCTCGATTCCGGAATACTCGCCCAGGACGACAGTGCCGATCTCTCTGGGGTCGAGGTTCATTGCCAGGCCGAGGGTCCCATCCTCGAACTGCAAGAGTTCGTTGGCCATTGCACCAGGCAAACCCTCGACTTTGGCAATACCGTCAGCCGTCTCGGTGACGTGCCCGATTTCTTCTACCGCAACCTCTGCGGGGGCAAAGGACTCAATGTACGAGTCCAGTGCCTTACGGATCTCCTCCGGACGAATCCCTAGATCAGCCATCACGCTTTCCTAATTGCCTTAGTTGTGTTCAAAAGTCTTTGTCTTGTTCTAGCTCTCAGCGGGCTAGAACTGATCTCGCTGCTATGAGGTCCTTGCGAACCGTCGTATCTACCGATTCTTCTCCGGCATCAAGCCTGAATCCGCCAAGCAGACTCGGGTCGATGACGGTTGCCAGCTGTACCGCCGAGTTCCACCTGAAAGAGGCGAGGCGTGCCAGCCTGTAGTACTGCTCTTCGGTCAGTGCTTTGGCCGTAGAGGCAACCACCAACTGTTTTCCGGTCGCTGCTGCCGCCCTGTCCGCGTAGTTTCGCAGAGTCTGAAGTAGCTGCCCGTAGGAGGTTGAAAATGCTGCCCGTGAAAGCAGCCGCTCGGTGATCTTAGATACGTGACCGCCGAAAACTTTACGAGCCAGAGCTGCGCGAGCCCTTGGGTTTCCGTCGCCCACATCGGAGAGTTGAACTCGAAGATCTCGATTGCTCGCTATCAGCGACTGAGCATCTATCAGTTCCTGGCAAAGATCGTCGTACAAGCCATCGTGCATCGCGGCGAGGATGTGCGAATCGAGACCCAGGTCCGCTATCGCCGCAGAGAAATCCCCCGGAACGGACCAGTGGTCAGCAACCAATGCACTAATCACCTCGAACGCCGCACTGGCGACAGAAGAGCGGAAAACCTCGTCTACCAACGCCTCCTTATCCCCTGTTACTCGCGAGGGATCAGTTAGCGCCAGAAGCAGCGATGGGTTGGCATTCAAAAGATCTGCGGCACCAAATAGGTCCTCACCAATCTCCTTGCCATCGGCACCACTATTAACGGCCTGCACGAGCATCTCGTACGCGGCGCTATAGGTGCCTCGCTGCATGTGGCTCATTACGCACCGACCTTCGAGCCGTTCGACTCAGCGTCCTTGAGGTCGTTTTCAAGTTCATCCATGAATCGATCAATGACCCGGGTCGAAAGCGCTTCGTCCTTCAGTTGCTCGCCAACGATGCGCTCCGCGAGTTCGGTGGCTAGTTCGCCAACGTCCGCCCGTAGTGACACGAATGCGGCTTGGCGTTCTGCCTCGATCTGACGCTTTGAGGTATCCGCGATTCGCGCTGCCTCCGCGCTGGCCTGCGTTCGAGCCTCAGCAACAATTCTCTTGGCATCCTCGTTCGCATCATTTCGGATGCTCCGAGCATGTTCAGCAGCATCCCTGAGCAAGTTTTCGCGTTCGCGCTTTGCAAGGGCTGCGTCCTCCTGAGCGCGGCTGGCCGCGTTCAGTCCCTCATCGATTAGGTCCCTACGCTCGTCAATCATCGCGTAGATCTTGGGCAGGGCCCAGCCGACGACCAGCCAGATCACCAGGGCGGCGACGGCAGCCCAGAAGATCTCGAACAGCGGTGGAAGCAGAACAGATGCTCCGCCTA
>JBATQJ010000034.1:0-2237 GCA_049291975.1 Scrofimicrobium sp.
CCGGTGAACATCAGCGCCGACAGCGCGATGGTCTGCGCGATCGACAACCCCGCGGACACCGACAGCGCCCCGAACGAGATGCCGTAGACGCCGACCGCGAGCGCGATGGACACGCCCATCCGCACGGCGGGGGTCATCCGCGCGAGGAAGATCATCTTGGGCACCGACGCACCCTCGAACGTGGCGGTGGGGATGGATGAGGCTGCCACATCGAACTCGCCGAGTGTCTTGACGACGGGGAACGCTGCCTGCCTCGATGGGGACCGCTATGAATCCCCCCGACGTGTCCGGAGGCTCCGATCCTTGGGAATGTTGGAGTCATGTCAGAGAACACGTCGAAGCCGTACCCGTCTGAGTTGATGCGTATAAGCCCCGCACAGAATCACGACCATTTCCGAAGGAGTTTATGGAGCATCTTGAGTGGACTCCTCAATCCCAGAGAAGCCACGATGCCACGACCCAATCGAGTTGCCGTAACCAACTGATCCTCATACCCGCGAACGGGGGGGGCCCGGAGAATGCCCCGCTGCATCCATACATCCTCTCCTGTGTAACCTGCGGCCGGGATATTCTCCTCATAGTCGAGCAACCGAAGGTGCGACACCTGTTTTGTGGATGTCCCGAGGATTCCGACTACCCACTTTTCTCGCTCGGACTGAGAAATAGTTCTCGTTTCTACAGTTCCAAGCAGCCCATAACCATGACCGGGGCGATCAATCTTCACAGAATAAGCAATACCTGCCTCTTTGACATCGCCGAGGTAAAACATCGTACCAACCCCGGAGGAAGCGGAGAAAGACAACCACGATACGCAATACTTGACTCTGGTCCACTTTTCGGTCTGCTCCGCCTCCTGCAAGGGTCGGGCATCAACGACCGTCCTGGAGAGAAAAGTAAGACCATCGACCCGTACTTTCACATGAGCATCGGAGGGTTCGAATTCGATTTCTGCCGCAACACACTCCGCACCTAGGCACTGGCGCAACACTTCTCCGGGATCATGAACTAGTACCGCCGCACCTGAAAGAAGCCATCTACTCGCCTGCATGTTCGCCCAGTTGCGGGATACCTGGCCAGTTGCACCTGGTGCGAGCGTATCGAAAAATCGTCGGGAAATGTCGTTTGGAGACGTCCACGGCGAATCAATCGACGCATACCCGTTGAAATCATCCAACCATATTTGTTCGGGGTCCAAAACATCCTTGTTCATCACACCAAGCCCATCCACCCAAGCTCGCACCGGCAGGGATTCTCCAAACTGGGTCTCCACGCGGCTCGCTCCAACGAACTGCAGGCGGCCGTCGACAGATAAGTCCTTGAAACGCACTCCAATCAGAGCGGCACTAGAGGCTGGCGTGACGGATAGAACACGACCACCTGCCATCTCGACGCGCCTGGAGAGGCTTCTCGCCATCAGGGAGTCCCCAACAACCACCAGATCGTATGCGGGAAGGCTCGCTCCCCCTGACGTGGTCGAGTTCACTTTAGACAACCTTGATGCGGTAGAAACTCCCCATAGTCCAAACCCAATATGCCCAACAGGTGTAGTAGACTTGCAGGCCCAATCCTTTTGAGCGAGCAACACGCGCGTAATGCGCTACCGCATTGAAGAACCTATGCAACTGAAATATTTCGAAGTTCGGCACGCCTGCACCGATTCTTCGATAGACGAGGCGCTCTACGACCCCTAGTACCCACGCAGTACCTAAGACACGCAATTCCCATCCCCAGAACCAAAAGAACACGCGGGACTGTACGGCTAACGGTGTAAGTGGCATTTGATTGCTACTTGTGTTCGATTGTGGTTGGCATGCGGTCGGCGAAGGTGATCGCGAACGCGTTGAGTGCTGGCTTCCAGCGCACGGCCCATCGTGTCTGACCGGTGCCCTTGGGGTCTAGTGATCGGGTGACCAGGTAGAGGGTCTTCATCGCGGCCTGCTCGTTGGGGAAGTGGCCGCGGGCGCGGACGGCCCGCCGGAACCTGGCGTTCAGCGACTCGATCGCGTTCGTGGAGCACAACACTCGGCGGATCTCGACGTCGTAGTCGAGGAACGGGGTGAACTCTTCCCAGGCGTTCATCCACAGGGTCCGGATGGCTGGGTAGGGGCGGCCCCACTTGGCGAGGAACTCGTCCCGGGCCACGACCGCGGCCGTCACCGACGGTGCTGTGTAGACGGGTTTGAGGTCCCGGCTGATCTGGTCCCAGTACTTGCGTGAGGCGTAGCGGAACGTGTTCC
>JBATQJ010000035.1:0-5738 GCA_049291975.1 Scrofimicrobium sp.
GACGACTTCCTCATGTTCCTGAGCGGTATATCGGTAGCTGCCGACAACTCGGAACGCGATGACCAAGGCGAGCGAATGCTCCAAATTCTGCTACGCGGACTACGGCCAGACGGAGGGGCAAAGTAGAGCCGGTTCTTTGGCCCCTCCGCCATACTGGCGTGTAGCCTACTTGGTTACTGCTACCTTCGATGCGCCACGCCAACTCGGCTTGGCATCGCCGCGGAAGAGGAACATGTTCTGCACAATAGGCACTCGCTTCAGCAGGTGAACTACGCAGAACACCACGATAAAGTAGACGATATTGAACAGCCACCACACCAAGGTGAGAACCATGGGCGAAGACGGGTTCCAGAAGGTTGTGACCATCCAGTCCATGACGGGGCCGAAGACACCGGTAAGCATGGCTGGGCCGAACATCCAGCCGACGATCATGGCACCCAGCGCGTCGGTGCCCCACGAGGAGGTGAAGCGGCCTACGCGAGAGTCAGGTTTGATCACGAAGTTGAGTTTGTAAGCGATGATGACGTACATGACTGAGGAGAACATCCATCCACCGTTGGTGTAATCATCAAGACCGGCCCCGCCAACAATCGTGTAGTACCGGACGATCCCCTGGATGAAGAGCGCAACCACGGTCAGGCCGATCACAACTGCCCACTTCATGCGGCGAATGAACTCTTGCGCGGCCTTGTCAACGGCCAGCCAGCCGCCAGCCATGAAGCAGACGATCCACCAGCTGCTGAGCATCCAGTTCAAAGGGTTTAGCGTAGCGCCGAAGCTCAGCAATATTGATTCCGGGTGGGCGGTCGCCGCCGGGGTGAAGGCTGCGCGGATGAACGGGAAGATGACCATGAAGAGGGTCAAAATCACCATGGTCGAACGGATCATCTTCATGTCGCCCTGGTGGAAGAAGCGGCGCATGACCGGGGCCAGCAGTGCAAGCCACGCCAAACCGACTATGAACCAGTTCAGCGCAACTGGACTGATAATGCCCGGGTCGTAGAGGCTGGCGTTGACGAAGTTCCGCAGCACCATCAAGAAGTTGTCACCGATTGACTGGTCCGCAAACGGGGTGTAAGCAGGCCAAATGGCCGGAACAGTCAAGAACAGGACCAGCGCCAGCACCAGCCACTTCCAGTAGTAGACGATGTATTTCCAGAAGCTACTCTTTGCCTTATCCCACTCGCCTTCACGCGGCGGGCGTCCCAGGGCGAAGTAGCCAGACAGCATCACGAAAACCGGTACCGCCGTGAAGATCAGGATGGACGAGGACTGAGGGTGGACAAAGATCTGCAGGGGCGACGTAGGGACCGCGTTCTCTCCCAGGTGTACCGCGAACGCAAGGGCTATGTTGTGGCCCATGAAAATAGCGAAGGCTCCCCAGAACCTAAAGATGTCCCAGCCCAGCAAACGCGGACGACCCTTGGGCTTAGGCACCGCCGGGCCCTCACCAACTGCTTCTTGCGTCATGAAAACCTCCATATCTGTGACTGCGCGTTCACTTCGGGCAGTCGAGTGGCGTACCAAAACAAAGCGGAATGTGTTCTTCTGACACCATTTGTCGGCGGAATATATTCCGTTTATCAACGTAGCGGAATATATTCCGTTTATCAAGGCAAGGTGCACATGGTGCCAACAGGTCCCTGGCCGCGGCATTGCTTCAGGACCGACCAAATCCCCAAGCTGGATCAACCATCGACCTCCCCGCTTAAGCCAATGACGACAACAGTTATCTGTGGGGATAAGCGTCATGGGTCTAGCGGGTTACCAGTAGTGACTTAGCGTTTGTGTTTGAGAACCTCGCTGCCTGGATGCCGGTCGATGTCAGCCGCGGGGTAGCACTGATCGTGTGAGATACGGCTACCGGTTCGCGTTCTGGCTTCTGGCTACTCTGCCGCTGATGTTCCCGAAAGGAGGCCAGTCATGATTAGTGCTGCGGTGTCGCGGATGAGAGTGCGAAAATCCATTTGCGCTCCGGCGACCGCTGGGTCAGTGTCGTATGCGGCTTGCAGTGCGGGCGGGGGGACAGCTTGAGGCCACGCGCCCGCAATCATAAAAATGGTGTGGGCAACGACTTGATATGCCTGCCACTCACTGAGTTCGGGAACAGCTTTCTGGATGCTCTCAACCAGCAGATCAACCTGGCGTTTCACGGCATATTTGTGTGCGAGCACTACCTGAGTGGACACGTTGCGCTCAAGTACGGGGGCCTGAGCGTGGATGAGGTCGCACATAGTTGGCTTCGTGGCAACTGACTCGGCAATCGCCTCGGCCGTCGCCGCGATTCGTCGCGTTAAGTCGCCTTCCACAGGTAACAGAGCTGAGTCCAGATCCGCTACCCACGCAGTCAGTTCGGCGTCCAGCAGTTCGAGTAGAACCGCTTCACGGGACTCGAAGTAGCGAAGAACATTCGATTTTGCCAGCCCAACTCTGCGGCTGAGTTCGTTAAGGCTGATCTCAGCCACCGGCATCTCAGCCACCATCGTTGTCGCCATTTCAATGATCGAGCGGCGACGCTGCTCGCGCTGTTCATCACTGCGCGCCCTTTGGAACCCCATGAGCACCATCCTACAAATTCCCACCTGTTGTTTTACAGACCATCGGTGTGTTATGTTGAAACAACAATAACAGACCACCGGTCCCCATCTATCTAAGAGGGCTCTAGGCCGATGCAGTGAAGGGAAAACGGCAATGACGGAGAAGAAAACCATCCTGGTTACCGGTGCGACCAGCGGATTAGGGATCGAAGAAGCAAAGGCATTCCTGAACGAAGGCCACACTGTCATCCTCCACGGCCGCAACAAGAGCAAAGCGATGAAGGTCAAGCAAGAACTGATTGAAGAGACGGGGAACCCCAACGTTGACGTCATGATCGCGAACCTTGAGTCAATGGCTGAAGTCAAGAAGCTCGCAGAAGAGTTTCAGGCGAAGTATGACCACCTCGATGTTTTGGTTAACAACGCGGGAAATCAGTACGGAGCCAACTGGCAGGGCACCGCTGAGGGCCTTGAAAAGACCATGGCGGTCAACTTCTTTGCTCCAACCCTCTTGTCCCTGCTGCTGGTGGACAGCCTGAAGAAGAGTCCGCATGGTCGCATCGTGACTGTGTCTTCTGCCTCACACGACCAGGGCGGCAAACCCTTCATTGACGACATCGAACTCAAGGACCATTACACATACGGTCGCGTTTACGGCCTATCAAAGCTGTACGTTATCTGGGCGATGAGGGCGCTACACAAGCAGCTACTGGAACGGGGCATAGACACGATTGATGTCAACTACACGCACCCAGGCACAGCCAAGACCAACCTGGGCGAAAGTGAACAGCGTCCCCTCCTCATGAAGATACTGTTCGGCGCTTGGGTTCCGCTATTCGGCACCTCGGCAGAGAAGGGCGCTCAACCCACTATCCGCGCCGCAATGGATCCCACCCTGCAGGGACAGTCAAACTTGTACCTGGGACCCAAAGGCATCGAAAAAGTCGCAGAACGCTACTACACACCCGAGAACGAAAAAGCAGTCTGGAACTACGCCATGAAGGTCTTGGACCCCTACCTCAGCTAGGGACTACCTACCCATTGGCGGGTTGCCCGTCCTTCGGGCCGCGGGCATTCATGTGATGGCATGGCTATGCATGCAGACCACTTCCAGATCGAAGGAGATAGCCACCACTATCTGAACCCGGATCTATTAGAAGACGACAATGCCAACGTTCAGCGCGAGGCAGCCGCGATCAAGTATAACGTTCCGGGGGTATCCTCCATGCCCTCGGTCCTTTTCTAGCACCGCCGAGTCGTGACGGGAGCCAGAGGGTGCACAGCGAATCAGCGAAAACCTTTTGACGTTGCCAACAACCTCTTGACGCCGCCCGTAAAAGACGGGTCACGCCCAGAAACCGACTACCTAACCAGTATCAACGTATCCAAAGGGTTTCTTAGTGGTGGACGCAATGGAACGCTGCGGGAACAGACGACCACGGGTTGAGAGGCTGGTCTCCGCGTGGAATCAAGGCATCCGTGGGGATGCCGACCCTACCGGAGAGCCGGACGACCCGCTGATCGCGGCGGCGGCGGAACCAAGTAAACGACCTCGAACACGCCTCAGCGACAAGGAAGTGGACGCTATGCGAACAGCCCGCGCGCAAGGTGTCAGCGTGAACGCGTTGGCGCGGCGGTTCGAGGTTCACCGGGGCACGGTGTGGGCAAAGACGCGGTGATCGCGCCAGCCGACAAGGAGGGAGTCCAGCCGTACACCTCGACCCCTCGCGCACAGGATCAGGATGCGGCACCCATGGACCTGCGCGAGCCTTTGGTGGACCCTAACTCGTACACAACATCACTCGCGTTCGCAGCGGCAGAGGTGGACGGTGTCGCTCAGCCTGCTTCGGCGTCCGTGGACTGGTCGAGGATGTAGAGAACGGCACCGCCCGGCTCCTGATAGGTAGCCATTGCACCACCTGGGATGTCCGCGGGCTCCTCGATCACGCTCAGCGCCTCAGGCCGCTTCGCGTGGAAGTCGGTGACGCTCTCGACTACGAAGATCGGGCCAGCGGGCGCCTGGGGGTCGTTCGCGTCGAGCATAACCTGCACCTCACTCCCGGGCAGGGTCAGCGCGACGGTGGCGTCACCCTCGCGCCATAGCTCGGTGAAACCGAGTCCGTCGCGGTAGAGCGCAAGCGAGGCGTTGAGGTCCGAGGTCGGGATGAACAGGAACTCGAGTTTCATGGCGGGCCTTTCGGTGTCATAACAAGATTTCTTTATAGCGTAACAGTATTATGGTGCCATGCGCGAGTGGGTTCCGGTGTCGTCGTCCCCGAAGGGCCGACTCGTCCTCGCGGCGGTGACTGCCTTCGGAGCACGCGCCTTTGATGAGGTCACAGTCGGCGAACTGTCGGCAGCGGCCGAGGTGACTACTGGCGCGCTCTATCACCACTTCGGCAGCAAGCTCGGGCTGTACGAGTTCGTCCGAGCCGATGTAGAGCGCCGATTGCTGGATCGAATGGAAGGCGCTGCCGCGGCCAGCGGGGCGGATCACGCGACCGCCGTGCGGGCGGCGCTCCTGGTCGGGTTCGACTTCGCCGTCGGCGAGCGATTCCTGCGCATTCTGGGAGCGCCTCCGGCCGGATCAGACGGCGATCGCCTCGCTGAAGTGCTCGGCTCGGCCACTGACTCTCCTGTGCTCGGGCGAGTGCTCGCCGCCGCCTGGAGAGCTGCCCTGGCGGCTATTGCTGAGGGCACCGACGCGCAGGAGGCGCGCGCCGCCATCGAAGCGTTTGAGATTCGACTATCGCCATAAGGTTGGACAGTCCCCTCATGGCTTTGCCCCGTATCCACCCACGCCGAGTAGACGTGTGCCGCCGACGGCCGGGCCCACTGCCTGGCTGTAGGTGCGGTCACCAGCCCAGGGACGGGCCGTCAGAGCGCGGGCCACTGTCAAGTGTGTGACGGTGGACATCGACCTGTCGTCGGCGCTCTTTCAGAGCAAAGTCGGCGGCCTCACGCTGTGCTTGCTCGTTGGCGCGGATCTGCTTGATCCGCGCGACGGCCTCAGCGTGGGTGAGGGCGCGTAGTGCCTCGATTTCGGCGCGGGCCTGCTGCGCGGTGCGGGCCTGGTTCTCAGCGTTGGTGCGGGGTCGGGCGTCGAGGTACGCGGCGCGGTTCTTCACCACTGTGTCGGTGCCGAAGATGCGGGCGTAGATGCGCAAGCGCGGCAGGTCGTCCGGTTCCAACGTCTTGCGC
>JBATQJ010000036.1:0-3801 GCA_049291975.1 Scrofimicrobium sp.
GGTCTGTTACAGCCGTGCCCACAATGCTGTGGACGCCCTGGGTTGCCGGATCTCGGAGAAGTCCCAGTGCCGACTTCGCTTCGCTTGGCATATCCAGTGACGCGAGCCCGTCGAAAACACTCCCCACGAGGCCGTCGATGTCAAACTCCACTTCGATCGCGGCACTTACCTGGCTCGCAATCTCTGCTTGAACCGTTGGTTCGCTTGCCAGAGGGGCAAAGGTGGCAACGAAGTCCTGTTCATTCACCAGTTCCGACTTTGCCCAACCGGTGACGGTGGCGAGGGGCGCAAGAACCGTAGCGAGGACGATTAGCAGGACGGAGCCGAGTGCGCGCCAGGAAAAGTGTTTCTTTTGGGCGCGTGAGGCTTCCTTCTCGCGATCCTCCGTTAGCTTTGCATTCTCAAGTTCCAGCTCGGCTAAGCGTCGCCTAATTGACTCAAGATCTGTGTCTGTCTGTACTGTGTTGCTCATTTCAGGTTAGCGCCTTCGATGTGTAGATCGGGATCTGTATCTGTGAGTAGCGAGCGTTCAACGCTTGCTACGACTTCGAGCGTCTCACCCGGATAGACGGTGACGAAGTTGCTACTGTACTGGCTGGGAAGTATCTCTTCTTCGGTTCCTGGGTGGCGAAGTTCGAGTCGAATGAAGAAGGCCAGCTTGTCGGAGGGATTCGTCAGGGTGACTCGGAATGATCGCCTTGTCTCGTTACCGGAATCGAGTTCGCTAATTGTCGAGTCTAGGCCCACCGACGGGAGCTGTGTGAGCGATGAGAAGTCAGGCCACGTGAATTGGCGGACTCGCATCGCGTCCATGATTCCCTCAACCACGCGCAGGTTCGGGACGTCATGTTCGTGGGCCTGCCAGTACGTCCCGTCCTTCAGTACCTCGCCATTCGCATCCGTGAGTGTCAGCCTTACGAAGTAGACGGCACCTGCGGAACTGTCGGGGCGGACGAGGGTTGTGACCGTCTGGTTTGAGAGCGGCTCTGCCACGGCGCCCTCGACCACATCGTCAGAAAATAGGGTTCCGTCAGCCCGGTAAACCCTCGTTCGTACTTGCAGGCCGGTGACTGACTCAAGGGTTTGGTTGATTAGGTGGATCTTGGCAGTCTCGCGGTCGCCCTCGGCAAAGTAATCGAACGCGAGCGTCACCGGAAGCATCGCTTCCTTAATGCCGTAGTAGATGCCGCCCTTTCCCCAGTAAGAGTCGAAAATATGCCCGAAGAAGCTGGGCCACGGCGCGTTCATCATCCAGTAGATAGTGAACTTGTTGGTGTCCCAACCCCTGGCAGCGTAGGCCTCCATCTGGGCTCGTCCACCCTCGTACTGAGCGATTTGCGCCTTGAGAACGAAGTCTTCAATGGTGTCGGCTCCGCCGAAGCGGCGGTTGATTACTTTTCGGGTGACGCCGAGCTGGCTGTTCATGGATCCACCGTGCATCGACCAGGTCTCATTGAACGGCCAAAGCGCGTCACCGGGGAGCATCTTTTTCATGCTTGAGAGCAGTGGGACCGCTTCATTGTTGCCCTCTTCCGCGCAGCTCCCCATAGCGATTGGGTTGTCAGGCATGAACCAGAAGGCGGGGGAACGCCACGTGTAGGAACCGTCCATGTGGATCCCGCTCCAGTCACGGTTTCGTGTGCTGACGGTGTCGAGGATCGGGTTCTGCCAGTGCGCAGACTCTAGGGCGCGATGGTATCCGCCAAGTACCTCCTCCGGGGGCATCCCGTCACTCCCGTTGGACCAAATTGCGACCGCGGGATGGGCGCGCATTGCCCTCACTGTGTCGTGGATCGAGTTTCTGGCCGTGTCGTAGTCCTCGTCATCCCACTGATGCCAACGTTCCCACGCGCCGCAGCACATTGTGCCGAGCATGGCGGGCATTCCCTCCCGGTCGCACAGCTCAAGTAGGCCGTCGTCAATCAGGTGGCCTTCCCAGCGAAGCATGTTGAGGCCGAGATCCTTCGCGTGTTCGAGGACGCGGCGAACCCGGTCCGGGTCGTTGCTTTCAAAGAGAAGGTCCGGACTGTAAGCTCCTCCTCGGACTAGATAATCGCGCCCATTAACTTTCATGTAGAAGGAGCCGGGGTTGCCAAACTGCGGCTGACCGTTCATCTGATCTCGGTGACCAGTGAACTGGCGAATCCCGAAATCGAGGGAGGCGGTGTCGGAGGGATCCTGCTCCCCCTCGACAGCAAAAGTGAGTTCCAGTTGATACAGAGCCGGATCTCCCCATGTATATGGCCACCAGAGATCCGGACTCTCAAGGTGCAGCGAGGTTTCTTCTTTGGAGGAAAGCCTGAAATCTCGGTGTTCCCCGGCTTTTAGCGTGACAGGGGAGTCGAATTCGGTGACGAGTCGCCCCTCGCGGGAAATAACTCCCGTCAGGGTGCCGGCGACGGCGTGTTCCGCAAAGTTTCGGAGGTCTGCGTGAACGGTGAGATCGGCCTCGTCCCCGACTTCACCCGTGGCTCCGGCCAGTTGAGGAAGCTCCGTGACGACGTACGGGTGGGTGACTTCTACGGGGCCGCCGAAGTTTAGGAATACCCGCCGGAATATGCCGCTGTTCTTGTCGGGAACGAAGGTCTGCTTCTCTTCGGCATTCCCGTGGTAGTGGAAGTTCAGCCAGTCGGCCCAGGTGTCGGCTAGATCGACGCCGGTTGGTTCACCTTCGGTTGGAATGTCGGTGATAACCAGGCCCGGCGTCCTGCGCTCGGGAATGACGAGGACGGCCAGATGATTTGGTTCGTCGGTGCGGATAGCGTTTGTCACGTCGAACTCGAAGCGACGCCAGGAACCGGTCGCCTCGAACCGGTCAGCTACCAGGTGGCCATTTAGCCAAATCTCAGCTCGGTAATTGAGGCAGTCGAACTGCAGGCTGTAGCGCTCATGTCCGGCGGGCGCATCGAAGGTGAGCGTGTACCACCAGTCGCGCTTCCACAGGTCTTGGTCGATTCGGGTGAGGGCATCACCGGAGTAGAGATCTTCCTCGTACATTCCCGCGTCTACCTGCGCGCGGAGGATGGTGGCAGGCATGCGGGGGATGAGGATCCCGTCGGTTACGGCCGCTGTGGACAGCTGCGAGCCGGATTTGCTGATTGTGTCCCCATCAAGCAGATGCCAGTCGTTGCGGAGTTCTGTGGAACCGCATGTAGAGAGTTTCATGGCCGCAATCTATCATCTGATAGATAGAATGGCTATCGGATGATAGATAGTGAGAGGCCTTTCCTTGCTTCAGCCGTTCCGCTGATGGGTGCGGGCTATGCGCGATACTGTTCAAACCCCGCGAAGACAGTGTCGCGCACCTGCTTCCAATCGGAAGCGTAATCCGAAACCTCAGCCGATCGTATCCACCGAAAGCGGAGCCCATCGACAACTGTTCCAAGCACGGTAAGTACTGCGTCTGGATCGCGAGGATAGTCCTTCTTTGCCAGTTCAATCGTCTCTTCGAAATGGTGAGGTCTTCTCGTATACCAGTCGTAGGCCGGGTGTTCGGGAGAGCCCATGGCCTGTGCTTCCATGATGTCGAAGTTGTGGTTCTCCTTCGCTCTGGACATCGAGACCCGGACGACTGTATCTGCCCATTCGATGAGTGTGGGATTCTCAGGAATCACCTCGAGGAAAGCCGCACGTTCTTCCTCCTCGCGCTGGTCGAGGACGGCTTCAAGCAGGGGAGTGAGACTGTCAAAATAGTGGAGTACGCCGGGCGCACTCATGCCACAGTATCGGGCAACCGCTCGGAAACTGAGTCCCTCGGTTCCTTCTTCAGCGATCATCTGCCGTGTTTGGCGCACTATGAGG
>JBATQJ010000037.1:0-2759 GCA_049291975.1 Scrofimicrobium sp.
GCCCTTACCGGTGCCATGTTCTTCATGGTTGCCCACGGCCTGTCGATCGCCGCACTGTTCTTCATCTCCGGATGGCTCATTGACCGCGGCAAGACCTCGTCGGTCTACGAATACGGCGGAATGCAGCAGGTAACCCCCATCTTGGCAGGAACCTGGCTGTTCGCTGGCCTGGCATCAATCGCGCTCCCGGGTCTGTCGGGTTTCGTCCCTGAGTACCTAGTTCTCATGGGAACCTACAAGGTCTCCATTCCATTGGCGATCTTCGCTGTTCTAGGAGTACTGCTGGCGGCGATGTACATCCTTATGCCCTACCAGCGCATTTTCACCGGCAGAGTCAATCCGAAGCTGGCTGAGGTTCCGGATCTCAGCACCCGGCAGAAGTGGATCGTTGCGCCAATCTTGGCGGCGACCGTCGTTCTGGGTATTTGGTCGGCACCGCTGGTCGGTTCCCTAAACCAGATTTCTGAGCAGGCCCCAATGCAGGTTCCTTCCGCCTCGCCAGCCCAAGATGTCGAAGGGAGCAACTAGTGAATACGCTTATTCCTCTTGCTACTGAGTTCACTGCTCCAACAATCAACTGGTGGCCGCTGGTCCCAGTAATGGTGGTTCTGGGTGGCGCTGTGGTTGGTGTTCTGCTTGAGGCGTTTGTCCCGGCTAAACACCGTCGAATGGTGGGCATCGGCTGGACGGTTTTGGTGCTTGTAAGCGCATTCGTTCTTACCGCCCTCCAGTGGAGTGGCGCCCTCAGCGCCCCAGGGGTTGTCGGTGAGTACGTAAATGACACCCTCACGGTTTCTCTCCAGATGATCGTTACTCTGCTCGGTGTGCTCGCCGTGCTGGTTATGGCAGATCGTTCTGAGGTCCGTGACGGCGCGTTTGCTGGTCAGCCCTCAGATCGTCCCGGATCGGGCGAGGAAGCGCTTACGGCAGCAAAGAAGTATCAGCGCTCCGAGATGTTCCCGCTGACGCTATTCAGCGTCGGCGGCATGATGCTGTTCCCTGCCAGCGACTCTCTCTTGACCATGTTCGTCGCCCTTGAGGTCATGTCATTGCCGCTGTATATTCTGGCTGCTACGGCCAGACGGCGTCGTGATCTTTCGCAAGAAGCCGCCATCAAGTACTTCATCCTGGGATCGTTTGCCGCAGCGTTCTTCCTCATGGGTTCGGCGCTGCTTTACGGGTACTCGGGCGGCAGTCTCCGTCTCGGAGCCATCGCAAGTGCTCTCCCGGTGATCAGTAATGCCGACTGGCTGCTGATGGTCGGAACCCTAATGGTGATGATGGGACTTCTGTTCAAGGTAGCGGTCTTCCCCTTCCATGAGTGGGCCCCCGACGTCTACTCCGGTGCCCCGACTCCAGTCACCGGATTCATGGCCGCCGGAGTTAAGGTCGCTGCATTTGGTGCGTTGCTGCGCTTCTACGTTTCAGTGGCCGGGCACCTAAAGTGGGATTTTGCCCTGGTTCTTGCACTGTTGGCAGCCGCGACAATCATCTTCGGAACCGTTGCGGGTCTGGTGCAGAAGAACATCAAGCGTCTTCTGGCCTACTCATCGATTGCGCACGCAGGATTCGTTCTGATCGGCGTGCTGTCGTTAGCCAAAGGTTCTGCGGGTTCCATTGCCTTCTACCTGCTGGCCTACGGACTTGCTACGATTGGTGCTTTTGCTGTGGTCACCCTGGTTCGCCGGAAGGACTCTCTGGGCGCGATTGGTGACGAGGCGCAGGACATCGCCTCCTGGGATGGTCTTGCAAAGAAGTCTCCTCTGCTGGCAAGCGCAATGCTGATATTCCTGCTTTCTTTTGCGGGCATACCACTGACGTCGGGATTCGTTGGGAAGTTCGTTGTCTTTGCGATGGGTATTCAGGGCGGTCTTGGTTGGCTCGTCGCTATTGCGCTCGTGGCGTCTGCTGTAACCGCGGTGTTCTATTTCCGAGTTATCGCGGCGATGTTCATGAAGGAACCCGCCGAGGGTGTTGAGGTAGTTGAGTCCGAGGGAATGACGTCGGTCGTCATTGCGGTAGCTGCGATTGCAACAGTGCTCCTTGGCATATTCCCGGGTCCGCTGTTGTCTTTCTTTGAGCAAATCGCCATTCTGATTCCGTGAATGAAGTGAGTGAGCAGCTGGCCCAGGGCACCCTTGAACTGAGCGTTGAAGGTGGCCTGGAGGCAGTCGAGGACCTCTTGATGTCCTCGGTTGCAGGAGCTGGTGGTTTGGTGGACGACCTAACCTCGCATCTGGCCAAAGCTGGGGGGAAGAGGCTCCGCCCACTCCTGACCCTGATCTGTGGTCAACTCGGTGCGCCACACAGGGCACTGTCAACTCCGGTTATTGAGGCGGCGACTGCCGTCGAACTCACGCACCTGGCTTCCCTGTACCACGACGACGTCATGGACTCGGCGCCCTCGCGGCGCGGGGTTGATTCGGCGCAGCGCATCTGGGGCAACAATCGTGCGATCTTGGCTGGCGACGTACTGTTCGCCCGGGCCTCCGCTCTGATCGCGGACCTGGGTCCCGAGACGGTCGCGCACCATGCCCACATGTTCGAACGTCTTTGCGTCGGACAGTTGAACGAAACCTTCGGTCCCTCCGAGCAAGACGACCCGGTCGACTTCTACCTGCGGGTACTTGCGGACAAAACTGGCTCGCTAGTAGCAACGGCGGCTCATTTTGGTGCATTCCACTCCGGCGCGGGCCGCGAGGTTGCCCAGATGGTAGAGAACTTTGGTGAGGCGGTAGGCGTTGCGTTTCAGCTGGCTG
>JBATQJ010000038.1:0-3447 GCA_049291975.1 Scrofimicrobium sp.
AGTTCACAGGCCCGGTAGACGAGTCCATAAGGAACCGGAACTGATTCATGGCCTGTGCCATTGCGCCAGGTGAAGCAAAGTTTCCCATTGCCGAAATGTCGAAGCCTTGGTCTCGCATGGCACGCGCGGCTTCTTCACCTGCCTGCGGACCGAGGAATCCTTGAAGGAACTGTTCAAGGAAATCCCGTGGCTCTTCCTCGTTCGGTCTACCCTGATCATCGTCCATGGTTCGAGCCTACAGGCGTGTAAACCCATTTTGGCCGATGGATGCACAATAGGGCCGTAGGCGAAATTGCTACAAGGAATATCGAGGACTCACGTATGACGAAACAGGTAGGGCGCATCAGGCTTGTCCTCCGCGGTGTTATCGCGGCACTCTTGCTTACAGCTGTACTTGTCGGCGTTGCGATGATCCCCGTTCCGTACGTGGTCCACAGTCCTGGACCCACCGTCAATGTTCTCGGTTCCCAAGGGTCCACCGTTGTCCTTGAGTTCGGCGAATCCAGTGACCCCTCTGTTCCGGTGGTTCGCTCAGAGAAGGAGGACGAGGGGCAGTTACGAATGGTGACGGTGTCGGAATCAGGTGGACCTGGCACGAAACTTCGTCTCATCGAACTGATCCAAGCCAAATTCAATCCCGGAGATGAAGTAGATCGCTACGAAGACCTCTATGACGACACCGTCACAGCTGAGGAGCTCAAAGACGCTGGCGCCGCGCAAATGACGTCGTCCCACTCGGCCGCGTCAATCGCTGCCTTCGACTACCTGGGCATTCCGATGGAGTCAACACTAACCATTGAGGGAGCGGTAGCGGGAAGCAGTGCGGAGAATCAGGTTGAGCAGGGGGACATACTCGTTTCCATTAAGACTCCTGACGGAGTGGAACACCGAGTGGACCGACCCTCTGTTCCCTTTGACTTGATGAAGGAGACCGCGCCGGGTTCTACGGTCATAGTCACAGTCAATCGGGCGGGCGAGGAAATCGAGATTCCGATAGTCACCACGGGGCCACAGGAAGGTGAGAACTTTGAAGGCTCCAAGATGGGGATATACCTGTTCGCTGACACGAAACTGCCGTTTGACGTGACAATCCACTTGGAACGTATTGGAGGACCCTCTGCCGGGCTCATATTTGCACTTGGAATCATCAGCCGCTTAAGCGATCACGACATAACCGGTGGTCAAGTCATCGCCGGTACCGGAGCACTGAGTTTCTCCGGCGACGTCATCCCCATTGGGGGAGTCAAGCAAAAGATGTATGGTGCCAAACGCGACGGCGCGGAGTGGTTCTTGGTGCCCTTCGACAACTGTGACTCGGTGATCGGAAACACTCCCAAGGGCTTGACCGTGATCCCAGTAAAGACGCTTGCCGGAGCCGTTGATGTCGTTGAACAGATCGCCTCGGGACAGACCTCGGGTTTCGCAACCTGTGAGGTTGCACAGTCATAGCCCTCTTTGAAGGGATCTGGGAAGTCAGTCGGAGGCTTAGGTGCGGCGCGCAGATTCAACGCTTTGCAACACCTATATCGATTGCTTTGATGTGGCATCTAGATTCGACGCTTTATTAGAGAGCGCAGCTATAGGCGTGCAGTGAGGAGTGCTCGGTTACGATTCCTCGGTCAGGCCGATCCTCAGGCCCTCGACTAGAGCCGGAACCAGTTTGGGTCCCTGCCCGACCCGCTCGCGGTCGTCAAAGGTGCGTGCTCGTACCTCGCACCAGGAATCACCGTCACGACTGACACCAACAACCACGCGAATGTCGGTGCGCGCCGGGTGATTCTCTGCGTAATGGACGGCTTCGTCCGGATCTTCCGGCGCGTCCTCATCCGCATCATCAGGAAGAATTATTCTCTCGACAGTGAGCGCCGCGCCAGCGACAGTTTCTGGCCAAGCGATCTTCGGCAGGAGTTCCTCAAGATCGTCCTGTGGCACTGTTTCCTGTGCAACGGCCGATAGATGCTCTGGTGACCCGTCCCATTCGGCGCGAAGTGACTCAGCGACATCGGATGGTAGTCCCGGGGTGCTGAGAAGGTGCTCTGTGCGTACCAGCGCGTATAGTGCGGGAGGGCGGTCCCAACCTACTCGCGCACTACCAACTTCGAGTTCGTCAATGACGCGCCGCAACGCGGCAAGGGATGACGACGGTCCGCTCCGCTCTTCCATCTGGTTCCTGCGTTGGGGGGCTTCCTGGGTCCCATCCTCAATTTCGCTCATGGCGGCAATGGTTTCATGATCTGACCCGTTGCTCCAACCGCAAGATAGACTTGCGGCAGATTAGTGCGAGCAATTGTAGGTTTTGCTTGCGGGGAGGGTAAGAGTGAGTTCATTCCCGGAGGGCTGGCCTAGGCCCAGTAGACCATCAGCGCCAACACAATCGGCGACACCACAGCCAGCGGGTTCGGGTTCCGCGAACCCACCGGAACGGACAGGGCAGTCGCTACTTAAGAGTCCCTGGTTCTGGACGCTCTCGATAATCGCCGCTCTAGTATTCATCGTTGTTGTCGCTTCTAGGGTGTGGACCGAGGTTCTCTGGTTCGACCAGCTGAATGCTGCCCGAGTTCTCTGGACAAGATGGGGAGCCACAGGGTTGCTGTTTGTGATCGCTTTCCTGGTCCAGTTTGCGGTTGTGGTGGCGTGCGTTTACTGGGCATACCGGGGCCGACCCAGCTCAGCTCGTGGTGCCAACGCAGCCAATATGCGTGAGTACCAGAGGGCACTAGAGCCGTTCAGAAAGTTCGCTTTCTGGGGTGTTCCAGCGATCATTGCAGCGATGACCGCGGGCGGTGTCGCCAGTAACTGGCAGACCTTCTTGGTGTGGATGAACAGAGCTCCCTTCGGCGAGGTAGATCCCCAGTTCGGGTTGGACGTCTCGTTCTATGTCTTCACGCTGCCACTACTTGAAATCGTTGCTGGCTTCCTGCTGTCGACCCTGATCGTTGCCCTTCTGACGGTTATCGGTGTCAACTACCTGTACGGAGGCCTGAGTTTCGCCCCGAGGTTCTCAAGCACCGCGAAAGCACGCCGCCAAATCGGTATTCTTGCCGCTCTTCTTTCGCTTGTCGTCGCGCTTCGGTACTGGCTCGGGATTTATTCACTTCTGCTGAAGGACAGTGAGCCTGCGGACGGGGCAATGTACACGGACATCCACGCAACTCTTCCCGCGCAGGTAATCCTGGCGGTTATTTCGTTGCTGGTGGCCGTTCTGTTCCTCGTTGCAGCATTCCGCGGGACTTGGAAGCTTCCCGCTGTCGGGGTGGGTGTGACGGTGGTTTCCGCCCTGATCATTGGTGGCGCGTACCCGGCCCTCGTACAGCAGTTCAAGGTGACTCCGAATGAGCGAAACCTTGAGAGCGCATATATTCAGCGGAATATCGACGCGACACTTTCTGCGTACGGCTTGGACGAGGTGGAGTATCAGACGTACTCTGCCAGCACCGATGCTGCCCC
>JBATQJ010000039.1:0-9245 GCA_049291975.1 Scrofimicrobium sp.
CCCCTGTACCTCGTTGGATAAGTGGCGGCTGGTGCCCCTAGTTGAGGGCAACCGAGTAATCGACGCGATAGAAACCTGGTTTTGATGAGTAGCAACGACCACTTTGACGTGCTGATCCAAGGCGCCACCCTGGCAGACGGATCACGCGAGGCGCAGCTGCAAATGGTGGATGTTGGTCTTCGTGATGGTCGCATCGCGCGGGTCGCACCGAGCCTGATGGAAGCGACTGCGGATCAGAAGATCGAAGCGCGCGGCAGCGTCCTCGCCCCCGGTTTCATCGACATGCACGCCCACGCCGATCTTTCACTCCTCAGCGGGGCCGACGCGGACGCGAAGCTGATGCAGGGGGTGACCACGCAGGTTATCGGACAGGATGGCCTGGGATACGCCCCCGTGAACGCGGAGACGAAGCAGTCAATCGCGCAGCAGATCGCCGGGTGGAACGGTCCTTTGCTAAGCGACGCGAACTGGTGGTCGATGGCCGAGTACCTCGACCGCCTCGACCAGGGGATGCCCACCAATGCGGTCGTCCTCACCCCGCACGGCAACCTACGAATGATGGTGATGGGCAACCGGGCGCGAGTGGCGACGGACGAGGAACTGGTAAAGATGCAGGCGCTCTTGGTCAAGGCGATGGATGAGGGGAGCGGGGGACTGTCCACCGGCCTCACCTACACCCCGGCCACCTACGCCGACACTCGGGAGTTGATCGCGCTGTGTCAGGTAGTTGCTGACAGGAACGGGTACTTCAGCCCCCACACACGCAGCTACGGTAAAGGCGCGCTTGACGCCTATCAAGAGATGATCGAGGTTGCGCAACGCACGGGCGTTCGGCTTCACCTGACGCACGCAACGATGAACTTCCCCGAGAATCGTGGTCGCGTGAGTGAACTGCTTCAACTGGTGGACGAGGGAAGAACTCGCGGTCTCCAGATTTCGCTTGACACCTACCCTTACACCGCCGGCGCTACGAGCCTGTCCGCCCTGCTCCCCAGCTGGGCGTTCGAGGGTGGAACCATGGCTCTTCTTGAGCGTCTCGGCGACTTACCGACCAGGGCGAGGATCATCCGCGAGCTTGACGAAGAGGGCTCCGACGGAGCCCACGGAACGGTGGTCGACTGGGACGCACAGCAGGTCGCATCGGTTGGAAACCCCGAACTTGAGCCGCTGGTTGGGGCAACGATCCAGCAGATCCACGACAGTGAGGCGTTGAGATCGGTTCTGGGATTCCCCTCATCCTCACCCGCCGAAACCGCGTTGGATCTGATGATCGCGGATGACTTGGCAACGACGATACTGATGCATGTAGGGCACGAAGAGAACATTGTCGAGACGATGAAAGACTCCTTTCACACGGTTGGGACAGACGGGATCACTCACGGCGGTAGACCTCATCCGCGTAGCTGGGGGACGTTTGCCCGTTTCCTGGGGCACTACGCGCGCGACCTGGGAGTTATGGGATTGCCCGAAGCGGTGAACCACATGACGGGACGCGCGGCCGAGGTGCTGGGACTGACCAGCCGGGGTTTGGTGCGCGAAGGATACGTGGCGGACCTGGTGCTGTTCGACCCAAACCTCGTCCAAGATCGTGCCACGTACGAGCAGCCGAAGCGGACTGCGGCGGGCGTTCGTTACGTCTGGGTGGGCGGGAAGCCGGCGGTGCGTGAGGGTAAGCTCGCTGAAACTATGGCGGGCAGAGTCCTCCGTTCGTGACCTAACATTGGGTAACAGTGGGACGATGTGGTCACCAGCCCATTGTCCGTGATCGAAGGAGTGGCGTGATGGAACACAAATTCCGCAGACCCGCAATGCTTGACCCCGAAATGGCCGAATACATCGTCGGCGACGAGGACCCGGCGGACGGCTCAGGACTGGCGCACTCGACCGCATGGGCCCTGCTCGGACAACCCTCCGTCGACTTCAGCGAAGAGGAGGTGCCCCAGGTCCTAGAGGCAGTGCGCTCGAAGGGCGTGGACGTGATTGCCAGCTCTTGGGCTCGGTCGCCGGAGTTCACCCTTCCTGGGGCGTTGTGGCGAATCTACCTGATGTACCAGTGGTACCAGATGAACCCGGGCATTCTGTATGAGCGCTACCAGGAGGGCGTGGCGGTAATGAAAGATGGGGGAGTTGAACCCCCAGAGTCGATCCCAAACCTGGACGAGGTCATCCTTGCGATTGAGGGGGTGCTTGCTGGATACGCGACCGAGGACGATCTGGCGGCGGTGTTCGAGGTGGCGGCGAGCGCGATGCGGGTCCTGGCCGCCAGTTCGAAGTACGGGCCGCAGTGGATCACCGAGGACACTCACGCTTTGGCCAATCCCGTCACTAGACGTCGAACAGCACTGCTTGACACAGCGAGCGAGCTAGACGAAAGTGCCAAACAAGCAGAGGCCGGAACGCTCAACTGAGCTGACGGGCCGGGTGATCGTGCAGGGCTGGCTTGCTGTCTCAGACAGCTGGTCTAGGTGACCGCGAAGAAGGGTAAGACTATGACAGGTCCAAATGACGGCGTGAGCGGTGCACTCGTAGTGTCGGATGAGACTGCCGACGGCCCTGCCCCCCTTGAGGTGGCCCGCCCTGACGAGCTCTTCGTTCCGGCCGACCGGCTGGAACTGGTCGGTGAGGAACACTCGGATGACGAGTACGCCATCGAGATGGAAGAGGAAAGTGGGGGCGAGGTCGAAGAGGTGCAACCCTACGAGGTGACCGGGCTTCCAATCGACACTTCTGTTCCGCTTGGCCTTGATTATCCCCTGCCCGATGGGAGGTTCGCTGACCGAGAGCTGTCCTGGATTGCCTTCAACGAGAGGGTTTTGGAGCAGTCTGAGGACGATACGGTCCCCTTGCTTGAAAGGCTTTGGTTCTCAGGAATCTTCACTTCAAACTTGGATGAGTTCTACATGGTTCGCGTTGCCGGTCTGAAGCGCCGCATCACCGCTGGCATAGCGACCCCAGGGGCGTCAGGCCTTTCACCGACTGAGGTGCTGGACTTGATCACGCACCGGACCCGTGAGCTCGTCACACGCCAGGCGCAGGACTTCCAGGGTAATTTGATTCCCGCGCTGGCGGACGCGGGGATCAACTTCCGTAACTGGGATGAGCTTGATAAGCCGGAGCAGGATCGCCTTTCAAGGTACTTCCGCAACCAGGTGTTCCCGGTGCTGACTCCGCTCGCGGTTGATCCCAGTCACCCATTTCCATACATTTCCGGCCTCTCCCTAAACATCGCTGTTGTCCTGACAAATCCGGTGTCGGGCAAGCGACACTTTGCCCGAATCAAGGTTCCCGAGACCCTGCCGCGACTAATCAGTGTTGATACCGCAGGGCGTGAGGGACGCCCGGAGCAGTACGTGCGTCGCGGACTAGGTGCCTCATTCATCACCCTTGAGAGCTTGATAATCGCCCATCTGGATCATCTGTTCGCCGGGGTTGAGGTTGAGGAGGCGCACTGTTTCCGCGTCACCCGCAACGAAGACTTGGAGGTCGAGGAAGACGACGCCGAGAACCTGTTGACCGCAATGGAAGAAGAGCTTCTGCGGCGTCGCTTCGGCCCAGTGGTTCGCCTGGAGGTGGAGGATACGATCACGCCGTTCGTCCTTGACTTCCTAATGGACAAGCTTGAGATCACCTCCGAGGACGTGTTTGAGCTTCCGGCACCGCTTGACTTCCGGCTGTTCAACGAGTTGCATGACCTCGATCTGCCGAGCCTTAAGTACCTGCCATTCGTGCCGGTGACGGCCGCGGGTCTTTTAGAGGTTGAGTCTTCCCAACCACAGGAAATCTTCTCTGTGCTACGAAATCGGGACGTGCTACTACACCACCCGTACGACTCATTTGCCACTTCGGTGCAGCAGTTCATCACCCAGGCTGCACGCGACCCCAACGTGTTGGCAATCAAGCAGACTCTGTACCGGACCTCGGGCGACTCGCCCATCGTCTCCGCTCTGATTGACGCGGCCATGCGCGACAAGCAGGTGGTCGCGATTGTCGAGGTTAAGGCACGCTTTGACGAAGAGGCCAACATCCTCTGGGCGAAGAAGCTTGAGCAGGCTGGAGTCCATGTTGTCTACGGCATGATGGGTTTGAAGACACACTGCAAGCTTTCCCTCGTCGTCCGTCAAGAAGGGGACCAACTGCGACGATACTGCCACGTTGGAACCGGCAACTATCACCCGGGAACTGCGCGCGGTTACGAGGACCTCGGTATTCTCACCTCGGATCCCGATGTCGGGCAGGACCTTAGCCGATTGTTCAATCAGCTTTCCGGATATGCGCCGAAGTCCACTTTCAAACGCCTGGTTGTTGCGCCGGTGTCCATCCGTACCACCCTGATCGAAAAGATCGAGGAGCAGGTGGAACGGAAGCTTGCTGGCGAGGACGCATGGATCGGTATCAAGGTGAACTCTATTGTGGACGAGCGCACCATTGACGCCCTCTACCGCGCCAGCCAGGCGGGGGTTCGCGTCGACCTGGTCGTTCGTGGAACCTGCGCCCTGCGCGGCGGGGTTAAGGGCTTGAGCGAGAATATTCGGGTTCGCTCGATCCTGGGTCGCTTCCTTGAACACTCTCGGATTTTCGCGTTTGGGCCCCCGGGAGAAGAGCAGGTTTGGATCGGCTCTGCCGACCTGATGCACCGCAACCTCGACCGCAGGGTCGAGGCGTTGGTAGAGATCGAGAATCGCGATCATATCGACTATCTGGTTGATCTGGTGCGGACCGAGGCTTCGCCTGGGACCTCTTCATGGAGGCTTCGCAAGAACGGACGCTGGCGTAGACATACCCATGACAAGTTCGGAGCGCCATTGCGGGATATCCAGGTGGAGTTGATGCAGGAAGCGTCCTCCAGGGTTGTCGGCCGCTGAGGCGGTTGTAGGGTTGACAAGTGCCTGATCGTTCAATCATCTTTCCCCGCGGCATGGTCCGTTCCGCAGGAGCCGTGGTGTGGCGCTTTGCGCCAGGTGTCGAACCGGTGGAACCCGGAGAGCCGATAGCACCCGGCGATATAGAGGTTCTTCTGGTTCACCGTCCCAGGTACCGTGACTGGAGTTGGCCGAAGGGGAAAGCCGAGAGGAACGAACCTCTTCCGGTTACCGCGGTGCGTGAGGTGGAGGAGGAGACGGGAAAGGTTATTGAGCTCGGAGCACCGCTCACCACCCAGCGTTACCGCCTGGGATCGGGTCACATAAAAGAGGTTCACTACTGGGTCGGCCAGGTTATTCGAAACCATCCGGCGCGTTCGACCAGGCGTCCCGTGACTCGTGCCAACAAGAAAGAGATCGACATCGTCAAGTGGGTTGCTCCCGAACGGGCCAGGGCAATGATCACCCGCAAGGGAGACAGGCGGCTGTTGACTGAGTTGATTGGCCGCGGGGCTGCCGGTGACCTTCAGACCTCGACGATCATGCTGCTTCGACACGCCAAGGCAGTCGCACGCGAAAAGTGGGAGGGGACTGAGGCCGAGCGTCCGTTGACCCGAGTCGGGGTTGCTGAGGCCAGTGACATGGTCGATCTGCTATCGGCATTTGGAATCACGCGCGTTGTTACCTCGCCGTGGCGCCGGTGTGAACAGACGGTGTTGCCCTACGCAGTCCTGGGTTCGGCAGACGTGAAGAGGGATGAGGTGCTGACCGAAGACTGGGTCCGTGACGACCCTGCGGAGTCCAGCAAGGTAGTTGCGAAGCTGATCAAGGGGAGGCGGGCCGCGACTGTGGTGTGTTTCCACGGGCCCGGACTGGAAGCCCTCGAGAAGCCGCTTCGCGAGATCGCGTCCAAGAGTGTCCTCGCCACAATGAACCATCCAGATCCCATGTTGAACAAGGCGGAAATGCTGGTCGCGCACGTAACTTTGACAGAAAAACCCAGGGTTCTTGAGGCGGAGCGTCACCACCCGCTGACGAAGCTAACCCTGAAGTAGCACGACGAGAGTAGCCGAAATCTCCCTCTGGTTCGCCAATCGCATCGGGCCCCAACGCACTCTATTTCGGGCCCAAGAACCCCACCTGATTGGCAAACCAGACGGGCGGGGTGTCAGTAGACCGGGATTATTGCGTGGAAGATGAAGAACATAATGGCTGCCACCGCTGCGGCGGCCGGAAGGGTCAGAACCCATGCCACCACGATGTTCCCAGCGACAGACCAGCGCACCGATGAGACTCTCCGCGTAGCCCCAACACCAAGGATTGAAGCGGTCATGGTCTGTGTCGTCGAGATCGGCGCGTGGAACAAATACGCGGCTGAGTAGAGGACGCCAGCCGAAACGGACTCAGCAACGAAGCCCCGGGCCGGATCCAGCTCGATCATCTTTGAGCCTAGGGTCTTCATGATCCGGTAGCCACCGGAGTATGTTCCCAGAGCGATTGCGCCAGCGGCGGCGAGCTTCACCCACAGCGGGATGGTCATGTCGCCAGTGGCTTCGTCAAATATGTTGTGGGTGTCGCCATAGCCTCCTGCGAGCAGGGCCATGACGATGACACCCATGGTCTTCTGCGCGTCCTGCAATCCGTGTCCCAGGGCGATAGCTGCAGCTGAGTAGCGTTGCATGTGACGGAAGCGGCCCATTGTTTTGTGGTAAGGGCGGTTCTTGAGCCAGGACATGATCATCTTCATCAGCGTGTATGAAAGAACGAAACCAATGACTGGGGACATGAGCATCGGGATAATGACGTGACTCATGATGCCGTCCCAGTGGACCTGTGTCGCGGAAGCAAGCCCTGCGCCTGCCAGTCCGCCAATCAATGCATGGGACGAGGACGAGGGAAGGCCAAACCACCAGGTCGTATAGTTCCACACGACCGCACCAACCAGTGCGGCGAGAACGACTATCAAGCCGAAACGCTGTGTCTCGGTATTGTCTGAGAGCGCGTACGAGTTGATATCGATGATTCCCTCACCGATTGTCTTAGCGACCTCTGTACCTAGCAGAGCGCCGATCACATTCATTACGGCGGCCATCGCTAGTGCGGTACGAGGTTTCAGGGCGCGAGTTGAAACCGAGGTTGCAATTGCGTTAGCGGCATCGTGGAAGCCGTTCGTGTAATCGAAGAGCAACGCGATTGCGATGACTATGACAACAAGAACGATATTGAAGTCCACGAATCAGGATTCCTTTACCGCGATGGTCTCAACCTGCATGGCGAGCGTCTCAAACGCGTCGGCGCACTTCTCCAGGATCTCGACTACGTCCTTGAGTTTGATCACTGTAAGAGGGTCCAGGTCCGAATCGAACAGGTTGCCGAGCGTTCTGCGATAAACCTGGTCTCCCTGGTTCTCAAGGATGTTGATCTCAAGCCAGTAGGCCTTGAGATCACGAGGCTTCTTGATCTTCGGCATTGCCTCATGCGTGAGCTGTGCGCAGCGCGCCAGAATCTGCACCTGTTGGCCAAGTAGATCGTTGAATGGCTTGGGAATGTTCTCGAGGCGATACAGAACGATCATGTCGCCGGCTTCATCCATCAGGTCAACGCAGTCGTCAAGCAGGTGAGCCAACTCTGACATGTCGTCGCGATCGAACGGGGTGATGAATGAGCCGTTGAGCTTCTGCACGAACTGGTGATTGATATCGTCGGCCTCATGCTCAATGTCGTGCAGTGCAGCACGCACGTCTCGGCGCTCGTCACCCTGGGTGTCAAGAATTCGCTGGAGCATTTCGGCGGCGCCCACGAGCTTGCTTGCTTGATTAGCGAGTAGCTCGAAGAACGACGGGCCATGGTCTGGTTTGATCGCCACGTTGGGACTTCCTCTGTTGCTAGAGAACAAGGGGATAACTGGGCGGGAACCGATTTGGGCCACCGATTTTGCTATCCGCGATGCCATTAGGATTATAGGTGCACTCACGGTCAGGCAAAATCAAACGACCACTTGCACAACGAGGTAATATCGCACTTCCGCTCAGGGCTGAGTGACACGCGCTACAAATTCTGGATTCTGGCGGTGCGGCGCGGGGAAAGAGTGGCTGTTTGGCGGGTATTTCAGCCGATTGTGGTCCCGAAAGTGTCAAGAAACAGTAGGGACTTAACGACCATGATTTCTGCCGAGATATTTGGGAGAATATAAGGGCTGAAATGAGACCGTCCGGTCTCTTCAAACCGCTAGTCCCCACAGGAGGCAGGCACCTAATGACTGTTACTGAAAGTGATGTCCGCGAGGCAGCACCGGCAAACGTTCCCGAAGACGTCATTAGCTGGGTGAGCGAGATCGCCCAGCTGACTAAGCCTGAGAAGGTTGAGTTCACTGATGGCTCTGACGAGGAATGGGATCGCCTGACCTCTCAGATGGTTGATAGCGGAATGTTTGTCCGCCTGAATGAAGAGAAGAGGCCGAACTCGTTCTTGGCTCGCTCCCTTCCTTCGGACGTTGCACGCGTTGAGTCGCGAACCTTCATCTGCTCCGAAAAGGAAGAGGATGCTGGTCCGACGAACCACTGGGCCGACCCGAAGGAAATGAAGGAGATCCTCAAGGGGAAGTTCGACGGCTCCATGAAGGGCCGCACGATGTACGTGATCCCCTTCTCGATGGGTCCGATTGGCGGTCCAATCTCTCAGCTTGGTATCGAGATCACCGACTCCCCTTACGTCGTTGTCAACATGCGCATCATGACCCGCATTGGCACAAAGGCCATGGATCTGATCAACGAAGGGAAAGAGTGGGTCCCCGCTGTTCACTCGGTCGGCGCTCCGCTTGAGCCCGGTGAGAAGGACAGCACCTGGCCCTGCAACGATGACAAGTACATCACTCACTTCCCCGAGAGCAACGAGATCTGGTCCTACGGCTCCGGCTACGGCGGCAACGCTCTGCTCGGCAAGAAGTGCTACGCGCTGCGTATCGCCTCGACCATGGCTCGCGACAACGGCTGGATGGCTGAGCACATGCTGATTCTGGGTCTGACCCGTGAGTCGGACGGCAAGAAGTTCTATGTAACTGCGGCGTTCCCGTCGGCCTGCGGCAAGACGAACCTTGCCATGCTTCAGCCGACCATCCCCGGATACAAGGTTGAGACCGTCGGCGATGACATCGCCTGGATGCGCCCCGGACCTGATGGTCGCCTCTACGCGATTAACCCTGAGGCTGGCTTCTTTGGTGTTGCACCGGGTACCTCTTACGTCACCAACCCGATGGCCATGGAGTCCATGAAGGAAAACTCGATCTTCACCAACGTCGCACTAACTGACGATGGCGATGTTTGGTGGGAGGGCATGACTGATGAGGCCCCTGCTCACCTGATCGACTGGCACGGCAACGACTGGACC
>JBATQJ010000040.1:0-10684 GCA_049291975.1 Scrofimicrobium sp.
ACGCGTACGGTGTGCGGATGACCAAACGCCTCAAGGAACTGATCCCAAGGCAACAGTTCGAGATCCCGGTTCAGGCGGCGGTCGGATCGCGCGTCATCGCCCGCGAAACCATCAAAGCGCTCCGCAAGGACATGCTGGCGAAGTGCTACGGCGGCGACATTACTCGCAAGAGGAAACTGCTAGAGAAGCAGAAGGAAGGCAAGAAGCGGATGAAGTCGATCGGCCGGGTCGACGTCCCGCAAGAGGCCTTCATTGCCGCTCTTACCGCCGACGCTCCGACGGGAAAGAAGTGAGCGAGCACAGTAGCGGCGAGCAGAGTCAGGGAGGCGAAGGAGTCGAGCTCAAGAACGCTGAGTTCATGGCGCGAACCAAGTCCTTCACCCGGCGCTCGCGGGACTTGAAGCCTGCACTGGAACGCACCTTTGAGAAGCACCGGGATACCTACGTGATCGGGGTTCCTCGTGATATCGGTTTGACGACCGTTCGCCCTGACTTCAGATTGAGTCCGACTGAGGTGTTCGGTCGTGAAGCGCCCCTTGTGGTCGAGGTCGGATCGGGTCGCGGAGAGCAGATGCTTACCGCCGCTGCCTCCAATCCCGAGCGCGACTATCTGGCGTTCGAGGTGTGGGTTCCGGGTTTGGCTCGGCTCGCCGCAAAGGCTGGGGAAGCGGGACTGACGAATATTCGGGTGATTGAGGCAGACGCTCAACTCGCCCTGAAATCGATATTGGATGAGGCCACTGTCAGCGAACTATGGACCTTCTTCCCCGATCCCTGGCGCAAATCCCGCCACCACAAGCGCAGACTGGTCTCGGATGACTTCGCCGAGACTGTGGCCCGAGTCCTTGAGGATGGTGGCCTCTGGAGACTGGCAACCGACTGGGAGAACTACGCGGGCCAGATGCTCGGCGTGCTGAGCCGTGCAGATGAACTTGAGAACCCGTACGAGCTTGAATCTGTCGCACCCCAGGACGCGATGCAAGAGGCTGGACCATCAACAGGGCAGTCAGCTGGGCCGGACACAGAGCTGGATGGAGCACAGGACGCGGCTGAGGGCACAGTCCAGGTTCCAGCCCCGGAGACCGGCGGATTCTCTCCCCGATTCGCCGGGCGGGTTTTCACCCACTTCGAGGAGCGCGGGGCCAAGGCCGGTCGTTCCGCGTGGGATTTGGTCGCCGTTCGACTGCCCAGGACGCCGTAGGAGCCGGAGATGGCGGCTTTTCCTGATGGCAGTCCCTGGCCTCTCGATGGGTCACTTGACCCCGACCTGGCTGAGCCGGTCGCGCAGCGCCGGTTTGCTGTTTACGTTCACGTCCCGTTTTGTACCGTCCGATGCGGATACTGCGATTTCAACACCTATACCACGGACTTCGGGCCGGGAGCCGACAGAGCCTCGTACACCGACTCTGTGGCGGCGGAGATTGAGATCTCCAGGCGGGTCCTTACTGAGGCTGAACTTCTTCCCAGACCAATTGAGAGTATTTTCTTTGGCGGTGGGACTCCCTCCCTGCTGGAGCCATCAGCGATCGGTGAGGTGATCACCCGCCTCGATGATGCCTTCGGTGTCGCTGCCGGCGCTGAGATCACCCTTGAGGTCAACCCCGAGACCGCGACCCCTGAACGTATTGCAGGGTTCCAGTCTGCCGGGGTGAATCGGGTGTCCGTCGGAATGCAGTCATCTGTACCCCGGGTGCTCCAAATCCTCGACCGACAACATCAGCCCGCGAAGGTGCCCGAGACGATTCGGATCGCGAAGGACTTGGGACTGCGGAACTCACTAGATCTGATTTACGGTGCGCCGACCGAGACCCTTGAGGAGTGGGAGCGATCTGTTGAGGACGTTCTCGCCATGGAGCCCGATCATCTCAGTGTGTACTCGCTGATCGTTGAGCAGGGAACCAAGATGGCTGCCATGATTGCTCGCGGAGAACTGCCGCAAACCGACCCTGACCTGGACGCCGACAAGTACCGTCTGTCTGATCATGCGCTTGGTGCCGCCGGATATCAGTGGTACGAGATCTCGAACTTTGCCAAGGCTCCAGGCGATCGATCCGTTCATAACCTGGCCTACTGGCGAGATTGGGACTGGTGGGGCTACGGGCCTGGCGCGCACTCACACATTGGGCGGCAGCGATGGTGGAACGTCAAGCACCCCCTGGCATACGCAGGTCGACTTGCTGCGGGGAACTCTCCGGGACTCGAGGGAGAGGCCCTCACCGAAGAGGACCGCCGCACGGAACGAGTGATGCTCGGGATCCGGACGGCCGAAGGATTGCCTGCAAATGAGAGCCCCGCAGAGGTAGCCCTCTCCCTCGTCCATGACGGACTGATCGAAGCGGGCCAACTTGAACGCGGCCGCCTCGTACTAACCCTGGACGGGCGCCTGCTCGCCGACCATGTGACGCGAATGATCCTGGGGTGGCAGTAGCCGGGTTGTAGACTCATAGTGCTGGCACTCGCAGCCTTTGAGTGCCACCGAGCTGACCTAGATGCGCATGATTTGGTGACCAGGGGGTGAATCCGATGTCCACAAGCGATCGCAGACTGCACGTGTTGCAGGCAATCGTCGTTGAGCACGTTCAAACGAATGAGCCGGTTAGTTCCAAGGCCGTTGCTGAGGGGCACGTAACCGGGGTTTCCTCGGCCACCATCCGCGCCGACATGAGCGCCCTGGAGCGCGAGGGGTTCATTCAGCAGCCTCACACTTCCGCGGGCCGCGTTCCAACAGACGCGGGCTACCGCCGCTTCGTTGATGAACTCCACGGCCTCAGGCCCCTGAGCGATGAGTCGCGTCGCCGCATCGAAGAGAACCTTGGTGAGGTGGACGCGTACGAGGAGTTGGTTGGGCGGGCAGTGCGGCTACTCGCTAGAATCACCGGCCAAGCAGCCATCGCGGAGTACCCCGATCTGTCCCTGGCGGGCATCCGCCAGGTAGAGGTCATTGACCTGCTAGCGAGTCGACTTCTGGTTCTCGTGATATCGACGACGGGCCGGATCGCCAAACGCCAGATTGATCTGCCAACCGATGTTGTGTTGACCGACGATCTGATCAGAGAGGCCTCCACCGCTCTGACTGAACTCAGCGAGGGCAAGACGGTTCACGAGGTGCGGAAAGAACTAGAGAATCTGGTCGAGGCCGTCAGGCCGGAGTTGCAGGAAATCTTGGCTCCCGTCGCGGAATCGGTACGGGATATCCTCAGACCGCTCGCAGTGTCTCGGTTTGCCACCTCTGGTGCCTCGAACCTGGCCCGTTCCGGCGGAGGATTCACCGATGTCGCGTCGGTTCTTGAGGTACTCGAGGATCAGGCGGCCCTGGTGCGGGTCCTCGGTGAAGTCCACACTGAACCGCTGGACGTGTCCATCGGGGTTGAGAACCAGGACGACCACCTTTACGAAGCATCCCTGGTGTCGGCCACATACGAGGTGCCCGAGACGACCACGGTTCACGTCGGAGTTCTGGGACCGACGCGCATGGACTATCCGCGTTCGCTGGCGGCTGTACAGGCTGTGTCGGACCGACTAACGGAACTACTGTTGGGGAAGCCACAGTCCGAAGGACTGCTAGAAGAAGAGCCATCGAAAGAGGAAACCGCGTGAAGGACTACTACGAGGTCCTCGGCGTAAGTCGTGACGCGACCGTTGAGGAAATCCGTCGGTCATACCGTAAGAAGGCGCGCGAACTGCATCCTGACTATGCCGGACCGGAGTCTGAGGAGGCTTTCAAGGAACTCTCAGTCGCATATGAAACCCTGTCTGACCCGAAGAAACGCCAGATGTACGACCTGCGTGGTCCGGGCGGGTTCAGCGGCGGCGGGGGCGACCCGTTTGGGGGCTCATTCGGTTTCGCGGATCTGTTCGACGCGATGTTCTCCGGGAGTGGTTTCGCCTCCACAGCTCCTCAGCGCACCGCCGGTAGGCCGGGTCGCGACACCAAGGTCGCCGTCGAGATCACCCTCAAAGAGGTGGTTTTCGGCACCGAAAAGCAGGTCATCTTGGACACAGCAATGGTCTGCGGTACCTGTAACGGCACCTGCTGTGCCCCGGGGACCTCGCCGATCATGTGTACTCAGTGCAACGGCACCGGCTCGGTGACTCGCATGCAATCCTCGCTACTTGGGCCAATTCGGATGGCGGTTCCCTGCAACAACTGTGATGGGCGCGGCAGGCTGATCCAGTCTCCGTGCCCCGATTGCTCGGGCGAAGGACGAGTTCGAGCGACCAGGACCATCTCCGTGAACGTCCCATCCGGGGTAGAAAACGGCAGTCGAATCAAGCTTCGTGGGCAGGGCGAGGCTGGGGTTCAAGGGGGCGCGACCGGAGACCTCTACATTGAGGTGAGGGTAAAGCCCGACAAGTTGTTCTCTCGCCAGGGGTTTGACCTTCATACCAGCGTCACCGTCCCGATGACCACCGCCGCGCTCGGGGTGGTGTTCCCGCTCAGCACCTTCGATGGTGATCGTGATGTTGAGATCAGTCCGGGCACCCAACCAGGTGAGGAAGTGGTGTTGAAGGGCCTAGGGATAGCGCGACCGGGCGGCTCCTCAAGAGGAAACCTCGTGGTGCACGTCGGGGTAGAGGTCCCCACGAAACTGGATGATCGCTCTCGAGAACTGCTCGAAGAATTGGCTTCTCACCGCGGTGAGGACAGCGGAGAGCGCCCCAGAGCAAAGTCCTCTGTATTCGGGCGGCTTAAGGACGCGCTCGGTGCGTAGCTGGCCGGCACAACACAAGTGACTGCATCGGTCTTTTTCGCACCAGAGGTGTTGATCCAGGGGCATCAGGTCCCACTCCGAGAAGTAACGCCCTCTGGTCCGCCCCTGGTTCTTGGTGGGGACGAGGGACATCACGCCGTCAAGGTCCAGCGGATTCGTCCGGGTGAGCGCCTTGATCTAGTCGATGGTCATGGCTTCCGGGTCGTGGCGCAGACGGCTGGGACACACCAGGACGGCATTGAGGTCCAACCAGTCGAGGTGCTTCAAGAGATGCCCCGAAGCCCCGAGCTGGTGCTGGTCCAAGCACTCGTAAAGGGTGGCCGAGATGAACAGGCGATAGAGACTGCCACCGAACTCGGTGTTGATCGGGTAATACCTTGGCAAGCAGACAGAAGCGTCGTGAGATGGAGCCCTCAAAAGGTCGATCGGGGTGTCGAGCGCTGGGAAAAGGTACTCACCGCCGCCATGAAGCAGTCCAGGAGAGCATTCCGTCCCGGGCTTGACCGACCGGTTTCCTCTAAACGACTGGCGACGGATATTGGCAGCTGGAGCGACTCCGGTGACCTGGTCCTGGCCTGCCACGAGGAAGCCACAGTTCCTTTAGCGCAGATTCTTTCTTCGATCGCCTCGGACGGACCGATTCCTTCAAGGGTGGTAATACTTGTGGGTCCCGAGGGGGGAGTGAGCCCCGACGAACTCAGTGCTTTCAAGGAAGCGGGTGCCACGCCTGGCCTCTTGGGTCCTGAAGTGCTTCGGAGCTCGACTGCCGGTCCCGCGGCCCTGGTCGCCGCGAACCTGTACCTGGGCCGCTGGTGACGGGCGGTAGTAACCCTTGTGTAACAGAGTCTGCTCCGGAGCCTGCAAACTTGGATTCACTCGTAGACTGAAGAGCGTAAACCCGCATGGCAACGCAGAACGGATGAGATGACCGAACTAGGAAGTCGTTCACTTACTCGAACCATCGAAGTACCTCAGGACGTTGAACTGGTCTCCCTCCTCGGCCCTTCGGACCGGGTCATTCGGGTTATCGAGAAGGGGTTTCCCGGTGTCTCGGTCCTGGTCCACGGCCGAGTAATCTCCGTGGCAGGTTCTGCAGACCAGGTGGGGACCGTCGCGAAGCTGGTCGAGGAACTGGTGACGTTGGCACATGAAGGAACCACACTTGACGCGGGTGCCGTCGCCCACGCGGTTGACCTGCTTCGCAGCGACACACTCTTTGAGATGGCACCGACGACCACCACGGGTCTGTTCCTTGGTAATCCCAGGAGAAACGTCAAGGCAAAAACACCGGGGCAACAGGCCTACATGGATGCCCTTTCGCGTTCGCAGATCGTCTTCGGGATTGGTCCGGCAGGAACCGGCAAAACCTATTTAGCGATGGCCGAAGCGGTGAACCAGTTGCTTTCCGGCCAGGTTCGCCGCGTCATCTTGACCAGACCCGCGGTCGAGGCGGGAGAGAACCTCGGGTTCCTCCCCGGATCGCTTTCTGACAAGATTGACCCGTACCTGCGTCCCCTCTACGACGCACTACAAGACTTGCTTGAGGAGGGATCACTCCCGCGCCTGATGGAGGCGGGGGCGGTCGAGGTGGCACCGCTTGCCTACATGCGTGGCCGAACCCTGAACGACTCATTCGTGATTGTCGATGAAGCACAGAACACGACCGCAGCCCAGATGAAGATGCTTCTGACTCGACTCGGTGAGGGCTCAAGGATGGCTGTCACCGGCGATGTGACCCAGGTTGATTTGCGAGGTGACCAGAAGTCCGGGCTGATCCAGGCCGAACAGATCCTCAAGAATATCGATGGGATCGAGTTCCAATACCTCACCAGCGCCGATGTTGTCCGTACCCGACTGGTCGTGGACATCGTCGACGCCTACGACGAGTGGGACATGCGTCATCCCCAGTCCAGGGGCACTGACGCCAGGAAGAACGTCACTGCAGGTCGTGGCCGAGGCGTGGGAGGTAGACGATGACAGTAGAGGTCATAAATGAGACGGAGATGGACATCAACGTTGTTGAGTTCACCGACCTGGCCGAGTACGTAATGCATCAAATGCACGTTGGCGGCGGAGCCGAACTGTGCATTATGTTCATCGATCCAGACCCGATGGCTGAGCTTCACCAGCAGTGGCTCGACCTCCCGGGTCCCACGGATGTCATGAGCTTTCCGATGGACGAACTCAAGCCCGGTACGCCCGCAAATCCCACAAGCGAGGGCGTTCTCGGCGATGTCTGTATCTGCCCGCAAGTAGCGGCGGAACAGGCGCTTACTGCAGGTCACTCCACGGAAGAAGAAATGCTGCTTTTGGCCACCCACGGCATCCTTCATCTTCTTGGTTACGATCACGCTGAGCCCGATGAGAAGGAAGTAATGTTCGCGCTGCAACGCAGACTTCTGCTGACCTTCCTTGCGCAGAACTGATGGTATTGGGGCCTACCCCGCGAAATGGTGATAGATAAGTGTCTGGTTTAGCGAACCCTGGACTGTCGGTCGTTCTGGCGATTCTCGGCGTCCTCCTAGTGTTCTTTTCAAGCTGGGTGACCGCAGTAGACATTGCAATCTCCAGGATGAGTCTGGCCTACGCGGAGGATCTTGAAGAGGAGGGGAAGAAGGGGGCTCCCTCCCTCGCCTCCGCCCTGAAGACCCGGCGTGAAGCGTCTCTGGCTCTGCTGGTGCCACGCGATACGTCCCTGGCATTGGGGATCCTTTTCATCACCGTTCCCCTGATCGTGCAGTTCGCGGAGCACCGTTTGCCCTGGTGGCTTAACCTGCTGCTGACCGTCGCCATCATCGGTCTGGTTATTCTGCTTTCTCTGCTGGGAACGGCAGCGCTACTTAGCGGTGAGCGCTACGTTTGGGTGGCGCTGCGCGGTGCCCCTCTGGCAAATCAACTCCTTCGCAGACCGAGTCGAATCGCTGCGCTTTCCCGGGGGGAAGAACGAAGCCAGCGACGCCTTGAGCAACGAAGCACCCGACTGGCCGTGGTCGAGGAACTGCGTGAGCTGGTCGATGAAGTCACCGAGGGTGACCCCTCGGATCTGGACGAGGAGGACCGGGAGATCATTCGCTCGGTGTTTGAACTCGGCCAAACCAGGGTCGGCGAGGTAATGGTGCCCCGTGGAGAGATCGTCTCGATTCACTCTGATGAGAGCGCCGACGATGCCATTGAACTGTTCATTCGCTCGGGCTTTTCACGCATTCCTGTTATCGGCAAAAACAGAGACGATGTACAGGGAGTTCTTTACTTCAAAGACGTGGTTCGTCGTCTCCACGAAGCCGATGGTAGCGATCATTTCCAAGCCTCTGACATCATGCGTCCTGCTTCTTTCGTCCCCGAAATGAAGCTTGCTGACGATGAACTACGGGTTATGCAGGATGAGAACTCGCACCTGGCCCTAGTAGTCGATGAGTATGGGGGAATCGCCGGGCTGGTCACCGCCGAAGACATCATTGAGGAACTAGTCGGGGAGCTACAGGACGAACACGATCACTCCGCTGCAGCGCCAGAGCAGGTCGCTGAGAATGTCTGGGAGGTTCCCTCCTCATACTCCCTGGACGACCTGGCGGACCTGATAGATGTCAAGGTCGACGACGACGATGTCTACTCCGTTGGTGGCCTTCTGGCCAAGACGATCGGAAAAGTTCCTCTGCCCGGATCAACCGCGCAGGTCGGTCCACTGTTGATTGAGGCGGGGGACGAGGTTGGACGACGAAGGCAAGTACGGACCGTCACGGTGACTGTGGCCTCGCCGGGTAGCGACCCGAAGCTAGATACTGAAGGCAGTGAGACGGACGGGGAAGCACATGACTGAAGACGAGACAAACCTGGACTACCGTGCGGGCTTCGTGGCGATTGTGGGGCGCCCGAACGTGGGCAAATCAACCCTGACCAATGCGCTGGTTGGACAGAAGGTGGCGATCACTTCGAACCGGCCTGAGACCACCAGGCACAATATCCGCGGGATCGTCACCCGCCCGGACGGACAGATGATTCTGGTTGATACTCCCGGATATCACCGTCCTCGAACCCTGCTTGGTAAACGCCTCAACGAGATGGTTCTTGAGGCACTCGCCGATGTTGATGTGATCGCCATGTGTCTTCCAGCCGACCAGAAGATCGGGCCGGGTGACAGATTCATCGCGGACCAGATTTCAGGCTCGAAGGCCAAGAAGGTTGCCATTGCTACCAAGTTGGATTTGGTGAGCACTGATCGTCTGATTGAGCATCTGAGCGACATTGAGGGTTTACAAAGTGAGGACGGGGTTCAGTTCGACGCCATCGTGCCGGTCAGCGCGGTGAAGGACAAGAATCTTGGGACTTTGGTAGATGTCCTGGTTTCTTATCTTCCTCCCTCGCCCCAGCTCTATCCGGATGACGAAATAACCGATGAGAGCGAGGAAACCCTGATCGCGGAGTACGTCAGGGAAGCGGCGCTTGAGGGGGTTCGGGATGAGTTACCGCATTCCGTGGCGGTCCGAGTAGATGAGATGGTTGAGCGGGAGGGCAAAGGAGGGTCCGGTGTCCTCGACATCTACGTCACCATCTTCGTCGAACGTGATTCACAAAAGGCTATCGTCATCGGTAAAGGTGGGGAGCACCTGAAGCAGGTGGGGGTCAAGGCCAGAGCTGAGATCGAGAGGCTGCTGGGACGCCGGGTGTACCTGCACACCCACGTGACTTCACTCAAGAACTGGCAGACAGACCCGAAAGCGCTGCGCAGGCTGGGCTTCTAGAACGGCTGGGCTTCTGGAGCTATCAGGATTGCGGTACCGCCGGGATTCCAGTGGGGCCAGTTCCCTCCCGTAAAGAGCCAGCTCCCTCCCAGAAACCGGGAGACTTCTGGCGGAAGGTCTAAGCTTCCTAGTGTCGATGTTGGTGGTGTCGATGTCAGAGGGGACAAAGCGGAAAGTGGACCAGAACAAGGGCGGCAAGAGCAGAGCTGACGCGGGTACAGCGCCCGCTGAGATTCAGCATGTGCACGAATCAAGACTGTCTGTTCTGATAAATGGATTCTTCTTCCTGCTCGCAGGTGTCGCGGCGGTCTGGGCCCTTGTGGCAATCTTCTTCAGTTCCAAAGACCACAACTGGACCCTGCTCTTCTTTATCATCGCTCTCTGGGCGGTTGTCGCGTACTGGCTCTTGCCTCGTATTCACAAGGTTCTCAGCGCCATGTATGTGCCCAACTACTTCATCGGTCGTTCGCGAACCAGCGACGGGATCATGGGCGATCCGATTAACGTGGCCTTCGACGGGTCCGCAGATCACATCCACCGGATGATGCAGGCGGCAGGGTGGACCCTTGCTGAACCGGTCAGCTTGAGTTCCGGGATCAGGATTGTCGAAGCAACGATTACTGGCAAGTCGTACCCGACAGCCCCGGTTTCAACCCTCGAGGTTTTCGGGCGAATGCAGGACTTCGCCTACCAGCAAGAAATCGGCGGCAGTCCCGGGAAAAGACACCACATTCGCTTTTGGCACTGTCCTCCTGATTGGCCATTGCCAGGCGGTCGGCGGGTTGGATGGGTAGCCGCCGGCACCTACGACCGATCAGTGGGCTTGTCAATGTTCACCCTTCAAGTGACACACAAGATCGGCGACGACATCGACGGTGAACGTGACCATGTTCTGGATACCCTCCGGGGCGTTGACCCAGATCTGAAGGTCGAGTGGATTGAGGATTTTTCCACTGCTTATCACTCCCGAAACGGGGGCGGCGACCTGATTGCCACCGACGGTAATCTGGCGATCGTTGACCTTAGAGAGGTGCCGGGTACAGTGCCCGCCCCGGATCTCAAGGCGATTGCGTCTATGGCCGAAGCACCAGATCCGACTTCGGATGATCCAAAAGCGGAGATCAAGAAGATTCCTCGGCCTGGGGGAGTCTACCTCGCCGTCGCGTTCATTTTCGCCATGATCGCTTCACAACTCCACGACGTGATCCGGTTGCTCGTGGACCCGGACTATCT
>JBATQJ010000041.1:0-10470 GCA_049291975.1 Scrofimicrobium sp.
GTCTTTGAGACGGTAGTCCCCGTCGCCTGTTCGTATATATGAACCACCGTACTGTCCCTTTGTCTTCACGAAACAGGGCTTTGAAACCGAATCAATCTCGTCCACATCGAGTCGAATGATTCTCGCGCCGTTCGCAAGAGTCTCTATCGCTATGTCTCCTTGCAAAGCAGGCTCAATGTCGTCTCTCATCATTCGTGATAGGCCATCACGAACAACTGCCACATCAATCTGGACAGGCTTAAAATCTGGTTCTGAAAGACCGATCAGGATGGTTCCACCACCTTTGTTCGAGAATGCGCTCAGAGTCTCTCGAATCGATGTGGGGCAACCACCTGCTCCCGACTTCACTTCCAAATGGGTGCGTTCCAGTCCAATCTCACGCAATCTGTCTACTAGCTCTTCTGTCTCCATGACGCTCCTCGGGACCAACAATTGTGACGTTCTGAGATGATCTTACGATGTTTACGATGTTTGCCGCCATGTGTACGGTCGTTGTTCTAGTTGCTATTACAACGATTTTAAGTTCCCTTACAGGTCACCCGTGAGTATTAACTTAGAATTATTCGGATGTCCTGCAATGTCTCGAGGACGTGCGTAGCAACCCGAAGCCACATAGAATTCCTGCTGGTTTTCATAGTATAACTAGATTGTTTTTAAAAGATGACTGATAACGAATGCGTAGATTAGGTATACAATCGATGCGGCTACAGATCTGTTTGGATGATCCATAGATGGTATTCAAAAGACCATCTAAGACGGTGTATCCCCACTAAGGTGGGGTTCAAGGGTCCCAATGACGAGAGTTATTTCCTTACATAAGGCGCACAAGTAGCCCTAAGCAACGGTGCTACCTAGCTCACACAGCAAAGGAGCTCGTGAATGATCAATCTTGGTCGTCCTGACCATGCCATGACTCGTGCCGCCTGGGCCAAGTTCGATCGATTCACGGAGAAGTCATATCCACTCTGGGCGCATCTCGAAGATGCGGCCGCAGTTGCGGATCAACTCTATGAAGAATGGCTTTCCAAGTCCCAAAAGCAACTACTCATACAAACCTTTGGTGACGCACAACTGGCAAAGAAACTGACCATTTGGCTCGCAGCCGCGCACGACGCAGGCAAAGCAACATCAGCGTTCGCCATCAAGGCTCCAGGTCAGCAGTACCAAATGGAACTGGCTGGCTTCATTTTTCCTCGAAACACCCCACCTCCTGCGGATCAGCGAGCCTTCCCCCACGGGCGTGCCGGACAGGTCGCAGTAGAGAGCTACCTTGACTCTCTCGCAGACAGCTATCCGGCCCAGAAGAGTAAATTCGCAATAGCAGAGATGGTGGGTGGGCATCACGGGCAGTTCCCCACGGATGGACCGATACCTGCACCGTATGGCACAAATGAAGATCCAGGATGGTCTGCGGTTCGCCAAGAGCTTCTCCGGCGTGCCGATCAGATCGCTGAGCTGACCGAAGAGGACTGGCACACCATCCTCTCAGCAGACATTACGGAGCCGGTCCAAGCAATCCTCACAGGGTTTTTGATCGTGTGCGACTGGATCGCCTCGGACGCTGACCTCTTCCCGTTCATTACTGACCGCAAGGCCTCCGAGCAAGCGAGGCTTGCGCTCGAAGCACTTGAGTTCGGTGAGCACTGGAAACCCACTGAAGTCACCACTACGGAGGACTACTTCTCTTCGCGATTCCGCATCGACACCCCTCGCCCGGTCCAAACCGAAGCCGTGACGCTAGCGAACTCGCTGAACGAGCCGAGCCTGATCCTAGTCGAAGCGCCCACGGGCGAAGGTAAGACTGAGATCGCCCTCGCGACAGCGGAAGTCCTCGCGAAAAAGTTTGGTCTTCATGGGCTAATGGTGGCGCTTCCCACCAGGGCTACAAGCGACGCTATGTTCGGTCGCGTACTCGGGTGGTTGGATAGCTCGATTGGCGATGGCGAGCGCGTTTCGGCGACCCTCGCCCACGGAAAGGCGCAGTTCGACCAGGAGATGCAGTCACTCCCTCGTGCGCACTCCTACCGAACCATCTACGGGGAGGACCAGGATGCCGCCGTTGTAGCACACGAATGGTTCTCCGGACGAAAGAAGAACGTATTCGCGGACTTTGTCGTTGGAACGGTCGATCAACTGCTGTTCGGCGCCTTGAAGGCGAAACACCTCGCACTCCGTCATCTGGGACTAAGTAGCAAGGTCATCGTGATCGATGAGATCCATGCTGCGGACACCTTCATGCAGACTTATTTGCATCGCGTGCTTGAATGGCTCGGTGCATATGGCGTTCCGGTGGTTGCATTGTCAGCAACCCTGCCTCCCTCCCAGCGCAAAGCCCTGCTCGAGGCTTATCGCCGCGGAGCGCAGAGCGGAAAGATAACGAAGCGAAGGCGCCGCGACCGCTCAGATGACCCGCTGATCGAGGAGTATGCCGACAACCCTAGCTACCCTTTGATCACCGCGATCAGTGGTACCGAGAGCGTCCAAATCTCCCCACCAAAGTCGGATAGGCGGACTACGTTTTCTATTTCAGAAGTAGCAGGGGAATCAGACGAGGATCTGGTTTCGAACGTACTCTCGGAAGCTTCAGCCGGGGGTTGTATTGCGGTCGTGCTTGATACCGTAGACCGCGCGCAACGGATATTCGCGGCAATCAACGAAGCCTTTGATGGGGAAGTAGAACTGTTCCACTCTCGTTTCACCGCGGAGTCTCGTTCAAGGCGTGAGCGCGAGCTTGTGCGTCGTCTAGGCAAAGGTGCAGATCGACCATCCTCGATGATCGTTGTAGCAACTCAGGTAATTGAGGCCTCTCTGGACGTCGACTTCGACATGATGTTCACCGACTTCGCGCCTACCGATTTGCTGATCCAGCGCATGGGCAGAGTGCACCGGCACAACAGGCCTCTGGAGCAACGTCCACCCTCCATGCGGACACCCCGCATCATTTTGTCGGGAGGCTTAGGCATCCTTGAGGGCATGGAACCTCCAGTCTTTGATCGCGGTGTAGCCAAGGTGTACGGCAACTCTCACCTGTACCGATCCGCACTTGCACTGCGTGCGCTATTTGACGGACGAGGGAGGAACGAGGTCGTAATTCCGGAAGACGTACCCGGTCTGATCCGCGCAACATATGCGGAAGATCCAGATGTGCCTGAGGAATGGAAGAACCAGTTCGAGGAAGCCGACGCGAAGCAAAAGGAGCATGAGGCGGATCAGGCGCACCGCTCCAGAGCATTCGCCATCAATTCCCCCGGCCGTGGAAATATCGTCAACTGGAGTCGTCTCGCGATGAAGGAAGCTTCCGAAGAGGTCGGCGCCGCTCAAGTGCGGGACGCGGAGCTCTCTGTAGAGGTAGTCATCATTCAGAAAAAGGATAGCCGACTGTACTCTCTACCGTCGCTTCCAGATGGTTACGGGAATGTCGAAGTAGGCCTGAGGGAGATAGAGGCCCCAATTGCCAGGCAGGTTGCGACCTGCACAGTTTCGCTTCCGTCTTGGCTAACAATGGGCCCCAATCTGGACAGAATCCTTGATGAGCTTGAGGGCAATGGCATCGAGGGTTGGCAAACGTCCTGCTGGCTGCGAGGAGTCCTCCCTCTGATCCTCGATGAGAACCTGCAGACCACCTTGAACGGATACGTAGTTCGATACGACAGAGACCTAGGCCTATTGGTAGAACGCGAGGCGGTCAAATGATAGAAGAACCATTCTCTGATGAGGTTCAGGAGTTCAACCTCATAGATGAGGACTGGATTCCGGTGATTGATATGAAGGGAATCGAGCGGGAGGTGTCGATAAGAGAGGCGCTCCTACATGCAGAAGACCTCCGAGATATCACTGGAGAGTTGCCCACCGTAAGGTTCGCGATTCTTCGAGTTCTTCTGGCAATCATCTACCGTGCCTTTGACGAGGAGATTGAAGGCGAGCCACTGCAATACTGGGGCGAGCTGTGGCGAGAAGGACCACTTCCTGCAGAACTCATCGAACCATATCTAGATGACTGGCATCATCGCTTCGACTTACTTTCCCCGACAGAACCATTCATGCAGGTCCCAACACTACGAACAGCCAAGGATGAGTGGAAGCCCGTAGACCTGATTGTTGCCGATGTAGACACGTACAAACCACTATTCACCATGCGTAGCGAGTTGAAGTCGTTAAGCTTCTCGGAAGCCGCTCGCTGGCTAATCCACACAAACGCCTACGACTACTCCGGTATCAAATCCGGAGCCGTCGGTGATGAGCGAGTAAAGGGTGGGCGCGGATATCCCCTGGGAGTCGGTTGGTGCGGTTGGCTCGGTGGTGTCGCTTTGACGGGCAGGAACCTCCGGGAAACCCTGCTCCTCAACTACATCGCCGGAAGGACACTAGAGACTCCGGACGATCTTCCCGTTTGGGAAGAGCCGGTTTTGCCCGATGGAGAGCGGGATTCAAAAGACCTCTCCCATGTCGGCGCAGTGTCGCTCATGACTTGGCCGCAGCGTCGACTACGACTCAGGGCCGGTAAGGATCAGATAACAGGCGTTTTGGTGTCCAATGGAGACCCGCTGGAATACACAATGCAGTGGACAAATGAAGTCATGTCCGGATGGAGATTCAGCCAGCCTCAAACAACAAAAGCTAAGGCTGTTCGCTATATGCCCCGTACATTCAGTGCTGGGCAGGCACTTTGGAGGGGTCTGACAACGTTGATTCCTTACGGTGAATCAGCACAACTAGATAAGAAGTTGCAGGAGAAGTGGAACGTCAAAGAAGCGGCCCAGCCTGCTGCGGTTGTTGAGTGGCTGGCGCAATTGACAAAGTACAAGCTCATCCCAGCGGACTACGTAGTCGAAGTAAGCGCCGTGACTATGGAGTACGGGGCGCAGATGTCGAGCTACACCGAGGTGGTCTCCGACAGACTCGCGTTTGCGGCTGCTCTAGCTGAGATAACCGACGGTGGCGACTTGTTACAACTGGCGCAGAATGCCGTGACAAGAACCGAACGTGGAGTCCGGGCACTTCAATACTTAGCGCAAGACGTTGACCGAGCCGCTGGAGGGCCCGGTGAGGGTTCAGGAGTGACCGCGTCAGAACGCGCATACGCCGAGTTCGATCAGTCATTCCGTGGCTGGCTCCTCAAGGTCAAACCCGGATGCGATGGCGAAGAATTGCTTGACGACTGGACCGAGCACGTGCGAAAGACCATACGGAAACGTGCTGAAGCGTTAGTTACTGAAGCACCACCTTCAGCTTGGATCGGTCGTCCGGATGGCGTCAGCGGGAAGGTGCTCAGCGTACCCACAGCAATGAACAAGTTTGAGAAGAACATCTATTACGGGTTAGGTGGAAACACCCAAAAAGAGAAGGACTCCCAGAATGATGACTAGTGGACAAGACCCGCGCTCGACAAATGTGGAGCTTCGTTCTCACGTCGCTAAACATGTGAGCCAAATGCAGAAGCGATATCTTGCAAAAGATCCTCGTGCTCGCGCCACGCTCGCTGAGTTGCGGCGTGCGAATCCCTCGTCAGATGAAGGCATTCTGCGGGCCCTGACGATTGGATTCCAGGAAGTACCTGCGTCTCTGGTTGGATACGGGGACAAACCAAGTCGTGCAGAGTCCGCCATAGCAATTTCGCTGATCCTGTATGCAACTCACCAGCAATCACTCAGCGAAGTCGCTCATCAGGCCGGCTGGGGTCTAGGTCGTGCTGTACGAAAACTTGCGAATCCATCTGAAGGCGACACTCGGGAGAAACCGGTAATGCGGAGGTTTAACGCACTAGCCACATCAACAAGTTTGGATGAGGCTACGGTTCACTTGCGTGGCCTAATCACTCAGTTTCGAAACGAGAAGATACCTCTTGATTACGGAAGATTAGCGGAAGACTTGTATTGGCTTCAGTCCCCTCAATCTAGAACCCGCGTGAGGCTCGGATGGGCTCGCGATCTGGCTCGAATCGACTCGCCCACCCAATCCCCCGATACGACTGAACCCGCCGAGCAATAGCCAAAACCAACCACAGAGATCCCAGGAGATACCAATGACGCATTCCGACAGCACTTTCATCGACATCCACGTGCTACAGACGGTCCCACCTTCGTGCATTAACAGAGACGACACCGGTTCCCCGAAAAGCGCAGTCTATGGAGGAGTGAAGCGAGCCCGCGTCTCAAGTCAAGCATGGAAGCGAGCTACTCGAAGTGTATTCCGGGACTCTCTAGACGAAAGCGAGCTCGGAGAACGGACACTCAAGTTGGTAGATCGGATTGCTAAGAGAATCCGAGATCTTGATCAGGATCGCGACGAAACAGCCTCGGTCCAGCTCGCGAACAAGGTTCTTTCTGCTTCTGGTATCAAGGTGAAGATTGAGAAGAAGAAGACCAAGGACGATTCAGATGAGAATGCCGCGGAAGAGCATAAGACCGGATATCTGGTTTTCCTTTCGCGAGCTCAGATCGAAGCTTTGGCGGAACTTGCGGCGAATGCACCGGATGGAGAGTTCTCAAAGTCAGAAGCGCAGAAGGCCCTAAAAGAAGCCTCATCTATCGACGTTGCACTCTTCGGCCGAATGATCGCTGACGCTCCAGAACTTAATGTCGACGCAGCATGCCAGGTAAGCCACGCCATCTCCGTGCACGAAGTCGTCTCCGAGTTCGACTACTTCACGGCTGTCGATGATAACGCTCCGGAAGATAACGCGGGAGCCGGGATGATCGGGACAGTCGAGTTTAACTCCTCAACCCTCTATCGGTACGCAACCATCGACGCGGTACGCCTCTCTGAGAACCTCGGTTCAGAAGAAGCCGCTGTCCGAGCCGTTGAAGCTTTCATTCGCGCATTTATCCTCAGCATGCCGACCGGCAAGCAGAACACTTTTGCAAACAGAACACGGCCTGGTTTCGTCATGGTCCAGGTCCGCTCAGATCAACCGACGAATCTTGTGGGTGCGTTCGAGGATCCGGTGCGGCCCGATGCCGATGGTGGAGTCCTCTCAGCTGCAGCGTTTGAACTTCTGGAGTTTGCCGAGGCGGGCGACAATGCCTATGGGACGCATCCAGTGATTGAGGCCGAGATGGTCGCAGATCCGCGAGCGCTCAAGATGCTTGAGAGTAAGGGCGCTGATTCCTCCGTTGGACTGGACGAACTTGTGTCCACGGCAGTTGCAGCAACCCGATCTCGCCTGGCGGGCGAGTGATGTCAACCCTCGTACTCGAACTCTCTGGCCCCCTCCAGGCGTGGGGTGACGAGAGTCGGTTCGTCCGCAGGGACACCAGGATGCTGCCAACAAAGAGCGGTGTCGTTGGACTGCTAGCCGCGGCTTTGGGGCGTCGAAGAATCGATCCAATCGAAGACCTCGCCGGGCTCCGGTTTGGAGTTCGCCAAGAACAACCTGGTGAACTTGTGAGAGATTTCCAGACGGCAATTGATTGGCGTACTGGAAAAGCTAAACCGCTATCCCAACGCTACTACGTGGGGGACGCAAAGTTCTTAGCCTTCATCGAGGGAGACTCAACCCTACTGGAAGGCCTCGCCGGAGCCATCAAATCTCCGGTGTTTCCGCTCTACCTAGGACGACGTGCGTGTCCGCCAGGCACTCGCCTCGTCCTCGGTATCAGGGACGGAGCCATCGAGGATGCGATAGAGCGCGAGCCTTGGAGAGCCTCCGAGAGATACATGCGAACGCAGCCTAGAGATGCAATGCTCCTCTACTCCCGGGATGCTGGTCCTGACGACGTGAGTGATGAAATGGTTCGTGACGTGCCTGTGAGCTTCGATCCTCGTAATCGCGAGTATGCGTGGAGGAGTGTCGTGCACGGCTGGTCCCGGGTGACGAATTCAGAAGGAGTTCCCTCGGACGAACATGACGTGATGCAACTTCTGGGAGGTATTTGATGTACTTGACTCGGATGTACCTAAACCCGAGGCGTCGGCAGACACTCAGAATGTCCAAGGACCCTCAGGTTTTGCACGCGGCGGTCGAGTCGGCATTCCCTCCCACCGAGAATCGCGGTCGTACACTGTGGCGACTCGACGAGAGTGCGAGTCAAACTGCGTTGCTAATCGTGAGTCGGGATATTCCATCACTGGAGCATTTGCAGGAGCAAGCCGGCTGGGAAACGGAAAGAACGTGGGATTCTCGTGAGTACGACCCGTTACTTGCGCGGCTACATGAAGGTCAACGCTACAGCTTCCGCCTCACCGCTAATCCAACTCATATCGTTACAGGACCCGACGGAGCAAAACGCCGGAAAGCCCACGTATCTGAACGCTACCAGGCTGGGTGGCTACTAAAACGAGCTGAGAGCATGGGCGTGAAGTGGATTGATAGTTCTACCGAAGATGAGAGTGCAGCTCCGCTAATAACAAAGCATGAAACTCTTCGTTTCAAGCGGGGTCAGAATCATGTGACGCTCGCTCGAGTAACTTTTGAGGGTGGCCTGGAAGTGATCGACGCCGATGCGCTTCGTTCGGTACTCGTGGAAGGCATCGGAAGAGGAAAAGCGTACGGTTGCGGTCTCATGACCCTCGCACCAGCACGGTCCATCGGGTAGCTAGAGCTAGCATGGCTGACACGATGCCGGGTGTTGTCCCATCGAACCCATCAGAACTCGCACGAGTTGAGGACAGAATTTCGTTCGTGTATTTGGAACACGCCGTCATTGCCCGTGATGCAAATGCACTGACGGCGACTACTGAAGACGGCGTCGTGCACATCCCCAGCGCAGCATTGCTCGTACTAATGCTTGGCCCAGGAACAAACGTCACCCACCAGGCGATGGCCGTGATAGCGGACAGCGGGACATCGGTCGTGTGGGTCGGAGAGCGTGGCGTCCGGTATTACGCGGGTGGGCGCCCTCTTGCTCGGTCTACCAAGCTTCTGGTCAAACAGGCTCGGATCGTCTCCAATAATCGAGAGCGCATGAAAGTCGCACGCGAAATGTATGCAATGCGCTTTCCAAATGAAGATGTTTCTGGCCTTACGATGCAGCAACTTCGCGGCCGAGAAGGCGCTCGAGTAAGAAATGTGTATCGAGACTGGTCCAAGAAAACGGGGGTTGAATGGGGACGCAGAGACTATAACCCTGAAGATTTCGCGGGAGGAGATCCCATTAATCAAGCGCTCTCGGCCGCAAACGTCTGTCTGTATGGTCTGGTCCAGGCTGCGGTTGTCGCGATAGGTTGTTCTCCTGGACTTGGGATCGTGCACACCGGACATGATCGAAGTTTCGTCTACGACATCGCCGACTTGTACAAAGCGGAGACATCAATACCCGTATCCTTCGAAGCGACTGCCGAGTATCAAGGGTCCCTGACAGGTGACCCGAAGCTTGACGCACTGGCTAATCGCGACTTCGGTGGCGATGTGCGGCGGAGAATGCGAGATAGCTTCATGAACGACAGGCTCACAAAGCGCGTCGTTCGTGACGTAGTCCGGCTACTGAACATAGGGGAAGTAGACCTCGTCTATGACGGCGAGGGAGAAAACTTGCTCTGGGATGCCAGTGGCGAAGTCGAAGGAGGAGTGAGTTTCAACGAGGATGCTCGAGGCTGACGGTGGTTGTCCTCATCCTCACCGCCTGCTCCGCAGGACTACGCGGCCATCTGACACGCTGGATGATGGAAGTCAGTCCAGGTGTGTTCGTTGGAAAGTTGAATCCTCGCCTTCGCGACCATGTGTGGGCGCTTGCAATCGAGGACGGAAGCGGGCGTGCACTTCTCGTTTACAAAGATCGTTCAGCAGAACAGGGGTTCAGCGTGCGATCCAGTGACCACGACTGGCGTCCGACAGATTTTGATGGGGTAACAATGATGAGGCGATCAAGCGAGTCGGGATCTTCTATGAAGAAGGGTTGGTCCGCCGCTTCGAGGTATCGAAGACGACGAGGATAACACGCGACAGTGATTGCATCGAAAACGGAAGTGAACGAGATTCAGGCCTTCCCTCTGTAAACTCCCAGATCAGGAAGCGTGCTCCCTGCGCGAGCAGGGATGATCCCCACAACTTGGAGTCGGAGTATTCGCGCGGCGAGTGCTCCCTGCGCGAGCAGGGATGATCCCTTTTTGATGTGTGGAGTCAGAAGCGGCCCAAGGTGCTCCCTGCGCGAGCAGGGATGATCCCTTGATTCCTTGTGACCCAAGCCGCGCCGCAGCGTGCTCCCTGCGCGAGCAGGGATGATCCCGAAGGGTCTAGCGGCGGAATGGTCCCAGCCCTGTGCTCCCTGCGCGAGCAGGGATGATCCCGTCGGTGTCACCGCGTCAGTATCGAGGGCTGTGTGCTCCCTGCGCGAGCAGGGATGATCCCGCACCACTCACGCGCCGCTGACGGCCCTCCCAGTGCTCCCTGCGCGAGCAGGGATGATCCCTGTTCGTACCCGGTTTGCGCAACAGCGTTCACGTGCTCCCTGCGCGAGCAGGGATGATCCCGTCCGGCAATGCCTCGTCAGGCCCATGCTTGTGTGCTCCCTGCGCGAGCAGGGATGATCCCAT
>JBATQJ010000042.1:0-10616 GCA_049291975.1 Scrofimicrobium sp.
AAATGGCGAGAACGGCTATCTTTCTCGCGGAACCCCGTCAGCGTCGGAGACCGTGGAGATAGATCGCGCGTGCCTGATCCAAGAAGAGGCTACGGGCTAGGTTTTCTCGGTTGAGGTAGTCACCAGCGTTGCTCCCACCACTGAGCCCCCGCCTTTGGTTGGCCTCGGTTCCGAGACTTCAAGGCCCACTACTCCCAAGCCCTGGGACGCCAGGGCCATATGGCCGAGGGAGCCCAGTATCTCTCCGGCGGTACTTGATTCTGTCAGGGAGCTGTCCTGAACTAAGTGTCTCGCTGCGAGGCCACGCCACTTCTTTGCCATGTGTGTGATGACTTTGCGCCCAGCCACCCGCTCTTCGACAACCGAAAGTTCCACGACGTCTGCGCTCCCGACGCTAAATGCCGCTTTGTAGCCTCCAGACCGAGCATCAAAGACGGCTCTGCCCCACAAATCCAACTCATCGGACGAGGCCCGCTCAATCTGCCTACGCCACCACGGCCCAAGTGCTCCAATTTCCGGAAGACGTACTCCGATTGAGAGTCGGTGGTTTGGGATCAGGTCATCCGGCCTGATGAGGCCAAACAGGGCAGAACTAATCAGAGCTTGTCTGCCGAGCCTGCCGCGGGATTCCTCGTCCAAAGTCGCTGTGTCTAGGTGATCGTAAAGGACCCCTGTGTACAGATCGATCACTCGGGCGCAGGGAGAGTCAAACAACGAGAGGTTGAGTGAGGCCTCCTCGGCCGATTTCTTTCCGAGTCCAAGAGTCGCCGCAGCTTCGGCATTATCGCCCAATGCCTGCAGAGCATGGACGACCCTAGATCGCGCATCGGTGAGCTCCGGAAAGGAGATTGACTCCAGGCTGAACCTCGGCCCAGCGGTAGGTGAGGTCTTTCCTTCGGAGGGTGGCAGCAGGATCAGCACCTCGCCACCGTACCTGTAGCGGCCAAGAACTGTGAAATGCTGAGCGCATGAAGCAAGCAAGCGAGTACCCGTTTCCTAAGACCTTCGAGACTGAACGTCTGATCCTGCGCAATTGGGAGGCAACGGACGCCGAAGACCTTTACCGTTACGCCTCGGACGAACTTGTCGGCCCGGCCGCGGGATGGCCTGCGCACAAGTCGGTTTCCGAGAGTGCCCAGACAATCAGGAGTGTTCTATCCAACTCGGGGACCTACGCGGTGACGCTGAAAGAGACGGGCGAGCCAATTGGGAGCGTTGGCCTAATGACGGCTCCGTTCGGCGAAGTCGGGGATCTGGAACTGGGCTACTGGATTGCCGCTCCCCACTGGGGAAACCGGTACGTTGGCGAGGCTAGCAGTGTGCTGATTCAGTATGCGTTTGAGCAACTGGAGTGCCCGGTGGTCTGGTGTGGCGCGTACGAGGATAACGCGAAGTCGCGCCGCGCGCAGGAGAAACTTGGCTTCAAGTTCGACCGAGTGGTCCCGGGCCACCCGGTCCCGCTACTGGACACAACCAAGACGCTGATCGTCACCACGATGACCCGTGAGGACTGGGAAGCTCGCAGCGCCAGCTAGGGCGTGTCTCCTGAATACATGCTCGGGCGAGGATGCCCGGGAAATTTATGGTTGCAAGGCGGAAGAGGAGGCTTTGCTGGTGGCAAAGCCGACGATGACAACGTAGCAAGCGCGGATTTCACGGTCACCACAGCGAGCAGGGATTCAGGAGACACGCCCTAACTCCTGAACTCCCTACTCGCCGCGTGAGCAATGCCTAGCCAGGTGTGGCGATTGTTCCACCAGCACCATCCAAGCTTTGGTGCGTTCTTCCGCCCAATACCGTCGCGACCGGTACCGTTGCTGATCCATAGCGCGGGGGTCCGCGCGTCAAAACCACCCTTAAATTTCCTTTTTCGCGACGCGATGGTCATATAGCAAAAGTTCCGTTCAAGCACTTCAGGAGCCTGGATGGCGAGGAGTATCCCCTCGACCATGGATAGTGCAACACCTTCCTGCGCTGTTATGGCAGCGAGAGCTTCGGCAGGCGAGGCGTTGCCGAACTCGTCGCCGCGCTGTGGACTATGTGCCAGATACCAGGATGACTCAGGGAGATCGAGCAGTTTCTGGTCAGCGCCCTCGAAGAGCTCGAACTGGTCCGTGTCCGTGAAGTCCTCAACAACGAATCCAGGATTGCCCTGATAGCGGAGCAATCCCACAAGCTCGGTGTAACTCGCTGGCGATCCTGTCGGCACCAGGAGTGCGCCCTCTGCTTTGCGGAAGTGATTCGCTGCTGCCAAGGCTGACTCGTCTGAAAGGCCGAACTGCGCCGGAACTCCGAGAGCGATGAGGCGCTCTGCCTGTTCCTGGGGGCAGGGAAGGTTTGTGGGTTCAAAGGACAAGTTCTCTCCTCGGGTAGTTGTGGTTTGATCGTAGTGGGAGGTCGAATGGACAGATACTCGCTTCGGCACCAGCCGTCCTTTACTATGTGGGCGTCCGGTGATCATTTGGGGCAGCCCTTGTACGAGGCCGCTGGATTGGGCTGGCTGGGAGATGGGGGAGCCGTCACTCCTGCAGTTCTTGAGGTCTCGGAAGATCGGCTTGTCACCGAACACGTGGACGAGTGGCGGCCATCCAGTGAATCTGCAAGACACCTCGGGAGAATGCTTGCCAGGATGCACGCTTCAGGGGCTCCCTGGTATGGGGCACCTCCCTCCGGATACTCGGGGCCAGCCTGGATTGGTGATGCCACTCTCAAGGTTCAGCAGACCCCGCCGCAAGAGAGTAAACGCTCGTGGGGCAACTTTTATTCCCAACTGAGAATTCGCCCATACCTGAGCGATGTCTTTGATAAGAGAGAGCAGGACGTGATCGAGCAACTGTGTCAGGCACTCGAGTCCGGCGTACTGGACCACGACGAACCCGAGATGGTGAGGCGAAAAGGTAATGGTGTCTCTCGAATTCACGGCGACCTCTGGATCGGTAATGTGCTGTGGGGGAAGAGGAGCCCGGTCCTAATTGATCCCGCAGCTCAGGGAGGTCACGCAGAAGAGGATTTGGCAGCTCTCAGAACCTTCGGTTGCCTCTACTTGGAACATGTCATCGCCGCGTACCAGGAAGTTTCAGCGCTCGCGGATGGTTGGGAGGGTAGGGTCTATCTGCACCAGATGCACATCTTGACGGTGCACTGTTTCCTCTTCGGTCGGAGCTACGTTCCCAGAACAATTGAAGCCGCCAGAAACGCTCTTGCCCTGACCTAGACGCCTTCTGACTTGAGTTTTGCCGCCGGGCGGGGCGTTTCCAGCGATTCTGACGTGTCTATTGCCCGGACATCGACGCGGGAGGCATCGCTGTCCGGTTCACTACTCCTAGTGGTGCAAGCCCACCTTCTTGTACAGCTTGGCTAGGGGCTTTGGTGCCCACCAGTTCCACTTTCCGAGCACAGTCATCGTTGCGGGAACTAGCAGCATGCGTGTCATGGTTGCGTCGACGGCGACCATCACGGCAAGGCCAACACCGATCTGTTTGATCGCCAGCATGTCTCCCATTGCGAAGCCTATGAACACCGCGATGACGATGGCTGCCGCCGAGGTGATGATTCGTCCTGAGCGTTGCAGACCGAGAGCGACGGCGTGATCGTTGCTCTCACCCGCATCCCAGAATTCTTTGATGCGGGCGAGGAGGAAGACCTCGTAGTCCATCGACAACCCGAAACCAAACGCAATCATGCAGACGACGATGAAGGTTTGTAGTCCCGGAGATGCCGGGACCCCCAACCAGCCGTTCTCGAAGATTGCAACCGTAATACCGAGTGACGCAACGATCGAGAGACTGTTGATGATGATTGCCTTGAGGGGAACTATGACTGATCCCGTCATCAAGAACAGCAGGATCATTACCGCAATAGCTACGAACAACAGGGCCCACGGAGCGTCGCTGAAGACCGCATTACTAAAATCAAGCTGGTTTGCCGCTGAACCACCAACCCAGATCTGGGCGTCGTCGGTCACAAGAGAGCGGATTTCCTTGACCAGGTTCGTTACTTCAACGCCTGATTGATCTTCGGCCGCAATCTGAACGTTGATCAGAGTCATCCCATCATGATCGGGAAGATCCTCGACTGTAACTCCTTCAACGTCGCTCAGGGACTCAATTCTGGTGACGAACGAATCGACCGTCTCCGAGTCTTGCGGGGCGTCGGCGACTGCCTGGATAGCGGGTGTCGCCAAGTCCGGAAAGTCATTTTGGATGGTGTCGTAGACGATCCCAGCGTCGGAAGTGGCGGGAATGTTATCCGTCAAGTTGTTTCGCATCTGAAGGTCACGGACAGGGGAGGCCATAGCAACCAGGATTATCAGCACCCCAATCATTACTGACCAGGGACGTTTCTGTACCCACCGAGCAATCTTCGAGAAGATCCCGTGATCGCTTGACGAGTCCCCGACAGCACGCATTAACTGGCCAAGCCCGGGGACCTTGGTCAGTGGTGACGGCTTGAGGAGCTTATCGCCAAAGATCGTCAGTAGCGCGGGAATAAGCGTCATGGCCGCCAGCACCGCGAGGAGTGCAATTAGGATGCCGCCCCATGCGATTGTCCGAAGCATATGGATCTTGATTAGGAAAATCCCACCCAGTGCCATGGCGATGGTTATTGCTGAGAAGAATACTGTTCGTCCCGCGCTTGCAACAGTCTTTCGTACCGCTGGCACAACGATCCTTCTGCGGTATGCCTTCCGGTCGGACGGAATCAATTCGGCCGGAGTCGCTTCAAGCCGGGAGTATCCCTCTTCCCTGAATCTGGAGACCACAAGCAGACCGTAGTCAATCGACAGGGACAGCCCGATAATCGAGACAACGTTCAAGATGAAGGCGTCGATGGTGGTTACCCAGGTAGAGACCCAAAGAACCCCCATTCCAACCGCGATGGCGCTTACCGCTCCGACCAGCGGTAGCCCAGCAGCAATTGCGCCGCCAAAGACGATGAGCATAAGAAGAGCCGCGACTGGAAGCCCCAAAGACTCACCCTTGAACAGATCCGACTGGACTTGCTCGTTGACTGCGGCTCCGATGGCTTCAGTGGACATTTCGCGAACCTCAGCACCGGGGAATTCCTGCTGCAGAGCCGTGCGGTACTCGTCGAGCGCATCAAGGAAGGCGGTCCTGGCCTCTTTCGACGCTGTTCCCTCTTCAACCTCGTCGTGGGTCACAATGACAGCGAAACTATCCTTTTTTTCAGAAATCAGCGCGGCTTCTTGCTTGTCGGCTTCCTCCTTTTGTTCAAGAGCTTCGGGGCTGTTCGCTGCTTCGTCGGCCGCTGCTTCAACCGCTTCGGTGACCTGCGCGGTTACCTCGGTCTTGGCCTGTTCAAGAGCAGCCTGAGTCTCCGTGTCTACCTGGGCTAGAGCTTGGTCTGCTTGCGCCTGAGCCATCGCTTGCGCCTCAGGACCCATCGCGGCGGCGGCGTCCACCTGCGCTTGAATCTGGGCTTTCGCTTGGTCAGCGCCAGCCTTGATCTGGGCCTCAACATCGACCAGTGCCGACGCAATCTGACTTTCGATCTCTTCCTTAATCTGGGCTTCGGCCTCTTCTTCGGCTTCCGCTCTCAGTTGAGCAATCGAAAAGGCGTCGATGACGGATTCGACGTTCTCGGTCTCCAGGAGCTTTCGATTGTTGTTGGCAAACTCTTTGACTGCCGCGTCGTTGGTGTCGACTCCTGAGACGATCAACATGCTCGTCGAACCGGAACCAGAGCTCTCGCCCGTGTACTCCGTCACCAGGGCAGATTCACTACCCGGAATGCTGTACTCGCTGGTTTCCATTCGCTGGAACAGCCCACCGTGGCCGAAACCCAGCAGTGCGGCCGAGGCTGCAACTGCGATTACTACCAGCCAGGAGCCGATGACACCCCAAGCGCCTCGAGTGGTTAGCCTACCTAAAAAACGGAACATTAGCTCTACTGATTTCTGTATCTGGCGGCGAGCTCCTGGTAGCGGAAAGCGTTCTCATAAACGCGTTTCGCCACCTCGGCAGTAAGTTCCCCGCGGTCCTTTGCCGGAACTCCGGCAACTATGTGTCCCGGTTCCACGGAGCGCCCCTCAAGAACCAAAGCTCCGGCTGCAACCATTGCGCCGGTTCCAATATGGGAGCCGTTCAACAGTCTTGCACCCATACCAATTAGGCATCCGTCCTCAACGGTTGCACCGTGTACCAATGCGAGGTGCCCTACGCCCACGTTCTTGCCAATCACCGTTGGAATTCCCGTGTCAGTATGGACAACCACATTGTCCTGCAGGTTACTTCCGGCCCCTAGCTCAATACGGTCCATATCGCCGCGAAGTACTGCGCCAAACCAGATTGACGCACCCGGCCCAACCCAAACATCGCCAATCAGAGTGGCGTTGGGGGCGAGCCACGCGGTGGGATCAACCTGCGGAGCTTTGCCCTCAAACGGGATTAGGAGTGCCATTACTTAAACCTATACGACCGGTAGATTTCGGGCACCGATAGGATTGTGAGATGGCCGAATCAAAGATACTTCTTTACTACGTATTGGCACCCGTTGCGGACCCCGATGCAGTTATGCTCTGGCAGCGCGAACTCTGCGAGAAGTTGGGATTGCGCGGAAGAATCATCATTTCACCGCACGGTATCAATGGCACTGTCGGTGGCGAGCTTGATGCCTGCAAGCAGTACATCAAGCGGACCAAGGAATATCCGCCCTTCCGTGGCATCACGGAGACCGTCAAGTGGTCCGAGGGGACGGGGTTCGAGGAGGAGCGGCCCGAGTGGAATCGTGGCCACGATCGACGCGCCCCGTGGAAGAGGATAAAAGACTTTCCTCGCCTCTCCGTAAAGGTCCGTCCGGAGTTGGTTGCCTTCGGAACTCCCGAGGAGGTGAAGGTTGGCTTCGACGGCGTCATTGGCGGCGGCGAACACCTAACCCCAGCCCAGGTCAATGAACTGGTTGAACAGCGGGGAGACGAGGTTGTCTTCTTCGATGGAAGAAATGAGTGGGAGGCCCGGATTGGCAAGTTCAGGAATGCTGTCGTTCCCGACGTTGAGACCACTCACGGGTTCATCGAACAGATCGAAAGCGGGGCTTTCGACAATCTGAAGGACAAGCCGGTTGTCACCTACTGCACCGGCGGGATCAGGTGTGAGATCCTCTCGGCTCTGATGAAGAACCGTGGCTTCTCCGAGGTCTATCAGATCGACGGTGGCATCGTCCGATATGGCGAGGCGTTTGGGGATCAGGGACTATGGCAAGGATCGCTCGCGGTGTTCGACGGGCGCGAGACCATTGAGTTCTCGCCCGAGGCTGAAGTGATCGGTGAATGCGATATCTGCGGTGCTCCGGCGGGACATCTGGGGAACTGCGCAGATCCCTCTTGCAAGATCCGCATGGTTGTTTGCGAGGATCACCTAGCGACTGAGAACTTATGCAGGGAGCACGTGCTCGCCTGAATCGCCGCCTCCTGTGCTCCGGGTGTGTTTTGCTTGGCTTCTGTTTTCAGGGCCGCCGACGAGTGCTGCCGCAATGGCGGTAGTAAGAGGGATCGTCAGGACCAATCCGATTGACGCCACCCCGATGGACACCAGCTCGCTCGCGACATCGCTGAACGACACCCACTCAAGTGCCCCGTAGTCCATAGAGTCAACCAGAAGCAGCAGGGCGAGAGCACCTCCGACATACGCAAACGCGATGGTGTAGACCGTTGAGGCGATGTGGTCGCGCCCGATCCGCATCGCCCTTGTAAAGATGCTCATGCGCGAGTCGCCCGGTGCCGCTCCACGCAGTTCCCAAACGGCAGAGGCCTGTGTGATCGTCACGTCGTTAAGCACTCCGACGCCGCTGAGAACCATCCCGCAAAGCAGGACTCCACGCAGATCAATTCCCGGCGTCGTTGCGGCGAGTATCCCCATCTCCTCATCGAATTCGGGCGTCAAGATGGCCGAGGGAATGGCCCAGGAGGCCAGCACAATCACCGCCGCGACACCCGCGAAGGTTCCAAGTAACGCGGTTGTCGACTTAACAGATATTCCGTGGGCCATGTACACGACCACGAATAGAATGAGGCTGGCCGTCACCAGTGCAACCGCTAGAGCAGGGCGTCCCGCCAACAGTGCGGGCAAAGTGAAGAACCAGACCACTGCGAGGCCAGCGACCAGGCCGATTAGGGCCGCCATGCCCTTGAGTCCCGCAACTGCCACAACGCAGATCGCAAAGATGGCACCGAGAATCAACAGGGTGTTGGTTCGGTGGAAATCCATGAAAATGTAGGCTGGTTGGCCGAGGTCGATGGCCTCCTGTGTCTGCGACATTAGTGTGACACGGTGCCCGACTATCTCGGGGCGCGCAATCGAGGGGTTTAGCTGAACCTCGGCGACCTCCCCGGTTCCATCGATCTCCACTGTCGCCGTGGCAGCAATGCTCACATCGTCAGGGTCACCGGCCTCGTAGCTAAGGATCACCGCGTTGACGGTCTCCGTCCCGGGATGAGTGACGGGACGTTTCTCGGGCAGATCAGAGGCGCTGGGCCACAGCATCACCGCCCCGACGACCGTGGCAACGAACATCAATGCCAGAGTGATCGCCAGTCCGACCACAACCCAGTGAGAGGCGGGGGCTTTCCCGCCGTGACCATGGCTATGCGAGTGAGACACAAAAGGAGTCTATCGGGGTTGGATCCACGTGACGTGATGCCGACGTGAACGCCGGAAACGATCGAGGAGCGATTATCGACCTCGCGAAGCGCGGGAGATTTAAGAGCCCGCAGACGTTCCGGCGGTCACGCCGGCATCGCCTTAGCTGAGAGAGCGCTATGCGATTGGCTCCGGCTCCAGCTTCCAGACCTGCTCCGCGTAATCACGGATGGTTCGGTCTGACGAGAAACGCCCAGACTCGCAGATGTTCACCCAGCACATGCGTGCCCAGCCCAGCTGATCGTCACGGTAGTCCGCCGCCATCTTGTCGCGTGTCTCACGGTACGAGGCGAAGTCCCCCAGAAGGTAGTAGGTATCCGCCGACTCCCACGATGAACCGTCCAGCAGCGAGACATAGAGATCATGGAAATCGCCGTTGCCCCCGTCCTGAAGCGTGCCATCGACGAACGAGTCCATCACTTTCCGCAGTCCCGGAACCGTTTCGTACATTTCCCGCGGGTTGTACGTCTTGCGCAGTTCCGGCAGTTCCTCTTCCTTCGCTCCGAAGATGTAGGCGTTGTCGTCGCCAACCGCTTCGAGGATCTCAACGTTGGCCCCGTCCAAGGTGCCGAGGGTCAGCGCCCCGTTCATCATGAACTTCATGTTCGAGGTACCAGAGGCTTCCTTACCGGCCGTGGAAATCTGTTCTGAAACGTCTGCGGCCGGAATGATGTACTCGGCGGGGGTCACGTTGTAGTTCTCCACGAACACGACCGCCAAGCGCCCCTTCATGTCCGGATCGCCGTTGACGATGCGGCCGACCTCATTGATCAACTTGATGATCGCTTTGGCTCGCCTGTATCCGGGAGCCGACTTGGCCCCGAAGATGAAGACGCGGGGTTCGACATCCAGTTTCGGATTGTCCTTCAGGCGATAGTACAGATCGAGGATGTACATGGCGTTCAGGAGTTGGCGTTTGTATTCATGTAGGCGCTTAATCTGCACGTCATAGATGGCACCCGTCGGGATCACGTCGCCCTGACGGTGCTCTAGCCAAGTCGCGAACCGCTCCTTGTTGTCAGCTTTGATCTCAAGCAACTCACGCATCAGATCATCATTTGCTCCCAGAGGCAGCAGAGTCCTCAGCTGGTCCAGGTCCGTGACCCAAGCGTCCGATCCCAGTTCGCGCGTCAAAAGCTCCGCAAGCTTCGGGTTGCAGTTGTTGAGCCACCTGCGTTGGGTGACCCCGTTGGTCTTGTTATTGAACCGCTCCGGCCACAGCGCATACCAGTCCTTTAGCGTGTCACGCTTCAGGATCTCCGTGTGAAGCGCCGCCACACCATTGATTGAGAACGAGGCGTAGCAGGCAATCCATGCCATATGAACGCGACCACCAGAGACGGGGGCCATGTATTCGATGACACCCGGGTCGACCTTGAGCTTTGCGAGTTCCTCACGGAACCGTCGGTCAATTTCCCCGACGATTTCGAGGATACGAGGGAACAACTGCTGGAAGATCGAGATTTCCCAGGTCTCCAGCGCCTCGGCGAGGACCGTGTGGTTGGTGTAGGCAAACGTGCTCTGGACGATTTCCCAGGCTTCGTCCCAACCCAGCCCCTCCTCGTCCAGCAGCAGTCGCATCAGTTCAGGAATGGCAAGCACCGGGTGAGTGTCATTGAGTTGCACCGAGTTCAGCTCCCCGAACTTCGAGAAGTCGTCCCCGTGGGAGCGCTTGTAGACCTCAATGATGGTCTGAAGGGACGCCGAGACGAAGAAGTACTGCTGGCGGACACGCAGGACTTTACCCTCGTACGTCGTGTCGTTCGGATAGAGAACGCGACAAAGGTCGGCGACGCGCTCGCGCTCGACGATGGCGTCGGTGAAGCGCTGGGAGTTGAACGCGTCGTAATCGAACTCTTCAATCGGTTCCGATTTCCAAAGACGCAGGGTGTTCACGTTCTTGGTGCCGTATCCAACGATCGGCATGTCGTAGGGGATCGCCCGAACGTTCATATCCGC
>JBATQJ010000043.1:0-1910 GCA_049291975.1 Scrofimicrobium sp.
GGCATTTACCGCGAATATGTGAACCCGCAAAATGCCGGCACAGAGGATCAGCGGATCGTATACAAATCCATGCAGCCGCTGGGCGCTGTGATCACGGGCGCTGAGCCGCTGACAGGCTGGAAGCCCTATGAGGGCGATGTCTGGGTCACGCGGGTCAACAATGAATTGTTCGGCGCGTATAATCCCTATACCACCTACGTTTGCGGAGACTGGTACTTCGCGCCGACCGTGCGCCACACCGGCGCGGTATTTCTCGGCGATCAGATGCTGTACGAAACCGTCACGCTGGAAGAATGCGTCGCGGGACAGGTTGATCCCTGCTCGTGGACGCCTGAGGAATCCATCTATAAATGGTTTACGGAGCAGGACGGGAATGAGACCGTCATCTACGCCAACTTCCAGGGGAAAGACCCCAACCGGGAAGATGTGGAGTTCAGCGTCCGCCGCAACTGCTTCATGCCCGACCGGACAGGCGTCGGCTTCATCACGCTCAGCGGGTTCAATGTCCGCAAGGCTGCCACCACCTGGGCGCCGCCTGCCGCCTATCAGGACGGCATGGTCGGCCCGCACTGGAGCCGGGGATGGATCATCGAGGACTGCGAGATCTCAAACAGCAAGTGCTGCGGCATCTCTCTGGGCAAGTACCTCGACCCGGAGAATGACATGTACTTCTATACAAAGCACGTGAAGAGCCCCACCCAGATGGAACGCGACGCGGTGTGCCGCGGGCAGTATCACGGCTGGCTCAAGGAGAAAGTCGGCGGCCATATCGTCCGCCGCTGCAATATCCATCACTGCGAGCAGACAGGCATCGTGGGCCGCATGGGCGGCGTCTTCTCCGTCATTGAGGACTGTCACATCCATCACATCTGCAATTCCCAGCAGCTGGGCGGCGCGGAAACCGCGGGCATCAAGCTGCACGCGGCGATCGATGTGACCATCCGCCGCAATCACTTCCACCACTGCATCATCGGCGTATGGTGCGACTGGCAGGCGCAGGGCTCGCGCATCTCGGGCAACCTCATGCATGACAACCACCGCCCGGAGGGGGTGCAGCCCGCCAAAGGCGCGATGTTCAGCTGCGATGTGTTTATCGAGGTAAGCCACGGGCCTACGCTGATCGACAACAATATCCTTTTGTCCAAGTCTTCCGTTTCCATGCCCAGCGAAGGGATCGCCTGCGTGCATAACCTGATGCTCGGCTCCTTTACCCTGATCAACGCCGGCGTGGACACCATCGTCAACGGCCAGCGCGAACCGCGGTATACCCCCTACCATATCCGTCACCGCACGGAAGTGGCGGGCTTTATGACCATTCTGCACGGCGATGACAGGATCTATAACAATATCTTTATCCAGCACTATCCCGTCACCGATAAATCAAAAACGGCTCAAAACAACGATTATGAGGTGGTCGGAACCGCGTCCCTGGATATCTTCCCCACCTATGACGAATGGATTTCCCATTTCATGATGGGACAGGAGCCCGATATGCGCGCGCTGGCGACCTATCACTTCGGCCATCTGCCCGTGTGGGTGAAGGGGAACGCGTACTTTGGCGGCGCCTCTGTCAGCAAGCATGAGGAACATGGCCTGATCCGCGCGGACGTGAAGGCCAAAGCGGAACTGACGGAGAAGGATGGCAAATATTACCTGAACACCAATGTGTACTCGCTGCTGGAAGGCTTCCGCAATGAACTGATCAACACCGAAACGCTGGGCCTGGCGTTTGAGCCGGAGCAGCGCTTTGAGAACCCGGATGAGACGCCGATCGTGTTTGACGAGGATTACTTCGGTGAGCGCAGGGGCGATACGATCCTGCCCGGACCCTTTGCCGGATTGACGGAAGAGGAAGTCAAGGTCGCGGAATTCCGCATGGCCTGAGGGGATCACCCCGGACACTTCATGAC
>JBATQJ010000044.1:0-5253 GCA_049291975.1 Scrofimicrobium sp.
CCAGAGGATCGTGCTCATGACCCGGGTCGGCTCCTGGAGATGTATCAACGTTCGGCATCTTCACTGAACCTGATTCGTGCCTTCACGAAGGGGGGCTACGCCGACCTTCGACGCGTTCATGAGTGGAATCGCGGATTCACCCAGAACCCTGTGTATCGTCGTTACGATCGTCTCGCAAATGAGATTACCCGAGCGGTGAAGTTCATGGAGGCTGCTGGGGCTGACTTTGATTCACTGCGGGAAGTGGATCTGTTTAGTTCCCACGAGGCGCTGTTGCTCGACTATGAGTCAGCGCTGACCCGCATTGATTCGCGCACCGGAGACCCCTACGACACCTCGGGGCATTTCCTCTGGATCGGGGAGCGGACTCGCGGTTTGGACGAGGGACACGTTGAGTTGATGCGCCAGGTGCGTAATCCCATCGGCGTCAAGATCGGGCCGACTGCAACTGCTGAAGACCTGGTGGGTCTGATTGAGGCACTCAACCCCGAGGGAGAACCGGGCAGGCTTACCTTCATGGCGCGAATGGGAGCAGGGCGCATCGAAGACGCGCTTCCGCCCCTGGTTGAGGCGGTGAATTCCGACGGTCGGCCGGTCACATGGATCACTGATCCGATGCACGGAAACACCATCTCAACGGCCAACGGTTACAAGACACGGGATTTTGAGACGATTATGCAAGAGGTCGCGAGCTTCTTCGCTGTGCATCGCTCGCTCGGCACCGTTCCGGCAGGTATTCATGTCGAGCTAACCGGGGGAGACGTGACCGAGGTGATCGGTGGGGCCGAGGGCTTGGACGATGCCTCTCTGGTTCAGCGCTACGAGACCCTGGTTGATCCGCGGCTAAACCATCAGCAGTCACTTGAGATTGCATTTCAAGTGGCCTCGATGGCCTCCGAGAATCAGGGCGGCGGTTCGCTCGATTATGACGGTGATGGAGCCTGGCACATGATTGGTGCTGAGGAAATCGACTAGAGGGCCTTACTAGACGATATCGATTAGACGATGTCGATAGTGATTACCGTGCCGCGTTCCACGGTCTCGCCGGGGGCGATGCTCTGTCTTCCGACGACGTTGAGCAACTCAATGATGACGTTGACCTGAACTTGGAGACCCGCCGACTCAATAGCCGCGACTGCCTCATCACGGTTCATCCGCCAGACATCGGGAACCACGACATATCGGGAACCCAGAGATCGGGTGATTTTGACAGTGTCGCCTCGGTGAATCGTCTGACCGGCGGTTGGGCTAGTGGCAGACACCTGTCCAATCGCGTAGTTGTCCGAATAGTCTTCGACAACATCAACCTTGAGTTCAAGAGCTTGAAGTTCAGCTTTGGCCTCATCAACCGAGTACCCCAAGACATCAGGGATTTCGATTGGCTCGCGTCCCTTTGACACGGTTAGGTTGACCGAATCTCTATGATCAATGTCTGTGCCAGCACTCGGGTTTGAGCTGACTACCCGCCCCTCGGGCACGGTCTCAGACCACTCCTCTGATGTCTTGCCGACGGACAGGCCCTCGGCTTCGATAGTGGCGGTGGCATCCGATACCGGATCGCCGATGACATCGGGAACCTGAAGGATGAGCACTCCCTGGGAGACGACGAGGGTTGCCTCGGCATTCTTGTGGATGCGTTCGCCGTAGGCCGGGCTTGTTTCGATTATTAGCTGGTCAGGTACGTCGTCGTCATTCTTGTACTGAGGGTTTGAGGCGATTCCAATCTCGGAGAGTTCCACCTGGGCCTCCGCCACGGTCATCCCGGCCAGATTGGGCATGTCGTAGTAGGCACCCGGACCATATTGCTGCCACCACCACCAGACGCCAAGGGCGACGCCGACAAGCAACAGAGCGACAGTCACTACGACCAGGGGAACCTTGGACAAAGGCTTTCGGCTTTCCTTCTGCAACTCTCTGTCCACAGCTCCTGAGGTGTGGACGACGTTCTGCTCGATCGGAAGCCAGGTCGTGCGACCGTCGACTTTGAACGCGTGAGTTGACCCGGGCTCTCCATCGGGCAGGGCCTCTGATCCTGGAACCGGAAGGGGATGCTCAAGCAGTTCGGTCGGAAGGGCGTTCTTAGTTCGTTCGACAAGGGCTACGGCATCCCGCGCCGTCAGGGGGCGATCCGCTGGATCGCGTGCCGCCAGCACCGCCGTCAGATCATCGACTTCGGTAGGAATCCACTCCTGCAGTTTTGACGGCGCCGGAATGTCGTCATTGACACGCGAGAGCGCAAGCTGGATCGGGGTGTCGGCACCCTGACCGGGAACCGTTCCCGTCAGCATCTCGTAGAGCATGATGCCAGTCGCGTAGATGTCTGTCCGTCCGTCATAGTCACCGCGCAGGGCAACCTCGGGAGCCAGGTAAGCAACCGTGCCCATGACTGTGCCAGTCGATGACATCGTCACTTCTGACGCCGCGCGGGCCAGGCCAAAGTCGGTGATCTTCAGGGTTCCGTCGGGTGCAACCAGAACATTTTCCGGCTTGAGATCACGATGGACGACTCCGGCCTTATGAGCAGAAACCAAAGCTGCAAGCAGTTGCTCAGTGATGTCGAGTGCGTCTCCAAGGCTCAGCGGCCCGGAATCTTGGATGAAGTCCCGCAGGTGGGGTCCATCCACAAGTTCCATAACGAGGTAGCCCTGTCCCTGGTATGCGCCCTGATCGTAGACGGGAACAACCCCCGGGTGGGAGATCTTTGCGGCAGAGCGCGCCTCTTGGCGGAACCGCGCGGTGAACTGCTCAGATTCAGCGAGATGGGGGTGCATGATTTTGAGAGCAACCAGTCGGTCAAGACGCTGGTCTTCAGCGATGTAGACGCTTGCCATTCCACCGCGTGCCATGCGCGAAGTTACCTTGTAGCGCCCGTCAATAGTCAGTCCGATGAGTGGGTCGCCCCCATTTGGTGGCGGCGGGCCGCCTACTTCGACGCTTCGGGGCACGTTAGTCGCCGAAGGGGTTGAACTCTCACTCACGACCTTGAGTTTACGTGACGGGGGCCGTCGCACGCCTCTGGCACGCGGCACTATCCTTGAGGGATGAGCTACTCGAACAAAGACCTCTTTGCCGAAACTGAACTCGTTGATGGACCGAGCGCCGCCCGCATGCTCGGAACCAAACCCTCCAGGATCAAGCAACTGATCCGCGATAATCTTCTAGTCGGCTACTACGCTGACGGGTCGTGGTGGGTTCCAACAGCGGTACTGGTATCGCTCGACTCTGAGTTCGGCCAGATGCCGGGAGCCAAGAAAGTTTCGGAGCGAATCGCGGCGTCAGTCAAGCCAGCAGAAGACGCGGAACCCCTTCCGGCAGCGACGCACGTACCGCTGTGGACCCTTCTCGGTACCATCACCGTGCTGAAGGACGGAGGCTTCACCGACGACGAGGTGTTGGAGTGGCTGTTTAGCCCCAGTGAGCTACTCGATGAGAAGCCGATAGACGCTTTACGGTCTGGTCGTCATCACGAGGTCAACTCGATAGCATCGGCTCTCGCCTGGTAATCATCGGAGGAGGCTAGATATTTCGCTGCGTCAGAATATGCACCAGGTGAAGAAGGATCTCGCGCGATGCTGGGGAGAGGTCCGTTGACTTCAGGGACTCTTGGGACTGCGCGACAAGGTCATTAATCAGCTCCTCGTGCGGGCGCTTTCCGAACCTTTCAAGTATCACGGCCACCTCCTCGGCATCGGACTCACTAACCGTGTCTGCCGCATAGACTCTCTCTAGCTGATCGCGAGCCGTCTGGTTGGCATTTGCGTAGGTGAGTGCCAAAAGAACCGTGTGTTTGCGTTCCTTAATGTCGCTACCGTTTGATTTACCGATGGTTTCTTGATCGCTAAACGCACCAAGATCGTCGTCGCGAAGTTGGAATGCGAGGCCTGCTGGTTCGAGGATTGACTCGAGAACGTCGAGAAATGCCTCGTCGGCACCCGCCAGGATTGCCCCGAGCTGGGCCGGACGGACCACGGAGTAGAGGGCAGACTTGACACGAACTGTTTCCAGCGCTGACCGGGCGAGGCTCGCGTCCCCGGGATTCTGATCCGGCGCAGAGATTGGATAATATCCCGAAGCCATGTCGCGATGCTGTCCCTGAGCTACCTCGCCCGTCATCCGAGAATACTGGCGTAACAGGTGTGAAGCCCGGCTTGGCTGAACTTGAGAAACAAGACGTGAAAGGCAGTTTTCGGCGGCGGCGGTCAGCATATTGCCCAGTAAGATCGCCCCGTCGATTCCGTACTTTGAAGCCGACCCAATGAGTCCATCCTGTCGATGACTTGCCGAGAGAGACGAGTGAGCCGACGGTTCGCCCCTTCTGAGAGGTGAGTCATCAATGACGTCGTCATGAGTGAGGGCTGAAGCCTGATAGTACTCAAGGGTCAGAGCCAGATCGGCTATCCCAGGAACCAAGGAAGTCGCATTCAACAGGTCCGCAGCGTCATCCGTGGAACCGATCGTGGCGGCCGCTCCGACATATGCACAGATGGCGCGGAAGCGCTTTCCCCCTCGAATCGCGTGGCCCGCTAGTGGCGCAAGGGGAGTGTCGCTTGCGCCGATGGCGAAGTTGAACTCAGCAACATCTCGAACAATTCTCTGATCGATATCCTGCCGAATCGTTGCAAACGCGTCGTTTATGGCAGCTGAGGATGCTTCTTCGGGAGGGAGAACTGGGTCCATGTTTCCAAGACTACCGGGCTACTCGCATCGGGCCCGAATGGGCATAGAATCCCGAAAGAACTATAATTGTATCGGTCTGCCCCCGCTCAATACTCCCGGCTGCTTCGGCGTGCCCAGGAGTGTAGAAAGGCTTATCTGTGACTGCTTCCGCTAAGAAAGCTCCGGCCCAGAAGGCGCCCGCTAAGAAGGTTACTACGAAGAAAGCGGCCGCCAAGAAGGCCACCACCTCTTCCAAGGCAAAGAAGGTGAATGAAGAACCTGAGCCCCAGAGTGACGACGAAGAAATCGATGACGTTGCGGTGGATGAAGACGTAGTGGTGAAGGTCGATGAGGACGATGAGGACGTCGCATCCGCCGTTGAAAACGAAGACGACGCGACCGAATCTGGCGACGATGACTCCGAAGCCGGAGACGACGAGGACGAAGATGAAGAGAGATCGAACGCGGTAAAGGAAGAGGCCGCAAAGGCCGGTCCAAGAGGCTTTATCGTCTCTGACTCTGACGATGCAGATGAGCCCGTCCAACAGGTCACTTCGGCTGGTGCAACCGCCGACCCGGTGAAGGACTACCTCAAAG
>JBATQJ010000045.1:0-70144 GCA_049291975.1 Scrofimicrobium sp.
CGAGTCGGATACGGCTTCCGCAACTTCAACAACTACCGCACCAGGGTCCTCCTCTACGCCGGCAAACCCCACTGGCGCACCCTCGACTCGATCACCATCCCCTAACCCCACCAAAATCCGATGAGCCAGAATGGCTAGAACGGCTCTCTTTCCAAATCCCCACACAACGCGGCGGCGAGAACGGCTCGGTTTCCCAACCCCACAACTCCAAGAGCTAGACAATGTGGGCGACAGGATGGGCGACAAAATGCCGGGTATAGGCTCAAGTGAATGTGTGACTATCGTTGATATTTCAACGGTTTCAGGTGGTGGAGCCAGGGGGACTCGAACCCCCAACCCCCTGCTTGCAAAGCAGGTGCGCTACCAATTGCGCCATGGCCCCTATGTACTTGTCGGCTAACCCCGTAAGGCAAACCGTTGGTCGCTCAGCCTTCGGGTTCAACCTCGTGCCACACAACCGGGCTGTCGATCAGGTCGTACGCCGTACGAATCCCGAAGACCACCACCACCGCCGTGACCAGGAAAAACCCGAGTTTCACGAACTTCTTCATGCTCTCACCCCAGTCATTGCAACGGCTGTGGGCCTAGATGGACTCGAACCATCGACCTCAGTCTTATCAGGACTGCGCTCTAACCAACTGAGCTATAGGCCCGTTACAACAATGAAAAACACTACCGGACGGCATCACCCTGCGGCAAACCAGTTCGCCCAAAACGCAGTGTGATATCTCGTATGTTTACTCATCCATCAACGAGACACGAATCCCGCCGACCAACGCCGCAATCAAGTTGTATAGGAGCGCAGCAAGCGCTGACATCGCGGTGAATATAACGACGTTCGCGACTCCCAGAATCGTGGAATACGAGATCACGCGCGGCAACCTCATGTACTCCAGCAGTCCAAGGAAGCGCTCAGCGTTCAGTTCCACCAGGAAATCCTCCATCGCACCGAAAACGCCCATACCGTCCAGCAGGAACCACAGCAGAATCGCCGCGACCACAGTCGCGATTCCAAGGGCAATCGAGATCAGGAAGCTGGTCTTTAGAACGCTCCATGCATCGATTCGCGCAATCGTGACATCGGATCGTCTCGGCTCATCCAGGTACTGCGTCTCCTGAACGTAATAGTCGAACGACCCGGTCTGGCCCGCGACGTATTCCGTCTGTTCGACCGCGTGAGAGGGTGGAGGCGGCGCGCCAATATCTTCGCTGGTTACGGTCTGATCAGACATCCGAGTTCTCCTCAGCGGGTTCGTCCTGGTCAGAGCCTACCTGAGACTCGCTATTCCTTGTGATTGCATTGACCCTGTCGTTGTCATCAGGCTTCGCCAGGATCACGCCCTTCGTGTTGCGACCCGTCGGCCGCACATCAGCCACGCTAACCCGAATTACCTTGCCGGAGTCCATGATCGCCATGACTTCCTCATCCGGATCCGTCACCAGCGCACCGACTAGACGCCCGCGATCTTCAGATAGGCTGGCGACCTTGATTCCCAGGCCGCCGCGCCCCTGGACTCGGTACTCCGAAAGCGGCGTTCGCTTCGCGTACCCTCCGTCGGTGACAACGAGGAGGTCCGACTCTGGCTTCACCACTTCCATTGTCAACAGCTCGTCGCCCTCACGGAACTTCATCCCGCGGACACCCGAGGTGGTACGTCCCAGCGGTCGCAGCGCTTCGTCCGAAGCGCTAAAACGAACTGACATTCCATCCTTCGATACGAGGATGAGGTCATCCTCCTGCTCCGCGATTCTCGCCGAGACCAGTTCGTCACTACGACCATCCTCGTCCTCACGCAGATTGATTGCGATTACGCCCGCCTGGCGCGGCGAGTCATAAGCATCGAGACGAGTCTTCTTCACCAGGCCGTCTCGGGTGGCGAGGACGAGGTATTCCGCATCCTCGTACCCGCTGATTGCCATTACCTGTGCGATTGTTTCATCCGGACGGAATGCCAGCAGGTTCGCGACATGCTGACCCTTGGCATCACGGCCACCTTCCGGCAACTCGTACGCCTTGGTCCGATAGACCTGTCCCATGTTCGTGAAGAACAGCAGCCAGTCGTGCGTGTTGGTGACGAAGAACTGGGCAACCTCATCATCGTTGCGGAGGCTGGTTCCTCGAACTCCCTTTCCGCCGCGCTTTTGAGCCCGGTAGTTGTCGATACCGGTCCGCTTAGCGAATCCCTCACGACTAATGGTGACGACCACATCCTCCTGCGGGATCAACGACTCGACCGAAATGTCGGGGCCGTAGGGAACAATCTGCGTAACGCGGTCATCACCGAAGCGTTCAACAACCTCAGTCAGTTCCTCACTGATTATCGTTCGTTGGCGGGCCGGACTGTCCAGAATCGAAAGGAGATCCTCAACTCGGGCCGTAATCTCCGCGTGTTCGTCCAGAATCTTTTGACGTTCCAGGGCTGCCAAACGACGTAGCTGCATCGACAGGATCGCGTCGGCCTGAACATCGTCGATCTCAAGGAGTTGAATCAATCCGGTGCGGGCCTCGTCAACCGTGCGGGAACGACGGATCAGCGCGATAACCTCGTCCAACATGTCCAGCGCCTTGAGGTAGGCGTTGAGAATGTGAAGGCGTTCGCGCGCCTTCGCCAGCCGGAATTGCGTGCGACGAACGATGACATCGATTTGGTGCTTCACCCAGTAATGGACGAACCCATCCAAACTAAGGGTTCGAGGCACGCCGTCAACCAGCGCGAGCATGTTTGCCGGGAAGGAATCCTGCAACTGGGTGCGCTTATACAGGTTGTTCAGGACAACATTCGGGATTGCGTCCTTCTTGAGGACGAGGATGAGGCGCTGCCCGTTCTTACCCGACGTCTCATCTCGAATATCAGCAATACCAGTCAGTTGGCCACTGCGGGTCAGTTCAGCGATCTTGGCTGTGAGAGTATCAGGGTTTACCTGGTACGGCAGTGACTTCACAACTAGGCAGGTGCGACCGTGAATCTCTTCAATATCAACGTGAGCACGCTGAACAATGGCGCCGCGACCGGTGCGGTACGCGTCTTCGATTCCCTGGCGTCCCAGGATAACGGCGCCAGTTGGAAAGTCCGGACCCTTGACGTAGGTCAGAAGAGCTTCCAGCAGCTCCTCGCGCGTAGCCTCGGGATGGTCAAGGTACCACTGAACCCCCTCTGCGACCTCTCGCAGGTTGTGCGGAGGGATGCGGGTGGCCATACCAACCGCGATTCCCTCGGACCCGTTGACCAAAAGGTTTGGGTAGCGGGCGGGGAGCACCACCGGCTCCATGTTCTTGCCGTCGTAGTTGGGAACAAAGTCGACGGTATTTTCGTCAATGTCGCGGACCATCTCCATTGAAAGAGGGGCCATCTTGCACTCGGTATAACGAGGGGCTGCCGCACCCAGGTTTCCCGGAGAACCAAAGTTGCCCTGTCCGGTGACCAGCGGGTAACGCATTGACCATGGCTGTTCCATACGAACCAACGCGTCGTAGACGGCAGAGTCGCCGTGGGGGTGGAACTTACCCATGACGTCACCGATAACACGCATGCACTTGTAGAAACCGGCATTGGGTCGGTAGCCGCCATCAAACATCGTGTAGAGGATGCGGCGGTGAACAGGCTTGAGGCCATCGCGCACGTCAGGCAGAGCGCGACCGACGATCACGGACATGGAGTAGGCCATGTAGGACTGCTTCATCTCCTTTTCGAGATTGACCGGATCCACGCGGTTACCTACAGGGCGACCGAATTCGTCAAAAGCAAGCAGGTCTTCTTCCACCTCAGCCTGGTCAAGATCCGCGGCGGCTTCAATTGCCTCGCTGACCTCTTCGCTCAATGAATCCTGCGTAGGATCTTCCTGCCCGTCAGAGCCGTTTGATACAGACTTGTCACTCACAGTTCAGATACTCCTTGGTACTAAGCGTCGATGAATCGCACGTCGCGGGCGTTGCGCTGAATGAAATGCCTGCGCGATTCGACGTCGTCGCCCATCAGGATCGTGAAGATTTCGTCGGCTGCGGCGGCTTCGCCAACCTCAACCTGCTTGAGCAGTCGGTGTGCGGGATCCATCGTGGTATCCCACAGTTCGTGATCGTTCATCTCACCGAGGCCCTTGTAGCGTTGGATGCCATCTTTTGGCATCTTCCACCCCTTATCGAGTCCGTCAGCTAGAAGCTCGTCGCGTTCCACGTCCGAGTACGCGTATTGATCGGCCCGGCTAGTCCACTTGAGTCGATAGAGGGGTGGCGTAGCAAGATAAATGTGGCCCTGTTCGACAAGGGGACGCATATAGCGGAAGAAGAACGTCATCAGCAGGGTCGCAATGTGCTGGCCGTCCACGTCAGCGTCGGCCATCAAAATGATGCGCCAATAGCGGAGCTTCTCAAGGTTGAGTTCGTCGCCGATCCCGGTACCGAGCGCACCGATCAGAGCCTGGATGGTTTCGGAGGACATTGCCCTGTCCATCCGCGCCTTCTCTACGTTCAGTATCTTTCCGCGCAAAGGAAGAATTGCCTGGGTGTCGGGGTCGCGACCCATCACCGCGCTACCGCCTGCGGAGTCACCCTCAACAATGAACAGTTCAGAAACACGAGGGTCACGCGAGGAACAGTCGCGAAGTTTTGAAGGAAGTGAGACTGAGTCGAGAGCACTTTTACGGCGTGTGGCCTCGCGCGCCTTGCGGGCTGCCAGGCGCGCCTGTTGCGCAGCTTGTCCCTTGAGGACAATCGACTTGGCTTCGGCGGGATGCGCATCGAACCAGTCACCCAGCAGGGCATAGATCTGTTGCTGCACAAATGTCTTGGCTTCGGTATTGCCAAGTTTTGTCTTGGTCTGGCCCTCGAACTGAGGCTCAGTCAGCTTGACCGAAAGGACAGCGGTTATTCCCTCACGAACGTCGTCACCCGAGAGGTTCTCATCCTTGTCCTTAAGAACGCCCTTTTCGCGACCATACTTGTTGATGATGGTCGTCAGTGCGGTACGGAAACCCTCTTCGTGAGTTCCCCCCTCAGAGGTGTTGATGGTGTTCGCGTAGGTGTAGATGGTTTCTGAGTAGGCGGTAGTCCAGCGCATGGCAACTTCCATGCTGAGGGTTCCGGCCTCATTCTCGGCTTCCAGGCTGATGATGTCAGGGTTGATCGGGGTTACTCGCTTGGCGTTGTCGAGGTACTCGACGTAGTCGACAAGGCCACGTTCGTACATGTAGGAAACCCGACGGTGAGCGTTCTGGGAATCCTCGTCATCATCGTCGCCGGTGATCTCGTCTTGCACATCCTCGCGCTCATCGGTCAGCGTGATTCGCAGACCCTTATTGAGGAAGGCCATTTGCTGGAACCGCTGACGGAGCGTCTCAAAGTCAAACTCAACCGTCTCGAAGATCTCGGGATCGGGCCAGAAGGTCTGGGTGGTTCCCGTGTCTTCAGCTTCGCCGACTTCAGCCAGCTCACAGACGGTGTGGCCACCGTTCGCGAAAGAGATTGCCCAGCGCTTGCCGTCACGCCGCACCTCGGTCTCAACGCGACGTGAGAGTGCGTTGACAACGGAAATACCAACGCCGTGAAGACCGCCAGAAACCGCGTATCCCCCACCACCGAACTTCCCGCCGGCATGAAGGATGGTCATCACGACCTCGACGGTCGGACGTCCTTCCGTCGGGTGAATACCGACCGGGATTCCTCGCCCATTGTCGGTTACTCGAAGACCACCGTTCGCCAGAATGGTGACGTCGATGTGGTCGCAGTATCCTGCGAGCGCCTCATCCACTGAGTTATCGACAACTTCGTACACCAGGTGGTGCAGGCCGCGTTCGCCGGTTGACCCAATGTACATGCCGGGGCGTTTGCGGACCGCTTCAAGTCCCTCAAGTACCGTGATGTCGGATTCGCCGTAGTGATCCTCTGGGACCGTCATATCCCGGTGCTCAGCGTTGCCTGACTCAGCTGTACTGAGTTTGGCGTTGTCATCTTGAGTAATCCCAACTTCGGTGGTGCCCGCTTCGTCCTTTACGGAGTCAGTCACAAGCAGCTCCCTGTCCGCGCCCGAAATCGAGGGCGCAAAAATCTTCTCTCCGGTGATAACAAAACCTGTCCCGAATGATTCGCCGAGACAGGCTCAGTCACGTTCGTCCGACTTCGAACCGGAAGCCAGAACCCAACCGGACATTTGTGGCCTCGACCCGCAGATACCTGCAGCTAAAGGCAATTCTCTACCACCAGTATCCTATCAAATTGCACCTAGAAACCGGCATTTGACGATTCGCGAAAATGGCCTTATTTCAACGAAAAATCGGCATATATTGAGTGTGTCCAACCCCACCTTCACCGGGGTTAGCCGTAAGTGTCTCTCGGGCCTCTGCCGGGGACGCTACGAGGTCCATGTTTCCAACTCGGAGCCCTCGGAGCCAGCACCACTACAGACTCAACGATGCCAACACCCACCGCCCTATCGATTGCTCCCATGACCTCGGGCAGCAATATCTTGAGTTCTTGAGCCCAGGCGGTTGAATCCGCTTGGACCACCAGACGGCCACCGCTAAAGCTGTCAATCGGGCAGTGCTGTGCGACCACGTCCCCAACAATCTCGTCCCACCGGCCGATGACCTGTCCGGTAGCGAGAGAGCGTTGCCAGTCACGGTCGCGCACTTCCTTATCGAGGATCGCTCCGATCGGACGAGGGTCGTACTTCGACGGTCCTGTTCCGGTTTTTGACCTGTACATCCCGGGCGAGGGAACCCAGCCTCGTTGACGTTCTAGGTCGTCCTCCGCGTTCTCGATTGTCTGTTTTGTGACGCGCTCATTTTTCGAAAGTCCTCTTTTGCGCCGTGCGCGCCGTCCCGTGTAGCCGCGACCCCTCGCGCGGTACTTATCAAAGAGTTCCGAAAGGACCTCATCGGCACTGTTGCTCTCGCCATTCTGGTTCGAGGAGGCGCCTGTAGCGGTGTTGGCCGACTCAGTCACCTTGTTCCTCCCCCGACGGCTGGTCCGTTGCTTCCCGAATGTGAGTACTTCCGTCCTCACTCCTCAACACCTCAAAGGCGCGTGCGTGCAACTCAGCGGGAACGTCCTCGGGTACCGCGACCGTAATAATCGCCTGTTCGGCTCTACCGATGCACTCAATGAGTCCACTGCGCCTGTTCCGATCGAGTTCAGCGAAGACGTCGTCGAGGATAAGCACCGGGTAACTCTGGTCACGTTTGAGCACTTCCGCCTCAGCCAATCGCAGAGTCAGCGCCATCGACCACATCTCCCCGTGGCTCGCGAATCCTTTGACTGGAAGCGAGTCAAGGGTCGCCCCCAAGTCATCGCGATGAGCTCCGACCAAATTGACCCCGCGAAGAATCTCAAGATCTCGGCGCTCAGCAGTCTCCTGCCTATAAGCGGTGTTCAACCGACTTACCAATGGATTCGAGTCTCCAACGAACTGACCTTCCTCGACACGAAAATCTGCGGGATCAAGATCGACCGAGAGCACGTCGCGGTTCAGTCGTGAGACGTAGTCGAGTTCCGCAACTCGGTCCTCATCAGTTAGATCCGCATATGCCTGCATCACGTGTGGGCGCATCGCTGCAACTACCGCAATTCGATGGGCGACAATCACCGCAGATAGCTGGGAAATTTGCTCATCCCAAACATCGAGGACAGCAACGTCTTCCGGCGCACTGAATCGCGCTTTCTGCAGTTGCTTTAGTGCGGCTGCCCGCTGACGCGAAACCTTCTGGAAGTCTTGGAGAGTGCCGAGGTGATGCGGCTTTAGTTTCACCGCGATCTCGTCGAGGAACGTTCGTCGCCCCGCAGGGTCACCTCGAAGCAGATTTAGGTCCTCCGGTGCGAAGATAACCGACCTGAGAACACCAAGAACTTCGCGCGGTGAGACCTTCGCGCGGTTCAGTCGAGCGCGGTTTGCTCGTCCACGAGCAATCTCAAGTTCAACTAGATCCGAATGGCCCTCCGACTCGATCTTTGCGCGAATCACGGCCCCACCAGGTTGTTCCTCACCATCCGGCGAAATACGAACCAAGTTGGCCGAGGAACCGCCGCGGTGAGAACTAAACGTGCCGAGATAGGCAATGGCTTCAACGAAGTTGGTCTTGCCTCGTCCGTTTCTCCCCTGAAGAACGGTCGTTCCCGGGCTCAATTCGACTACTGCTGACTTATAGGACCTGTAGTCGGTTAGCGCAAGGTGGGAAACCCTCACGGTCGCCAGTTACAGACCAAAACGAATCGGCATTAGCAGGTACTTGAAGTCTTCGTCAGCCCCGCTGTCCGCCTCGCTCTGTCCCATCATTACTGCCGCCTTGGTGGCATGAACGAATCCGAAACGAACAAACTCGGTCTCAAGTGCCGCCAGACCCTCTTGCAGGTAGCCTGGGTTGAATGCTGTTCGTAGTTCTTCAGACTCACTAATGAGCGCAATAGACTCTTCGGCCTGCGCACTTTCAGTTTGACCTGCTTCGAGCCGCAACGCACCATCAGCAAACGTCAGGTGAACCGGGGTCTTTCGCTCCACAACCAACGAAACGCGCTTGACCGCTTCGAGTAATTCGACCCTGGAACATGCATACTCCAACGGGGTCGCCTCAGGGAATAGCTTTCGAACAGGAGGGTAATCGCCATCCATCAGGGACGAGGTTGCCTGACGCTCGCCAGCGCTAAAACCGATGATTGCGTTGCGTTCCCCGACTCCAGAGGGATTGAGACGAAGTTCGACGTCGCCCGATGACGTCAGATTGCGCGCGACATCCGCCAGAACCCTCGCCTTGACTAACATCTCGGCGGAGAACTCAATATCCCGAGGATTCCAGAGCATTTCTCTTTGCGCCAAACGATAACGATCAGTCGCTAAGAACGTAATCTTGGGCCCCGCAATCTCGACGCGGACCCCTGTCAGAAGCGGCAACGTATCGTCCTTTGACGTTGCAATAACAACCTGTCCGATCGCTGCAGCCAGGTCACGAGCATCAACTGTTCCCTGCTTTTCCGGAAGCTCAGGAAGCAGTGGGTAGTCCTCCAGTGCCATCGTTCCAAGTGAGAACTGCGCCCGCCCGCATCGAACCTCAACGTGGGAGTCATTAAGCTCGATAGAAACAGCGGAATTCGGTAACGATTTCGCGATATCGCTTAGCATCCGCCCGGATACCAGGACCTCTCCAGGGTCATCCACCTGTGCTTCAACTCGACTTCTCGCCGAAACCTCGTAGTCAAACGAGGAAAGCTCAAGTTCACCATCACGGGCCGAAAGCCGCACAGCTGCCAAAATCGGAATCGCAGGGCGCTGTTGAACTGCGCGCGAAGTCCATTGGACGGCATCAGAAAAAACATCGCGAGCGAGCTTGAGTTTCACGGATCCTCCAGGAATCATATTTGGCACTTCACTTTACCCGACTTGAGCGTCTCAGTAACCCCGAAATCTGCGGTTACAGAGCCTGATTTAGGTGCCACAACTTCCTACTGCGGGATGTTGATCAATCATGAATTGAATTAGTTGGTAGTAGTAGTAGCCATTGTGAATTCTGTGCATATCCACTCTGCCAGGCGTCGATGCAAGGAATCTGCTGTTCATTGAATTCTGAACAAAGCCGTCTTTGGTGTGTAGTCATGTGGACGAAGAACAAAATGAATACGAAAACCTAATGGTTCAAGCGGGGTTGTTCCCAGAATCTGGCATTCAGAAGAACAAATTTCAGTTTTAGTAACAGCGGAAGTAGACATAGCCGCATCATTACTTAGAACTACAGCTATGTAACATGTGGATTCATCAAGTCTGAGGCTCTCAATAGGTGAGATTCAGTTTTCGCGAGCCTTGCGTTTTACGCGGTTTGTTAGTTCTGTGACGTTGTTGTAGGTCTCTCGACGTTCAACCATTGATGCCGCGATTTTCTTGTTGGCATACATAACGGTGGTGTGGTCGCGGCCGCCGAACGCTTCTCCAATTTTCGGCAGTGAGAGATCTGTGAGCTCGCGACACAGATACATTGCTGTTTGACGAGCCTCGACGATGGGGCGAGATCTATCGGAAGAACACATCTGTTCAATCGTGATTCCAAAGAACGAGGCTGTCTGACCCATTACCAGGGATACGGAGATCTCAGTATCGTCCGGGTCAGAGAGTAGGTCTTTCAATGATCGTTGGGCCAGAGGCAGATCCAGGGCCTGGTGGTTGAGTTTTGCGAAGGCGGTAACTCGCAACAGTGAACCATGAAGCTCACGGATATTTGATGAGACTCTTGATGCAATGTATTCAAGAACGTCTCGATCAACTTGAATTCCATCAGCGTCAGCTTTCATCTGAAGGATGGCGATACGGGTTTCAAGATCTGGTGCCTGAACGTCGGTAACCAAGCCGGACTGGAATCTAGACAGGAGACGATCCTCGAAGCCTGAAAGTTGTTTTGGAGGAACGTCTGAGGTCATCACGATCTGTTTACCGGTGTTTTGTAGAGCATTGAAGGTGTGGAAGAACTCTTCAATTGTTTCGCGTCGCCCCTGGATGAACTGAATGTCGTCGATCAGCAAGATGTCGGTGCCGCGATAGCGGCGCTTAAAAGCTTCCATTCTCTGGCCGTTAAGAATCGCGCTGATGAACTCATTCGTGAACTCTTCAGAGTTGACGTACTTAACTCGAAGATGGGGGTAGAGCGAGACGGCATAGTGCCCGATCGCGTGGAGCAAGTGTGTCTTACCCAGGCCGGAGTCCCCGTAGATGAACAGTGGGTTATACGCGCGTGCAGGCGCCTCTGAAACGGCCAGCGCTGCCGCGTGAGCAAATCGGTTCGAAGGCCCGATTACGAACGAATCGAATACGAACTTAGGGTTCAGGTGAGAGCTTGGACGTTCTCCGGGGGTCCGGTAAGGACCGTTGGTTGTCCCGGGTGCGGGCTGATTCGCTATTTCAGGATTGGTTCGCTCATCGGTTGAGGCAAACTTTCCAGAGTCTTTTGGCAGCTCTCTTGATTGATAAGTGCCTTGATCAGTAAGTTCTTCGTTATTTTCGGGCACACTTGGGTAAAGACCCGAGGAAGAAGTGTCTTCGGGTGCGGAAGGTATGGGAGGCTCCAGGGCTTCATCAGTGGCCTCCTCGTCCTCGTACTCAAGCGCGGGATCGACACTGACCGCGATACGGACAACATGTCCCATTTCTTGAGATAGAGCACCGGTGAGTTCCTTGGAGAGCCGGCCCTCAATGTACTGCTTTGTAAAGTCGTTGGGCACGGCGAGGAGAATCGTGCCCTCAATGTCCCCGAGTGGCTTGACCATGCGTATGAAAGCTTCATAGGCGGGACCGAGTTCTTCTGGGTTGACCCGAGTCACAGCACGATCCCAGGCTTCGACCAACTCGGAACCCTGCATGCTTTGCTCCCAATGGTTTTCCGGCGTGACATTGAACACCGATCACTGTGAATGGACCTGATCGAGTCTACCCGTGAACCGAGAAACTCCCACCCTGTGAATTAGTCTGTGGAACTACATTCGTCGTCTTACACCATTGTTATTTCAAGGATTTTCGGGGTTTCTTGTCTTTGCGCGCGAGAGCCCGCGCAGGTTTTCCCTCCGAACTGTGGATAACTTCGCAGAGATATTCAGGGATTCATACACAGTTGTGAGTCCGATGAAGACCAATCTGGACTGGGCGTGCTTCGTTGACCCCCTCGCCGATTCCCGCGTAGTCTGTTTTGGCGAACTGACGCGGGTTTACTGTGCCTGATTACGAAGTGAATCGGCATCCAAGAAACTCGTGTCGTAGGGGCAGATTCGTCTGCCATCAATAGGAGTAATCATGACGAAGCGTACGTACCAGCCGAATAACCGTCGTCGCCACAAGACACACGGTTTTCGCACTCGCATGAGGACCCGCGCTGGACGCTCAATCCTTAACGGCCGTCGCCGTAAGGGACGGGCGCAGATCGCGGTCTGACGCGTAGGCCAAGTTGCTGGCCTCTCGCAGTCGCATTCCGCGACGCGTTGGTTTTACAGACACAATGAGGCTCGGCTCCCGAACGGGGAACCGAGCCCTTGTGGTGTACGCAAAGGTTGAGAATCATGACGACGATCCTCTGGGGCCCGGTTCAAACGCCCGCGCCGGGATCGTCGTTCCCAAACGGGAGATTCCTCTTGCCGTGGACCGTAACGCAGTGAAACGCAAGCTTCGTCATCTTCTGGCGGGCAGACTCGCTGATGTTCCAACCGGAACTCGAGTTGTTGTCCGAGGGCTTCGCCCGTCCTCAAAGATGACTTCCCAGGAGCTCGCTGGCTACCTCGATCGGGCGCTCAGTTCAGCGCTTAAGAAGGAGGCGGCTCGTGGGTAATCCTCTTTCCGCGCTGTTGATCGCACCCATTCGTGGCTATCAGAAGTTCATCTCCCCTGCGCTGCCGCCGCAGTGCAGGTACTATCCCACGTGTTCCTCGTACGCCGTGGAGGCGATTCAGGTCCACGGCCCCCTCAAGGGATTTCTGCTTGGTTCATGGCGAGTCTTGCGATGCAATCCTTTCAGCAGGGGCGGCGTCGACCATGTCCCGGCCAAGGGCAAGTGGAAGGCGTCGGAGTGGGTGCCGCCGTCGGACTGGGCCGGTCACGACATTGAAGAAAACGTCACGTTAGGCGGCCGCGGAGGTGGGCGAGGGAACAATGAACCGATTCCTTCGAACCCGGTCTTGGGCCGTAAGGTAGAGGGAGTTTCGCCCGAGGTTGCCCCAGGCGGGGAAGACCAAAGCGGCGCTGATACCTCCCCGCGGCATAAGGAGTCCTGAGTGGATTCAGTCCTACACCCAATCATCGTTGCCTTCGCATGGATCTGGGTACAGATACACAAGCTCCTCACCCTCATCGGATTCTCCGATGGACCCGGTATTGCGTGGGCAGTTGCCATTGTCATCCTCACCATCCTGGTGCGCTTCGCGATCCTTCCGCTGTATCTAAAGCAGATCCGCTCAACGCGGAACATGCAGGTGATACAGCCTGAAATGAAGAAAATCCAGGAGAAGTACAAGGGGAAGACCGACCCCATCTCTCGTCAACGCCAGCAAGAAGAGACGATGGAGTTGTACAAGAAGGCGGGAAGTTCCCCCTTTGCTTCTTGTCTGCCGATGCTGGTTCAGCTTCCCATCATGTTCGCGCTGTACCGCGTTATTTTTGCGGTTAAGTCATTGGCGGAGGGCACTTATTCCTATGACGCACTCGGTCCACTAACCCAGAGTGTTGCCCAGGACATTACGAGTTCCCAAATCCTAGGCGTCGGCATGGCCCAGACCATGGCTACTGCCGAGGGTGTTGGAAAGAAAGCCATCTTCGTTGTCCTGATCATCATTATGGTGGCGCTGCAGTTCCTCACCATGCGCATGTCTATGAGTAAGAACATGCCCGCAGTTGAGGATCCTAACAACCCAATGGTTCGCAGCCAAAAGACCATGATGTACATGATGCCGTTGATGTACGTGTTCACCGGCATGGTGTTCCAAATGGGCATGTTGATGTACATGATCACCACGGCTCTCTTTGCCTGGGCACAACAACTCTGGGTCATCAAGACCATGCCAACGCCCGGATCGCCCGCGTTTGACGAGCTAAAGGACAAGCGCGAGGAGAAGTATCAGCAGTGGGGGGTGCCTTTCTTTACGGAGTACGACCAAAAGGCCAGCGAACTCAAGGACAATCCCACAGGACTTGAAGAACTGAACGCGCAGACTCTGACTGAGGTTGAGAAGCACGCAAAGCGCTTTAAGGTTGCAACTAACTTCCCGGAGGACTGGGACACGGCTTCAAAGATAGCGATCTTCCGTAGCCTTGCAGTGGAACCATGGAAGACAGTTCCGGACGATGTTTGGCTGAAGCAAATGGTTCTGGCGAAGAACTCCCAGGTAGCTGCGGAGGCGGCGCGGTCGGCGCGCCCAAAGAAGCTTTCGCGCGAACAACGTATGCGCCTGGCTGAGCGTGAGCGTCAGGATGCCGAGTCCGCAAAGCGTCGTGAGGAGAAGCAGGCCCGCAAGGCCTCGGATCGCTCCTCAAAGGGCGGAGACTTGAGTCCAGAAGAGATTGAGCAAAGGCGCCAGCAGCGCAAGGCTGAGCGACGCGCACAGAACAAAGGCAATCAGAAGAAGACGGGCAACTAGCACGTCCTTCGGTCGGAGGAATGAACAGATGAGTGACAAGAAGCCATCACCCAAGGTCGAACAGCTTGAGGAAGAGGGAGACGTTGCAGCGGACTACCTCGAAGAGTTCTTAGACATCGCAGACTTTGACGGGGACATCGAGATAGATGTTGAGAACGGTCGTGCATCGGTAGCTATCGTCAGCGATGACAAAAACTCTGACCTCACCCGTTTGGTTGGAGAAGACGGAGAGGTGCTTGAAGCGCTTCAAGAGTTGACCCGATTGGCCGTTCAAGCTGCGACAGGAGAGCGTTCGCGCTTGATGCTCGATGTGGACGGCTTTCGCGCCGCACGAAAGAGCGAACTGCAGGAAATCACGCAGGAGGCCGTCCAGCGGGTCAAGGCCACCGGAGAACCTGTATCTCTCGACCCCATGAATCCGTTTGAGCGAAAGGTCTGTCATGATGTGGTCGCGACAGCCGGACTGCGATCTGAGTCTGAGGGCGTTGAGCCAAACCGTCATTTGGTGATTCTTCCTGAGGGTGAGGATCAGGGTGACGAACCGACTCAGATGAGTGGTGATCTCGAAGAGCAGCGGCAAGAAGACGCAGAGTAAATAGTGGTTAAAACACCCTCTGACCTGGTCTTATCCTCGTTTGGACCGAACCGTAAGAATGTGATTCGATTTGCCAACATGTTGGCAGAAGAGGGTGAGGTAAGGGGGCTGATTGGGCCTCGTGAATCGGAGCGTCTCTGGTCAAGGCACATCGTGAACTCTAGCGCTCTGCTTCCTTTTCTCCCTACGAGCGGAACGGTAGCAGACGTTGGTTCGGGCGCGGGGTTGCCCGGACTTGTTATTGCCTGCGCTAGGCCGGACCTGTCGGTGAAGCTCATTGAGCCCATGGAACGCCGATGCGAGTGGTTGCAGTATGTGGTGGACACAATCGACCTTTCGAACGTTGAGGTAATTCGTGAGCGCTCGGAGTCACTTGGGCGCTCGGTTAAGGCCGATGTCGTAACCGCGCGGGCCGTGGCGGCACTGAGTAAGTTGGTTCGCCTGACTTCAAAGCTGATTGCTCCCGGGGGTGCATTGCTCGCTCTGAAGGGTCAGCGTGCTTATCAAGAGGTTGAAGAAGCTGAGTTGGAGTTGAAGAAGTATCACCTCAACGCTGAGGTTCACGAGGTCGTTTCCGTTATGGATGGCGATATTACCTACGTGGTGGAGTGTCGCAGGCATCTCTGAGATTGAGTGTCGGACGATGACACATTGATTGTTTCACGTGAAACATTCGGGTCTTGTCGGTGGATCAAACTATGCTGTGAGACGACGAAAGGTCGGTGAATGGATCAGTACCCCGTATCTTCTTCTCCCCTAATGGATCAGCTAAGCCAGAACTATTCAGCGATACGTGAGCTTGAGGGGAAGAAGTTTCCGGTTCCCGCACATACAGTAGTGATGGCTGTAGCAAACCAAAAGGGCGGGGTCGGAAAAACGACCACGGCCGTCAACGTTGCAGCGGCTTTGGCTCTTGGCGGGTTGAATGTTCTGGTCATCGACGGTGATCCTCAAGGCAATGCATCGACTGCTCTGGGTGTCCCTCACGGTCCGGGCACCCCGTCGACCTATGAGGTGTTGGTAAACGAAAACGGATTATCTGAGGTAATTCAGGCGTGTCCGGACGTTCCGAACCTCTGGGTGTGCCCCGCAACTATCGACTTGGCGGGCGCCGAGGTTGAATTGGTTGACGAGCCAGATCGAGCGACCTTTCTCAAACAGGCGATTGACGAAATGCTTGAGCAGGCTACGGGAGGTGAAGCGCTTAGGCCCGATATCGTGGTGATCGACTGTCCGCCTTCGCTGGGCCTACTTACCCTCAATGCCTTTGTGGCTTCAACTGAACTGCTCATTCCAGTCCAGTCTGAGTACTACGCTCTAGAAGGCTTGTCTTTACTACTGAGTACGGTGAGTCGCATACGACAGGACATGAATCTAAGCCTAAATGCGCCCACTCTACTCATCACGATGCTGGATTCCCGGACGAATCTTGGTGCCGACGTCGCGGCCGAGGTGAGAAATCACTTTGGAAGCCAAGTGATTGAAGCAGTGATACCCCGACTGGTGCGGATATCGGAGGCACCCAGCTTCGGACAGACGATCCTCACCTATGATCCAAAGGGTGGCGGAGCCGTTGCGTACAGACAGGTTGGTCTGGAACTGGCTAACCGATTGACGCGGAGATACGGGCGAGTGACAGCGGATGACATGGACGGTTCTCTCGAGGAGGGCAATGATGGCGACTGAATCTTCGGATCAAGAACAAACCCCGACTGTAGCGGTGACGGCCGGCGGAGAGAAGAGTTCTCGTCAAAGGCGAGGGCGTGGAGGATTAGGACGCGGACTCGGAGCGCTCATTCCCGACGCAGAGATTGCGGCTCCTGCAGGACAGGGAAGGCCACTCGACGTTCTATTCCCTGATTTGCAGAGCAGCAACAAGGACAAGGTTTCTGGGTCAACAAAGATGAATAGGCCAAGAGGGGGGTCTGCACGCGACCTCCTGACACCCCGTTCGACCGGTACGAATGTTTCACGTGAAACACTCGTCCCTGAGTCTACGGATGTGGCTGATATACCAGGAACAAACGCCAAGAGACACAACACCGTGGAATCCGCTTCGGGATCGGCTGAAGCTGCCTATGGCAGTCCGGACTACATGGATGTTTCACGTGAAACAAAAACTCAGGAACTGAAGGAGGTTCCCGGGGCGACCTTCGGAATGATTCGCCCCGACTGGATCATCCCCAACCTTAAGCAACCTCGTCACGTCTTTGATTCTGATGACTTGAAGGAACTCGCCCAGTCCATCAGTGAAGTCGGCGTCCTTCAGCCAATCGTGCTGAGAAGGATCACCGATGCGACACTGGCGGAAGAAGGCCAAAGAGAGAGGCTCAAAGAAGCTCTGGAGGAGCAACCCGAGGCTCGGTACGAAATCATTATGGGTGAACGCCGCTGGCGTGCTTCCCAACTGGCCGGGCTTCAAGAGATTCCTGCGATCATCCGACTCACAGAAGAAGACGATCTGCTTCGTGATGCGTTGATCGAGAACCTTCACCGGGTTCAACTCAACCCCTTGGAGGAAGCGGCTGCGTACAGTCAGCTGATGGAGGACTTTGCTTGCACCCAGGAAGAGCTTTCAAGGAGAGTCGCCAGGTCCAGGCCACAGATTGCGAATACTTTGCGATTGCTTAAGCTTCCAGCGGGTGTTCAGCGGCAAGTTGCAGCTGGCGTCCTTTCAGCTGGACACGCACGCGCCCTATTGGGACTCGATAGTCCTGCAGCCATGGAAGCGCTGGCATCCCGGATAGTCGCTGAGGGCCTGTCAGTCAGGGCGGCGGAAGAGCAGGTCAAGTTCGGTAAGCAGGGTAGACCTCGTCCGAAACGTGTGGGAGCCATACCGAGCCCGGAAGCGCAGCGTGTCGCTGACGCCGTAGCTGACTTCCTGGAGACTTCGGTGGTGGTCAACACTGGTGCTAAACGTGGGCGACTGATCATTGAATTCGCAGATCAGAGCGATTTAGAACGCATTGCTGATGCCCTTGGGGCGGAGGTTCATTAGGCCGATTGCGACAACATTGGCACCCTGGAACGCATCGCGCAGACCCTGGCTATAGAGGGTCCGCTAGACCGACCGAAGCACCAGGGATGTTTCAGAGGTCCACATCGAGCGTCGCCGAGTGATGTGATCGTTGGTCTAGCGCACTTTGATCGCCGCGCCAATACACGTCCAGGTAGTTCGCGCTCAGTGCTTGTTTCTAGATCTCAAGATAGTGCTGCGCATCGAGTGCTGCGCGACATCCCGAACCCGCGGCCGTAATCGCCTGACGATACGTGTGATCGACTACGTCGCCGCAGGCAAAGACGCCCGCGAGAGAGGTCGCTGTTCCAGGGTCTGCGACTTTGATGTAACCAGCGCCGTCAAGGTCTAGCTGATCGGCGAATAGCCCAGAACGTGGATCGTGGCCGATGGCGACAAAGATGCCGTCGGCCTTCAGTTCAGAAAGTGCCCCGGTCTTTAGGTTTTCCAGGACTACCGCGTGGGCCGAGGTATCGCCGAGTATCTCCGCCACAGTGGAATCCCACACGAACTCGATCTTGTCATGAGCCAAAGCGCGCTCAGCCATCACCTTCGAAGCGCGTAGTTGATCGCGTCGGTGCACAACGGTGACCTTGCTGGCAAACCTGGTGAGGAACAGGGCCTCCTCCATAGCGGAATCTCCACCGCCGACAACCACGAGTTCCTTATCCCTAAAGAAGAAGCCGTCACAGGTGGCGCAGTATGAGACGCCTCGTCCCGAAAACTCTTCTTCACCGGGGATGTTCAAGTGCCTGTAGGCCGATCCGGTGGCGATAATGACGGACTCGGCAAGGATTTCGCGGTCGTAGAGCCGAACTACCTTGGGGTTTGACCTTAGATCAACCGATAGGACATCATCGAATTCGACGCGAGCTTCGAACCTCTCAGCTTGTTCGCGCATCTTGTCCATCAGGTCTGGGCCCATGATCCCCTCGGGGAAGCCGGGGAAGTTCTCCACCTCTGTCGTGGTCATCAGCGCACCACCGGCGTCGATTGCACCGGCTACCACATAGGGGTTAAAACCCGCACGAGCTGCGTAAATGGCCGCAGTATAGCCAGCGGGGCCCGACCCGATTATTACGATCTTCTCAATACCTTCAGACACATCTACTCCACTGAAACAGAGACAACCTTGGCGCGATTCCTCGCCTCGTCATCTATCGGTAACTTGTCGAAAACCAGGCCGAGAGAGGTCACGGCCGTTGGTTCATCAAGGGTAATCACCGTATCCCAGGACAGGGGGGCGGTGGCAAGTACTCTCCCTTGGCGCTGATATTCTCCGCTGGTGTTAAGCAGGGTGACCTCGCCGCCCGTTCCGATGATGGAAATGTTAACTTTGCTCACCACTGCCGGGCCCTGAAGGTTCAGCACCAGAATGACGGGATCTGCCTGTGCGTAGCTATCCGGATCGAAGTACCTGGTTGGCCAGAAGGTCTCGGGATCCCCGTCAAGCACAGCCGCGGTCAAATCGGTGTGATCCTGACCGTCGTCATTCCAGGAGAGAACAGAGACGGATGTGACAACCGGAGGCTCTCCGGAAAGGTCGGCATCAGAGAACACCGGAGCTGCGCCACTCTGTCCCGGTTCGAGTTGGGACTGCTGACTCTGTTGATCCGCGACTGAGAGGTCGACGGGATCGGGGAAAAGGTGGTCGAAGGCAAACCAAATCGCACCGATCACTAGGGCGATTCCGATTAGCAGGGCAGGAATAGTTGGACTAAATCGCCCCCGACGTTGTCCTTTGCGGTCAGTATCGCCGACGTTCAGCAACATGTCTTCCGGGTAATGCGGACTAGGTGAGGGAACGGAATCCGTGTGTTGTCCCATTGTCCTCCTGACTCGCGGCGGTGGTGGCGGAACTACCCGTGGTTCGTAGGCCAGAACGTGCGCCGATTCAGGAGTCACGCGGGCCTCTCCAAGCCTACCGTCACCACCGGCGAAATCGAGGTCAGTTCTGGTCATTGACATCATTGCGTCGGTGAGGACAGGAAGGGCTCCGGTTGCCACCGCTGGGTCGTGTGCGGCTCCGGCCCGGCCAAATGCCACGGCAACAGATTCACCATCAAATATCTGATCCCAGGTTGGGGGTTCGTCCGTCCACTCTGGCCGAGCCATTCCTGAGCTGGCCATCCCGGAGTTGGTTCCTGAGCCGGGCGGAGGCGGGGGTGGTGGGGTTGGGTTCTCTGCAGAATTGGATTCAAACGAGGGCGCCTCTGTAGATATCGCATCTCCCGGTTCTGCGGCGCTACTGTGAGCCAGAGCTTTTGCCTCGGAGGACAGCTCTTCCTCGGAGATAACGGAAACTCGGCCGACCCCGGCGTGGTCGTCCTCGTCCGATACGACATCTGAGACGGGGCTTGTCTCGGCGTTGTCACCTTCGTTGGGCTCGGAGGTTGAACCGCGCTTGGACTCAAACACTGCGAGAGCTGGGAAACGCCCTGTGACCTGCGACAATAGACTATTGAAACCGTTGGGGTCAATAAGACGAAGAACTGCGAAGAAGGCGATGGAGATGACGATGGCTACCAGGACCACCCTCCAGCCCGCGCCCCACATCCGACCCAGGCCACCGGAACCAGTTGGTGCACCAACGCCAATTAGGTGCATGAAGCCCCAGCCGATCAGGCCGGAGCCCGTGAACGCCACGAAGTACTTCGCATACATACCGAGCACGCGTTCAAGCTTTATCTCGCGTACCGCCCGAGAAACCATATAGGCGGCAATGAACCCTTGGATAACGCGTGAAATCGTCTCCGCTGCAGCGGCTCCGATGGTCCACCACTGGGCAGACTGGGTGAAGTAGATTCCCCAGCCGATAATCAGCTCGGAGATCAGGGGGACAATTCCCATCATGAAGACGGGGCGCGCGTCCTCGAACGCGTAGAACATTCGCTGGCTCATCAGGGTCATACCGCTCGAAGGAATGCCCAGGGCAAGCGCCACCAGAACGGCGCCATAGAGCGAGGCCGCCTTTATATCGAAGGAAGGCATTAAGAGTTGCATCAGCGGTGTAGCGCCAACCATGAGGATCGCGGTTGCCAGCATCGTCAGCATGACAACAAGTTGCACGCCCCGGTAGTAGTTAGTTGCAACGCCCTGCATGTCCTTCTCACTTGCATGGTTCGCAAGACGAGTGAAGATGGCCGTAACCAGTGTGAGCGTAATGAGCGACTGGGGGAGCATGTACATCATGTACGCGGTCTGATAGCCGTAGAGGCCGACCACAAGCTCTCCGGTGTCGTTGACCCAGGTGTCGGCCCGCGTTGCAAGGTTTGTCGCCGAGATGACTCCGATCTGACCCACCACAAGCGTCGCGAAAGTCCACATCGCCACCTTCGGTGCAGAACCGAACGAGGTGCCCTTGAGTCGGAAATCCAGCCTCAACTTCACGCCGGAGTTTCGAATTGGGATCAGAAGCAGTAGCGCCTGAACCGCAACGCCCAGGGTTGTCGAGAGGGCAAGCAGAAGGATCTTTGGTGTGGTGAAGGTACTGACTGGAACGACCTCACCCGCAGTTCCCCAGAGGGCTATGAACAGCCCCAGAGAAGCAATGGAGATTATGTTGCTAACGACCGGGACCCACATGTAGGGTCCAAACACCCCTCGAGCGTTCAGGATCTGCCCAAAAAGGTTGTAGATACCGTAGAAGAAGATCTGAGGCAGACACAGCAGGGTGAAGGTAATTGTCAGCGCTCGGCTTGCCGGGTCCAGCGTTGAAGCCATCAGCGAGACCAGTAGCGGCGCCCCGATCATTGCAACGATGGTCAGAAGAAACAGTAGCGACCCAACAGCCGTGATCAGCTTGTTAACGTAGGGAGAGCCAGCTCTGGTTCTCAGCGCCTTGACGATCTGCGGGACAAGGATTGCGTCCAGGACGCCACCGGCCAGCAGGTTGTAGACCATGTTCGGGAAGTTGTTTGCCAGCGGAAAGGCCACCGCGACGCCGCCGGTCACGCCAATGACGGCAATGAGCATTGCGTTACGAACCAGGCCCAGCGCCCTGGAAACCAGAGTTCCCGAAGCCATCAGTGCTGATGAGCGCCAAAGCGACATCTTCTTGGGTTCTAGAGGAGCGTCCTCGGGGAGGTCCTCGTCGCTACTCATTGCGCTACCTCGTTCTGGTTACCGGGGTTGTCTGCTGGAGAGGTTGCCACGGCGGCGCGTCGACCCTTATGGATCGTGCGAACCAATCCCAGCACAAACAGGGCACCAAGTCCTACCCCGACGACCCAGGTTATCGCGTCTCCCATGCCTGGCCTGGACCGAACCGAAACGGCGGGAGAGGAGGCCAAAAGAGTCCCGTCTGCGGTCTTTGCTTCGATGATGACGCTAACTGATCCGGATCCAACAGCGCGCACAGGAACATTAACCGACGTTGTGGAGCCCGCCGGAACCGTGGTGGGAACCCATTCGCTCGCTTGAATCAGGTGATTGCTGGGAAGAAGTCCGACCTCAAGATCAATCGGTGATTTACCGTTGTTTGAGATTGTCACGGGGAAAGCAGCATTTGGTCCCATGATGTTGACGGATTGACTCGGGACTATCTCGATGACGTTGTACGCCTCCATGATTGCTTTCTCGGTGTCCGAGGCGATCTTGGTTCGTTCGGCGAGTGACATCCCCGCAGCGGCGGGAGCAAGGGCCGCGTGTGACAGTGCGGTGAACTCACTGGTATCACTCTGCTTGTCGCCGATCACTGCGAGTGCCAGACGTGTCGCTCTACTCACCGGGTCAAGGACGGCCCTGATCTCCGTCGGATCTGCCTGTGGACCGGTGGGAACAGTGCCATACGGCTGCCCGAAAGTATCGCCATCGAGGGTTTCGCGTAGTGATATCCCGTCTATCCAAGGAACATCCAACAGGGCGGAGAGCCTTGAACTCAGCTGTTCAGCCGTGAGTTGCTCGGTGCCTGAAAGAGAGTCGAGATTGATCCAGAATCGCGGAGTGTCCTCCTCGCTTAACCTTGTCGCAATGGCGGTAGAGGCACGCAATAGTTGATCGCGGTACTGCGGGGGATACTGATCAAGCTCGGGGTCTGACAACATCTGAGACAGCCTGCCAAAACTACCGAGAACCATCTGACCCCCAGAGGAGTCAGCAGCCAGAGGCGCACCAGTTTGCGGATCAACCAAGTACTTCTCTGAGGTCGACCACTCAAGAGCTCCAGGAACTCCCTGCGGTGGGCTCAGAACGGTATCTCCCGCGGCAACGTTGAGGGTTGCCGTGCTAAACCACGGCTCGTAGACCAAGATCGCATCCTGCACCCATGAGGCGCCCGCGGGCGCCGTGGCTGCAGAACGCGAACTCAACGCGAGATCGAGCAAAGGTTCCTCTGCCGTGGATGCGAGCATTGAAATGTCCGCCCCCCGAGACGGCAACACCAAAACCTCGCCACTCCCGGAGGTCTTTGAAAAAGTGAGGGCCTGATCCGGCAGCAGGCCGAGGGTCACGCCGTCACGACTGAGCCTCGGCCACTCGTCCTCTTTCACCTGCCAAGCGTCCGAGATCAAAGCGTTCAGACCAGCCTGTCCCTGCGCCGACTCGCTATACCAGAGCATCAGGCCGCGAGCGATCCCAATCCCAGATCGGGGTCCTGCAGCTGGCTGAAGGACGCGGACGTCCAGCCCGTATGGTCCCCAGTCATCCGGATTCCAAAGTGGAAGCTCGTCAACTGAGAACTCAAGGGTTACGTCTACTCCGGCTTCAGTCGCCGCCTGCTGTTGTTGCTCGTCAGTCAGTCGGATCTCTCCGACGTTCCACACGTAGCCGCCGTTGTTCAGGAACGCATCAACTGAGTCCATGGACTTCAGGGAGTCGGCGCTCATGTACACCCCGACGCGGGTGCCAAAATCCTCGGACACACCCGTGATATTTACCCGGATAGAGATCTGCTCCTCTGTGGTGAGGACCGCGGGGGTGATCTCATTGATGGTGACGCGGATTTGGGATTCCTCGTCCTCAGATTCTGCTTCGGCAAACGCTGATGGAGCGGAGGCGAAGGCCACTACAATCACCACTGCGATAGCCAGGAGCCACCGTAGAAGCGAAAGAGGACGCTCACTGCCGCGTGCCGAGACGCTACTAAGTGGACTCACGTGCCGTTCCCGTCCGGGTAGAGCAACACCAGGGCGGCCCGTGCCACTCTGCGCTCGTTGGCGTACGAGAGCGAGCGGACCGCGTCGTGCAGTGGAATCCAAAGGGCGTCCTCAGCTTCGTGATCTGGATCATTCTCTGCGGTTATTTCGCCGTCGAGGTACTCAAGAAGGAAGTGGTGGACCATTTTGTGAATTCTGGTTTGGGTGCCAGAAAACCAGTAGTCGACAGAACTTATGTGGCAGACGACCCGGGTGCGAATCCCCGTCTCCTCTGCTACCTCGCGGACGGCGGCCTCGGTCGCGGTTTCACCTCGTTCCAGGTGTCCCTTGGGAAGGCACCACTCGTATTTCCCGGAGCGGTTCTTCCTCTTAATCACGGCAACGTAGGGCATTCCTCCCGCGACTTTGACAGCCACCCCACCAGCAGACGTTTCATGGACCGTTGGCGCTGATCTGCGCTGTTCAGGGCCATTTGGGCGTGCGGCACCGCGAAATGGGGTTGGTCGCCTATCGGGCCCAACGAACATCCCGGGTGTGTGCATTCTCCCAGCATATGTTGCGGCCGGAGCACTCCCTGCAATTAACCTGGTTCTAGACGCTCTTGTGGCGACTTAGAAACGAGGCAGACACCTTGGTACAGAACGCCCCCTCCCTGGTAGGTGCCGGCAATGTCCCGGCGCTACTGGCCAACGCGCAGTCGGCTTTCGCTGATTTACCGCGGTCTGTAACGGAACTCGCGGACCTGTTTGTGGAATCCGGTCACGAGATTGCCCTGGTGGGCGGTCCGGTTCGCGACGCCTTTTTGGGGATTGCCCCACACGACTTTGATCTGACAACGTCGGCGCGTCCCGAGGAAACTGAGCAGCTCCTCAAGCGGTGGGGCGGGAAAACCTGGGACGTTGGTCGGGCATTCGGAACGGTCGCCGCGAGGAAGGGTCCCATCGAGGTTGAGGTAACTACGTACCGGACTGAGGAGTACGAGGAGGATTCGCGCAAGCCTGCTGTCACCTACGGCGACACTCTTGAGGGGGATTTGTCCCGCCGTGACTTCACCGTAAACGCGATGGCGATGCGGCTGCCCTCAATGGCCCTCGTCGATCCGCACGGTGGACTTGAGGACCTGGCAGCGGGACTGCTGAAGACTCCGGTGACAGCCACCCAGTCCTTTAGGGATGACCCCCTTCGGATAATGAGGGCCGCAAGGTTTGCTGCTCAGTTGGGAATCGATGTTGAGTATGACGTCATGACGGCGATGGCGGAGGAACGTGAGCGGTTGCGCATCGTCTCGGCCGAACGAATCCGCGCCGAACTTGAGCGGTTGATCGTCAGTCCCGAGCCGCGGCGGGGAATAGAACTCATGGTTTACACCGGGGTGGCTGACATCGTTCTCCCAGAGGTCTCCGGTCTGGTTGAAACCGTTGATGAGCACGGTAGACACAAGAACGTCTACGAGCACACTCTAACCGTCCTTGACCAGGCGATCGACCTGGAAACAGGACCGGATGGACCCGTGCCGGGACCAGACTTTGTCCTCCGGTTCGCTGCTTTGATGCACGACGTTGGAAAGCCTGCTACAAGGCGCTTCCTAGGGTCTAAGGTCAGCTTCCACCATCATGAGATTGTCGGCGCGAAGATGACCCGCAAGCGGATGAAGGAACTTAGGTTCGACACGGCGACTACCAGGGCGGTCACCGACCTGGTCGCGGGGCACCTGCGCTTTCACGGGTATGGCGAAAGTGCCTGGACAGATTCCGCCGTGCGGCGCTACGTCACGGACGCGGGGGATCAGCTTGAGAGGCTTCATCGCCTGACTCGTGCTGATTGCACCACCCGGAATCGTCGGAAGGCCGACCGCCTCTCTGCGGCGTACGACGACCTTGAGGATCGTATTGCGGAGCTACGGGAGCAGGAGGAGCTTGATTCAATCCGTCCCGATCTGGACGGCGGGCAGATCATGGCTTTGCTCAATCTGGAGCCCTCGCGCGAAGTGGGTGAAGCCTATAAGTACCTGCTGCAACTACGCATGGACGAGGGACCTCTGGGCGAAGAAGAGGCCACCAAACGCCTCGTTGAGTGGTGGAACCAGAGGAATTACGCTGAGGGCGAGTCCCGCTAATTGGTCACAGTTGCGATCATTCCGCCGATTGCCGTGGTTAGTCTTATGCAGCAATAGGTTTCAAGGAGAATGAGTGACTTCCTCAAATTATCCGTCGCGCCACAGCGAGCAGGGTGCGGGCTCGTCTAGTCCGTACCAGTCGACGCCACCGCCTCCGCCACCTGGAAGCCGGGTAGCAAATCTTCACGGGAACTCGGCGAAAGCGCCATCGGTGGACGAGGTGTTCGACCTCGGCCAGGATTCCAATCATTCCGGGAAGACGAAGAAGAAGAAGGGCAAGTGGGGCAAGCGTATCGCGCTGGGTATCCTCATCCTCTTCCTCGTGGGAATCATCGGAGGGGCTGGACTGTTCCTCTACATGTATTCAAAGAGCACCATCCCAGCCCCGAGCGAGTTTGCTCTGGCGCAGGCGACCACTGTCTATTACAACGACGGTGAAACCGAAATGGGCACCTTCGCCGAAGTTAACAGGACGATCATCGACATCAACACGCTGCCCGATTACGTTGGCCAAGCGGTTGTCGCCTCTGAGGACCGAACCTTTTTCACCAACCAGGGCGTAGATATCAAGGGTATTGCGCGCGCATTTCTCAATAACGTTCGAGGGGGACCGAGGCAGGGAGCCTCGACTCTTTCTCAGCAGTATGTCGAGACATACTTCGGTCAGGAGACATACGGATATAAGGACAAGGCCAAAGAAGCCGTAATGGCCATCAAGATCAACCGGACTCAGTCGAAGGATGAAATCCTCGCGAACTATCTGAACACGATCTATTTTGGTCGCGGCGCCAACGGAATCGAAGCGGCGTCGAAGGTCTTCTTCGGAACTCCCGCATCTGAACTAACGTTGTCTCAGTCGGCGCTACTCGCGGGGATCATTCCCTCGCCAAGTAACTGGGACCCTGCCGTGGACCCGGACATGGCGAAGCAACGCTGGCAGCGAGTCCTGGACCTGATGGTTGAGGACGGATGGATCTCCCAAACGGAAGCAGACCAGCAGGTCTTCCCGGAGACTATTCCCCCGGCGGATGGACTGTCCTCAATGAAGGGCACCAACGGTTACCTGCTACAACAGATCCGCGATGAACTAATAGACGCAGAAGGCTTTACCGCGCAGGACCTCGATGCGGGCGGACTCAAGATTATCTCGACGATCGACAAGGACATGCAGGCGGCCGCAGTTGAGGCATCGACCAACCTTCCAGAGGGCATGCCGGATACGCTTCATGTCGCCCTTACGACCCTGGACAACAAGACAGGGGCGATCCTCGCCGAGTACGCCGGACCTGACTATCAGGAACGGCAAATAAACTCCGCCACGCAGGAACGTGCGATGGCCGGTTCGACCTTCAAACCGTTCGCCCTGATTCCGTATCTTGAAGCTGGTGGATCGATGGAGGACACCTTCGACGGGAACTCGCCAAGAACCTTTGGGGTGAACAACGAGGTCGAAGTTCAGAACGCAGAGGGCCTCTCTTATGGACAGGTCACCTTGAACACGGCAGTGCAGAAATCGCTGAACACCCCGTTTATGGATGTCAGCACCAAGGTTGGACCACAGACGACGATTGACACGCTGTTTGCGGCGGGCTTGCCGGAGGACACCCCCGGCCTGTCCCCTGAAATCGGTAACATCCTCGGTTCGGCGTCACCGCACAATATCGACATGGCTCGTATCTATGCGACGCTGGCTAACGGCGGATACAAAGTGAATCCGCACATCGTAAGTGAGGTCCAGGATTCGAAGGGAAATACGGTCTTCAAGGCGGTGGACGAGTGGGAGCAAGTCTTCTCCTCAAAGACCATCTCGATGTTCCTCCCGGCGCTGCAGTCGGTGACTCAAGAGGGGGGCACTGCTGCAGCTGCGGCGGTTATTGACCGTGAGACTGCGGGTAAGAGTGGAACCTCGTCAGACTTCCGCTCCTCCCAGTTCATCGGGTTCATCCCGCAGATCACCACAGCGGTTTCGATGTACAACGTGGGGCCGAACGGTGAGGAATTGTCTCTGCCCTACATCAACGGCCAGCCGTTCTACGGGCCGCCCGCAGATGTGTGGGTTGCATACATGCAGCTGATTCTCGATAAGTTCCCGATGGCTCAATTCGACTGGTTCGATGCGACGGTGGTTCAGAAGCCGCAGGTTGTCGAGCAGCCGCAGTCGACAGGTCCCACGACGCCAACTCAGCCCGAGACTCCGGAAGAAACGGTGACCTGTGGGGAAAATGAGGTTCTTGTCGATGGGCAGTGCGTCGCGAAGCCCACGGAGCCGGTGACCTGTGGGGAGAACGAGGTTCTTGTCGATGGGCAGTGCGTCGCGAAACCGGAGGAACCACAGTCCTGAGGCAACCCTCGGTCAGCCTGGAGGAATCGCGCTGTCCTGGGCGCGGAGGCCTGGAAGTCTCGTGCGTAGCATCTTGTGCTACAAAGTGGCCACGGGGACCCGAGGGATTTTGGAGTCCGCTACTGAGTGGCCAGAAGGATGCCTCGTGCACCCCATTTGAGGCGAATAATTTGGCCACTCTGCAGCGAACTAGGAAGAGGCGCTGGGTACCACGCCGAGATAGTACGTGAAAGTCCCCCGAACCGATGCAACTGCTCGGTTCGGGGGACTTTTCAGTATCTGCAGACCTAGCTGACTACTCCGCTGCCGCTTCTACGGTTACCTCTACGTTCGCAACGACGTCACTCAGTAGCTTCACGGTCGCCGGGAATGATCCGGTTGCCTTGATTGCGCTGGCGGTGTCGATGTTACGAGGATCGAACGGTACCGAGAACTTCTCAGCGAGGGCCGCTGCAATGTCCTTGTTGGTGACTGCGCCGAACAGACGGCCGGTGCTACCAGCCTTCTTGGTTATGACGACGACAGGGGACTCTTCGATGCGGCCGCGCAGAGCGATAGCATCCTCGACGCTGGCAATTTCGCGCTTCCGTAGCTGCTCAAGAGTCTGGTCGATGTGCCTTTGCGCGCCCTTGGTCCAACGGGTCGCAAAACCGCGGGGAACCAGGTAGTTGCGTGCGTAGCCGTCCTTGACCTCGATAACGTCTCCGGCCTGACCTAGGCGCTCAACGTCGCGGTTGAGGATTAGTTTGGTTGTCATCTCGCGTTCCTCCCGAGTTTCTAGCGTCCGGAGGACGAGTAGGGGAGCAGAGCCATCTCGCGGGCGTTCTTGATCGCCTTGGCGAGCTTCCTCTGTTCCTGAACGGAAACACCGGTGACGCGGCGTGCGCGGATCTTGCCACGGTCCGAAATGAACTTACGCAGCAGAGCGGTGTCCTTGTAATCAATCTCGCCGAGCTTCACGGAACGCGCCGGAGCGACACGCTTCTTGATCGGCTTGCGAAGAGCTGGCTTCGCCATGGTTGGTCTCCTTATATGTTTGGAAGAATCTGTGGGTTGTGCAGCCACCTACTGGGTGGTGCACGCTTTGATGTTCGCTAAAACGGTGGGTCTTGATCGAAGTCGGCGTTCCCTGGTGCGCCCCACGGATCATCAGCCTGACCGCCGGCGGGGGCCCCGAAGCCACCGCCTGAGAAGTCATTGCTGGGTGCCGCAGGCGCCGAGTAGCCGCCGGACTGGTTCCCATTGCCGCCGAAGTTGCTGCCTCCCTGTCGAGGGGTCCTCTGCACCTGAGCTTTTGCCCAGCGCAGGGTCGGCCCGACCTCGTCGACCTGCAGTTCGACTACGGTTCGCTGTTCGCCGCCGTCACGAGGTGTGTACTGGCGTTGGACCAGACGTCCCTGGACGATCACCTGCATCCCCTTTGAGAGGGACTCGGCAACGTTCTCCGCGTAGTCGCGCCAAACGCTGCAACGCAGGAAGAGGGTTTCGCCGTCCTTGAACTGACCGGAGTTTCGATCATAAGTACGAGGGGTCGACGCAACGGTGAAGTCAGCGACCGCTGCCCCGGACTGCGTGTAGCGCAGGTTCGGATCGGCGGTCAGATTTCCAACAACGGTTATTACAGTGTCGTTTGCCATGAGTCGGACTCCCTTGTGAGTGCTACTTCTCGTCCCGGCGCAGAAGCTTGGTACGAAGAACCGACTCGTTCAGACCGAGCTGACGATCAATCTCCTGTGCCATCTCAGGGGTGGTGGTCAGATCTGCAACCACGTAGTAGCCCTCTGAGTGCTTCAGGATTTCGTAAGCGAGGTGACGCTTACCCCAGACATCGATGTTGTCCACAGTTCCGCCTTCGGTAGTTACCTGGCGGAGGATTTTCTCCATCGAGGTGCCGATTGAACGTTCCTCAATGGTGGGGTCAAGGATGACCATTAGTTCATATTTACGCAAATGTCCCAACCTCCTACGGTCTATGCGGTCACGGACGGTCCGTGACAGGAGGGTCTTGCGACCGGATCTGATTCACGTGTGCGAAGACAGACCCAGCGATCTACTTTACAGGGGATGCGCGGCGGAATCACCGGGCGAGGTGGGATCGAGCAAGAGGCTCCTGTCACACCGGGATTTGACCCATTCTGTTTGAAAAGGCTCTGGCGGCGTTAGCCACCGCTCGAAGTAGCATGAACCAGCCCGCGAACGCGACCCACAACCAGCCAAGTGCGGTGGCTTGCCCGGCGACATCCAGTGGTTCGTGCTCGGTGATCCACCACATCAGGCCACCCAGCGCAGGCAGGTAGAGGACGAGGGTCAGCAAGCCCATCTTCGCCAGGTATTTTCCCTCGGCTGCACCAATCAGGACTCCGTCGAGGATAAAGACCACTCCGGCGATGGGCATGAGCAACCCAGCAATCAGAAGGCCTCGGCTCGCAACGACGTGCATCTCCGGGTCCGGCCCGAACAGCAGTGGTAGCCAACGTGATGTGATCGCCACAAGCAAGCCCAGCACTCCCGCCCCGACCAGTCCCCAGAGCGTGAGCCTGCGAACCAGGGATCTGAGCTCATCACGGCGCCCGGCTCCGAGTGATACTCCGACTAGTGACTGTGCCGCGATCGCGAGTGCGTCCAACGCGAACGCTGTCATCGTCCAGATCGAGTTCACCACCTGGTGGCCGGCAAGAGCCAACGTTCCGGTTCTCGTCGCCACAAACACCGTTGCCAACAGGGCGGCGCGAAGTGAGATGGTTCGAATGAACAGAGGAAGCCCGTCGGCTGCGGATGAGAAGACTCCGGTACCGGAAGGGTGCAGCTTGACTCCGCGCTCGCGGGCCTGACGGGCAACTTTGAAGACGAGCATTGCCGCCATCAAGGTCTGAGTTATCGAAAGGCCAATTCCTGCTCCGAGGATGCCCAGTCCCGCCCCGTAGATCAAGGTTGCGTTGAGGACAACGTTGATGACCGAACCGATCGCCAGAACGTAGAGCGGAGTCAACATGTCGAGAAGTCCGCGGAGAGTTCCTGTAGCGGCGAGAATGACCAGCATCCCGATCATTCCAAAGGATGCGGCTCGCAGGTAAGTAACGGCCCCGGCGGCCACATCGCCCTGGGCGCCCATTACTGAGACCAGCCAGGGGGCTCCGGCAACGAGCGCGACAACCAGGAGGATTCCGAGCCCCAGGCCAAGCCACATGGCTTCGATGCCGCCACGAATGCCGTCGTTCGGTCTGCATGCCCCCAGGGCGCGAGCGGTGATCGCAGTGGTCGAGTAGGCAAGGAAGACGAAGACCCCGACCAGAGTTGTGAGGATGGTCGAAGCAAGCGAAAGTGAGGCGAGTGGCGCGGTGCCAAGATGCCCAACCATTACTGAGTCGATAAGCGTCAGAAGCGGTTCGATGACAAGGGATCCAAGTGCGGGAACGGCGAGAACGAGGATGCCTCGGGCTGAACTATCGACCCCCGGTCTAGGGTTGTTATCCCCCGAAGTAGCCTCACTCAACTGTTTCCACCAATTCCCTCACTAATTGTTATCCCCAGGTTGTGGACTGTTCTGTGGATAGGGCTCTTACTAGGTATGGGGCGGGTTTCAGAAAGCATGAAAGTCTGTGATGGGCCCGCAATCCTCTGTCAGACCCCTACGCTATCCTCATTTGCTCCACAGTTATTCCACAGTTCATAGCGTGATTGCCTCTAGTTCTTCACACTCTATTCACATTGAGAATTGGCGCTGCGAGCCGTCGGTCCATATCCTGCGAACACTGGCTGTAAGTTTGTGGCGACCAGACAGTGATGGAGGAGAGCGGACTTGGACAGCGACGCATTTGACCGCATTCCCCCTCAGGCACCTGAGGCCGAGCAGTCAGTCCTCGGGTCGATGCTTCTGTCCAAGGACGTCATCGGTGACGTTGGTGAGATCCTCAAGGGGACCGACTTTTACAAGCCAGCAAATGAGACTATCTTCGACACGATCTTGGCGCTGTACTCAAGGGGAGAACCTGCGGATCCGATAACTGTCGCTGAGCAGTTGTCGCGTGAGGGAACTCTGGGGCGCATCGGTGGGGCTGCTTACCTTCACACCCTGGTGGCGATGGTACCGACTGCGGCGAATGCTACCTACTACGCGCAGATCGTTCGTGACAAAGCGCGCCTTCGTGGGTTGGTTAGCGCGGGAACACGCATCGTTCAACTCGGTTACGCCGAGGATGGCGGAGAGGTTGATGGCCTTCTGGATCTGGCACAGTCCGAGATCATGGCGGTTTCCGAGTCGCGTAGCGGCCAGGACTACGTTGACTTGGCAACGCTTTCAGAAGAAGCCCTCGGGGAACTAAACGATATCGCTGCGAACAAGGGCAAACTGCATGGCGTTCCTACTGGGTTTGCGGACCTCGACCGCCTCACGCAGGGACTCCATGGTGGACAGATGGTCATCATCGCCGCACGCCCGGCAATGGGTAAGTCGACACTGGCGCTCGACTTCTCAAGGGCAGCCGCAATACACAGTGATATCCCCGTGGCGGTGTTCTCCCTGGAAATGTCGCGTTCTGAGATCGCGATGCGTCTTTTCTCGGCGGAGACCGGGGTTTGGCTTTCAAAAATGCGCTCGGGAGACATGAACGCGAACGACTGGAAGATCATGTCGAAGCGGGTCTCGGAGATCTCGTCGGCTCCGCTGTTCGTAGATGATTCACCGAACATGTCGATGAATGAGATCCGCTCAAAGTGCCGTCGCCTGAAGCAGCAGAGCAACCTTGGATTGATCATCATCGACTACCTGCAACTGATGTCGTCGGGGCGTGCGGTTGAGTCGAGGCAGCAGGAGGTTAGCGAATTCTCCCGGTCCCTGAAGCTGTTGGCGAAGGAACTCGACGTTCCGGTGGTTGCGGTGGCTCAGCTGAATCGTGGGCCGGAAGCAAGATCTGATCACCGACCGATGCTTGCTGATCTACGTGAGTCTGGTTCGCTTGAGCAGGACGCTGACGTCGTCATCTTGCTGAACCGGCCAGAGTATTACGACCCGGATGATCGGCCGGGCGAAGCCGACATTATCGTTGCTAAACATAGGAATGGTCCGACGGACACGATCCCGGTGGTCTTCAAGGGCGCGCAGGCACACTTCGCGAACATGGCGACGATCCCGGCCCCGGGGGATTTCTAGCAGGGTTCTTATTAGTTGTTGTTCTGCGACTTGCGCACCCCATATACGATGCACAAAGCGCCTAACACGAGTTTCGCACCCCATATGAGGTTCAGAATCCATCTCAGCCATTTTGACAACCGGACTCGAGCGTCCCTGTGAGGTACACGGCGCGGTCGAGGTAGGCCTGTCTCTCCCCCCGGTCCTGCGATACATATGGTGCGACCCGAAATCAGAACTAATGGGAACAGGAACACTCCCCCAACTGGTATTGTGTGGTCTATATAGGTAGGGATAGTGGCTTCCTCTGCCACCGGTCGGACATTCGGAGATTGGAGAGCCTTGGAAGGGTTCATTTCTTTTGATGAGGCGAGGGCTTCGCAGGCGCGGCAACTTGGCGCTCTTGTCCCTCGGATACGGACGCAGCTTGAAGACTTAGGGCGCGATGACCGGTTGACGGGTCCCCTCGTGATGATGGGGATCGGGGCATCCCACGCGGCTGCCTATCCGGCGCTTTGGGCACTGCGAAGTCGGCGGATTGAAAGCTGGCTTTTGGACCCCGGCGAAATGCCCGTTCCTCTCAGCATCGGCGATAGTCGCTTTCTGGCTATTTCACAGGGAGGACGTAGCGCCGAGACATTGAGGGTTACGGAGTCGGTAGAGCCTTCCAGACGAATGGGATTGGTAAATACCGTTCCCTCCCCCCTCAGTGAGATGGTTGAGATTCTGATCGACCTTGGAAGCATTGATGACAGCTATGCGTCAACCACCGGATATACAGGAACTATTGTGTCTCTGGCGATGCTCGCGGAGGCGTGGGACCGGGGGCGGATCTCGGAGCAGTGGCTCCATATTGAGGAGCTGGTTCGTCAGGTGCAACTGGCGACGACAGGTGCGGCAACAGATGCGGGACGGATGATCGCCGAGACGGCGGGAGTGGACCTGATCGCATTCGCTCCCTCATACGGAACCGCAGAAGCGGGGGCGTTGCTGCTAAGAGAAGTTGCGCGAATTCCCTCCTCATCCATGAACACACGGCAGTATTTGCACGGGGCGATGGAGTCCGCCGGGACGGTGGCGCACATCGTATTTGGTGAAGAACGAGAGCTTGAGCTCGCACGGACACTGGTTTCAGCGGGCCAGGAAGTTGTCTTCGTTGGGGAGGGGAAGAGCGCGCTTCCCGGGGCGAATCTCATCAACCTTCCGCGCGTCGGGAGTGCCATGAGGGCGGTCCTTGAGGGAGTGGTGATGCAAGAGATCGCAAGGGCGGCAGCGGTGCACCGAGGGATCGAGATCGAGGAGTTTGTCTTCGAGAATAACGATACAAAACAACCCGTTTCGAAATAGTGATGTCTAGTTCAGATCTGCTGGTCGGCATAGATGTGGGTGGCACAAAAGTCGCTCTCAGGGCACAGACTGTTGATGGTCAAGCTGTCTGCGACATCGTGGTCGGATCCCGTGAATGGGAAGCAGAACCGGAAGATCAGGCGGCACGCTACCTTGATGACGTACTTGGAAGGGTTGTCGGACCAGCGAACATTTCGCAACTAGTGGTCGGCGCTCAGGGCCTCAATACTCCCGCAGTGAGCAGAAACCTCGAAATCGAGCTTCAAGATCTAGGCTACCGGCGCGTGAAGTGTGTGAATGACGCGGAGCTTCTTCCAGCGGCCGCGGACGAGGACAAGGCGATTGCTCTGGTTACTGGCACAGGATCAATCGCGATCGGATGGGGTCCCGCGGGGAACCTGATGCAAGCGGGAGGCTGGGGCTGGATCCTTGGCGACGATGCAGGTGGCGCGGCAATAGTCCGTGAGGCGGTCAGGTCTGTGCTGGATGCCCACGACTGGGGTCGCGATGATGTCTTGCTGCTTGAAGCACTTCTCGGAGAGTTTGGGGCGTCGGACGCAGAGCGACTGGCGCGGGTAGTAAACGATGACTCTCGAATCGATAATTGGGCTCCGCATGCTCCGGCCATCTTCGATGTCGCAGAGGCTGGCTCAACGTTGGCTCAGATGGTGATTCGTAATGCTGCGGCTCACGCTGTCCTGCTGGTAGATCAGCTTCTCGCTCGCGGAGCGGTGGCGGATGCGGTTGTCGCGGCGGGAAGCATTGTTCAAAAGAGCAAGCTCTTCGAGGAGAACCTGAGAACGCAGCTAGTGACGCGAGTGCCTGGAATGAGGCTCGTGGTGCTTGAGGAGCAACCGGTAGCGGGGGCGCTGGCGCTGGCAAGACAGGCAGTTGGTACGGAGTTCTAAACGCTTGAACAGGGGCGGCAATGCTGACTTATCTGGTCAGGTATTCGCGGGGATTGAAGGACGCCTTATCCCTTTGGTTCTAGGGGCGCCTGCGACTAAATGAGGTCTTCATCCGATAGCGGTCCCCCGCATACCGGATACGCGACGTAGCTATTTTCTTACCATCGAAGCCAAATGTTGTCTGCCGCATTTCAAGGATGGGATCCCCGAGTTCCAGCACTAGCATTTGCGCCAGGTCCGTGTCAGCCGCCCGAGCCTGGAGAGCTGCTTCTGAACGTTCCGGCGCGTTCCCTGCAGCCGAGAGTACGTCGAAGAGGGACGAGTGGGAGAAGTCGACCGAGTCAATATCTGGTACCAGCGCCGCCGGGATCACGGATTCATCGGTCGCGATCGGCACATCATCGAAGAAGCGTAGTCTGACCAGTTGAAACACGGGGGTCCCAGGCACTATTGAGAGCAGTTCGGCTTCGTCGAGGTTTGCGCCTCGACGCTTGGACACGAGAACTTTTGATGAAACCTCAACCCCCATTCGCCTGCCAGCTTCAGTAAAAGACTCCAGATCATCGGACCACTCCTGCGGCTTCTCCGAAGAGGAAGAGACAAACCAGCCACGTCCGTGTGAAGCCTCCAGGATTCCGTCCTCGACCAGTTTCCCTAGGGCGCGTCGCAGAGTTACACGACTGATCTCAAGTTGGGCGCACAGGTCGCGCTCAGCAGGAAGCCGATCGCCTTCGCGCAACTCGCCGCTATTGATTCGCTCCGAGATCAGAGTCACGGCCTGAGACCAGAGTGGGTCTGCCGCATTAGCAACAAGCGGAACGCCCACGTTCAACTCGGTCATTGGCTTCTCCTCGTGTAGCGCAGCTGCAGATGTCCACGGCTCAAGTTGGGGATACGATCAGGGTAGACCTGAATGATCCAATGTAGTCCACATGTCAGCGGAGTTAGCATGCGCATTATTGTTCCTCATATCGGATTCTCCCAAGGTAGTCGAAAGTCAGCAGTAATTGCGGACCTTCCCGAAGGCTCGACTCCTACTGTGTCTCTGCTTCGACCAGCGGAAGCGGAGCCCATCCTCATGGGCGCAACTCCGGCAATTCGGGTTGATTCTTGGTTTGGAAACTGCTTCTCCGTTGTGGACTTATCGGGTCAAGACGGGGTGGGAGAGTACAAACTGACAGCCTGCCTCGAAGATGGGGCCACTGCGACCGCGGACTTTCTCATCGACCAGGAGTCGCTACTAAAGCGCGGAGCTTCGGATGTTCTGTCCGCATTCAAGATTCTTAGGTCTTCCGGAGAGATAGACAGGAAGGACCGCAGTGCCGGCCTGTTCGGACACCCTGAAAAGCGGTCTGTTGATGCGCGCGGCGGTTGGCTTGATGCCTCAGGGGATTTCAGCAAGTTTCTTAGCCACCTGACCTACACCCCGACCATGAGTCCCCAGCAGATCCCGCTGTGCGCATGGGCGTTTCTTGAGGCGCGATCTCAGTTGAATGCCCACCACCCCAGGTTCGCTGCGATCCTCGATAGCAAACTCCGGGACGAGGGGCTCTACGGCGCCGACTTCATCCACCGCTTTCAGTCTCCCGAAGGCTACTTCTACACGGGCATCTTCGACGGTCTGACGAAGGATCTGAACGAGCGTCTCATAAATGCTCCACTTCCGGACTGCGTGCGCTGTGACCGCTACCAGTCCTCGTACCGGGGCGGTGGCGGGATGGCGATTGCCGCGCTGGCTCGCGCATCCATACAGGAGGAGAGCGGAGACTTCACCCGGTTCGAGTACCTCAGTGCGGCACGCAAGGGATTCTTGCACCTTGAAGAGAACAATGCGAAATATCTGTTCGCGCTTGATTTGGTAACGGGCGAATTGGTGGGCAGCACGGAATCGATTGTTGACGACTACTGCGCTTTGCTCGCGGCAAGTGAACTGTTTGCCGCTGATCCTCGTCCGGAATATGCGGAAGCCGCCGCGCATCGAATGCAGAGCCTGGTCGAGCGGTACCATCGACCGGGGGACGGCTCGCCAGGCTGGTTCGTTGCGTGGGACGATGATCGTCCCTGGTTCTCCAACGTTGAGACGGGGCTCCCCGTGGTGGCGTTACTGCGCTTTGCGGATGTCTTTGGCGGGGTGAAGGCGAAGTCGGACATTGGCGAACTTGAGGCCCTTGTCGTGGAGGCGCGAAGCCTGTCTATCACGGTCATGGCCGACGTTCTGCGGCGGACGAAGTCGGCGCCCAATCCGTTCGGCTACGCCAGAGCGCGTATGACCAACACCGGGCCCCTCGCCCTACGTGGCACAGCGCCGCACGACGGGTTTTTCGTTCCCCACGTGAATGAGACCGGCTACTGGTGGCAGGGAGAGAACGCCAATCTCGGTTCGCTGAGCCATGCGGCGGCGCGGGTAGCCTCGCTCGAATCGACGCCCCAGAAACTAAAGGAAGATCTGCGGGAGTTTGCAACAAACCAGGTTGAGTGGATTGTAGGGAAGAACCCTTTTGACGCATGCATGCTTCAGGGTCGGGGGCGAGGAAATCCTGAGTACATGGTCGAGTATCCCAATATCCCCGGCGGGATCGTGAACGGGATTACTGCCGGGCTTGAAGACGAACAAGAAATTGCGTTTTTGACTCCGGAACTCGCCGACTCGGCAGACAGCTGGCGGTGGGCAGAGCAGTGGATTCCTCACTCCGCCTGGTATCTCCTGGCTCTTTCAACAGTTCCGGGAGACGTTGCTTAGAGCATTTGTTACCCAGGTGTAACCATGAAACAGGCGATTAGTTAGAGCCTAAAGAGGTAGTACGTGGTATCTTGTGGTCTACAAGGTGGCTCATCAGAGTCCTTGGAGTTGCCATCTTCGTGTCCGGACTGGTTCAACGTGGAGTGACCGGATCTGGACGTATGTAGTACGCCTAGACCGAAGCAAGGAAGGACTGAGCGAATGACTCAGAGCACCAAGCGGCGCAAACTGTCAGTGCTGATGGCTGCCGTGGCAGGGATTGCTCTCACAGCAACCGGCTGCGGCAGTGGAGGAAACACCCAGAGTGAGAGCGGATCGGGGAGTAGCTCTTCAGGATCCGAAGAGACGGGAGCAAGCGACAAAGCACTCATCGTCTTCGCTGGTTCTCAGACACCGATCCAAGCAAACTTCAACCCCTATTCGCCGGGTCTGCTTCATGCAACGCAGGGGCCGATCTATGAGAGCCTCATGCTGTTCAACCGAGCGTCTGTAGATCCGCCCACGCCTATATTGGCGACTGAGTATGAGTGGAATGAAGACGGCACCCAGATGACCGTGAAGCTTCGTGAGGGTGTGAAGTGGTCTGACGGAGAAGACTTCACGCCAGATGATGTCGTCTACTCCTTCATGAATGAACTGATTAAGGCGAGCTATCTGGAGTCTGCGGAAGCGACAGATGATCAAACGGTTGTCTTCCACTTCAACGAGCCCGCTTTCGTCAATGAATCGTCAATCCTGGGAACGCTGATTGTTCCTGAGCACATCTTTGGCCAGAAATCCGCGGATGAGCTGCTGGAGTGGGCCAACGAGGATCCGGTCGGAACCGGACCCTTCACGGTCGCCTCCGTCTCGGATGCTGTCTACACACTTGCCGCAAACCCCGATTACTGGGGCGGTGAGCCAGAGCTGAAGAGCGTTCGCTACCTGGGTATCGACGGAAACTCTTCCGGTGAGGACCTCGTGAGGTCTGGTGATCTGCACTGGGTTTCCATGTTCGTTCCCGATCCGTCCTCCATCGATACCGGCTACATCAACAACCCGCTGAACCCAACGGTTCTCTACACCTGTTCGAACGCGGATCTTGGTTGTGAAGGTCCACAGACCGATGTTGCTGTTCGCCAGGCGATCAGCGCCGCGATTGATCGGTCCGTTATCAACGAGAAGGCGTTCGTTGGTCTAACCAAGGAGATCTCTCCAACGTTCGCACTGCTTGGACGTGACGACGCCTGGATCACTGAAGGAATGCCAGCCGAGATAGATCAGACTGCAGACGTTGACGGGGCCAAGAAGATTCTCGAGGATGCTGGTTGGACTCTCGGCTCAGATGGAATCTATGAAAAGGACGGGGAGAAGCTGTCGTTGACACTCACCTCAGTTGACGGTTGGACCGATTACAACGACACCGGAAAGCTGATTGAGGAGCAGACGAAGGCGGCCGGGATCGAAGTCGTTGCCTCGACTGTGTCGTGGCAGGAGTACTCGGACTCAAGGCAAGCTGGCGAGTTCGAACTGGTCATCGGCGGAATGGATGGCACTCCGGTTGCGGATCCGTTCATGTTGTACCGCGACTGGTTCACAACGGAGAAGACCTCACCCGTGGGCCAGCAGTTGCCTGTTAGCTCTTGGGGTATCGCAAGGTACTCGAATCCTGATGTTGATGCTGCGGTTCTCGCCTCATCGCAGACTAATGACACGGACGAGCGCCTTGCTCAGTACGCGATTGTTCAGGAGAACATTGTTCGGGATCTCCCGTATATTCCGATCAATATCAATGCCACTCAGACGTTCTTCGATGATAAGAACTTCACTGGCTGGCCCACTGAGGACAATCTGTACGCCTACCCGCCTTCGTGGTCGAGTTCTGCGGGTCTCATCCTCTCGAAGCTGGTCCCCGTCAACTAGTTGAAGGGTAGACCAGTCAGAGGAGCTTTCCTTGGTTCATTTCCTCTGGCTTGGGTTGGTCCCGCGAGGCGGTCGAAAGATCGCACCGCGGGACCTTTCACGTTAGGCGATCACGAGCGAACTGAGTCCTGCATGATCCCCCACTCCCTTTACCTGATCTTCCCCGGCTTTTCGACGCCTAAGGGCAAAAGTCAGAAGAGGGAGTCGGCAGGCGCGTCCGAGTGGTACTGGTTCCCAAAAGGAAGGGAGACCTAAATCCCTGACGTCAGTGTTACTAATATGGCGTCTGTCACGGCTTGTGGGTCAAACGGCGACCCGTTGTTTTCGTTGCAATCTTGCTAATTTCCCTCGCCGTGTCTTTGAGGTCTGACTTCAGTCCTACCCTCGAAGCATGGTCGAAATACGAATCCATGGGCGAGGAGGCCAAGGAGTCGTTACCGCATCTGACATGGTGGCTATGGCGGCGTTCAAAGAAGGACACCACGCGCAAGCCTTCCCATCGTTTGGTTCGGAACGAACTGGCGCTCCCGTAGTTAGTTTCTGCCGAGTTTCCGACAGCGAGATCCGCACGCGTGAACCCGTCCTCGAACCCGACATCGTCATTGTTCAAGACCCGACGTTGCTGTCGGTCATGGATGTCTTCTCGGGGATGAAGCCCGACGGATACGCACTAATCAACACGGGGCGCTCCGTCCAGGAACTCAGGGACGAGGGACTAATAGACACCGCTGCCGGTGACAAGATCATCACCGTTCCGGCATCGGAGATCGCCCGTGAACACGTGGGCCGCCCTCTCCCAAATGCGGCACTACTTGGTGCGATGGCTGCCTACACCGAGCTTGTTGACATCAGCAGTGTTGAGGACGCAATCCACCAGCGTTTCAAGGGCAGATTGGGCGACTCGAACGCGGCCGCGGCTAGGGCCGCATACGACTTCGTAAAGGAAAGTGGCAATGCTTGAGCAAATCGAGGGTTCGCAGGCGATGGCGAAGGCGGTTTCGCACTGCCATCCCGAGGTGATTGCCGCATACCCCATCAGCCCCCAGACCCACATCGTTGAGGCGTTGTCGGCCCTGTATAAGGAGGGCAAGCTTGGGAACTGCCAGTACATCAACATGGAGTCCGAGTTCGGCGCCATGTCTGCCTGTATTGGCGCTTCGGCTTCCGGGGCCCGCACCTACACCGCAACCGCCTCCCAAGGCTTGCTGTTCATGGTGGAGGCGGTATACAACGCCTCTGGCCTCGGTCTCCCAATCGTTATGACAGTAGCCAACCGCGCGATTGGTGCCCCCATCAACATCTGGAACGATCACACCGACGCGATGAGCCAGCGTGACTCCGGATGGCTGCAGCTCTACGCAGAGAACAATCAGGAGGCCGCCGACCTGCACGTTCAGGCTTTCCGTATCGCCGAGGAACTTTCGCTTCCCGTCATGGTCTGTATGGACGGCTTCATCCTCACCCACGCGGTCGAGGTTGTTGACATCCCCGACCAGGAGGACGTGGACAAGTTCCTCCCCGACTATGAGCCGCGCCAGGTCCTGGACCCCGCCAAACCGCTGTCTATCGGCGCTATGGTCGGCCCTGAAGCCTATACCGAGGTGCGCTACTTGGCCCACCACCGCCAGATGCAGGCTCTTGACCTGATCCCCGAGGTGCAGAAGGAATGGCAGGCGATCTTCGGCCGCGATTCCGGCGGCCTGGTCAAGCCCTATCGTCTGGATGACGCGGACACTGTGGTCATCGCGCTCGGCTCTGTCCTCGGAACCATCAAGGACGTCGTTGATGAGCGCCGCGAGAAGGGCGAAAAGATCGGCGTCCTCGGAATCGTCAGCTTCCGTCCGTTCCCAACAGAGGCGGTTCGTGAAGCCCTCGCGCATGTGAAGCGGGTGATCGTGGTAGAGAAGGCGTTCTCGGTCGGCATCGGCGGCATCGTCGGCGCCCACATCCGCCCGGCAATCCCTGCGGACACTTCGATGTACGAGGTTGTCGCTGGCCTGGGTGGTCGCCCAATCACCAAGCACTCCCTCCACGGGATGCTGGACCAGGCGGTGGCGGACACGATAGAACCGCTCACCTTCCTCGACCTCGACAAGGAACTGGTTGAACACGAACTTGAGCGCGAGGAGCAGACAAGGCAGTCCGGACCCGCTGCCGAGAACCTGATGCGCCACGCCCGCGAGCGCGCCGATGAGGCGTTGGGGCGCTGAGGAGGAAGCCATGAAAGTTGAACTAGGAATTCCCGAGACCCGTGAGACTGCCGTTCCGGCGCGTGAGTCAGTCAAGTTCTACCAGGTTGGCTCTTACGCAGTGGGCAACCGACTCGCGGAGGTCATTGACCGCTCGATCCAGTCGGATCCGGACCGCTTCAACTCGCTGACCTCGGGCCACCGTGCCTGCCAGGGCTGCGGTGAGGCGCTCGGAGCCCGGTACGCGCTAGACACGGCAATGGCCGCCACCGAGGGTGACCTGGTTGCGGTTAATGCCACCGGCTGCCTTGAGGTGTTCTCCACCCCGTACCCCGAGTCCGCCTGGACCGTTCCGTGGCTGCACTCCCTGTTCGGAAACGCTCCGGCGGTGGCAACCGGCGTGGCTGCAGCCATGAAGGCTAAGGGTCGCGCCACCCGCGTCGTTGCTCAGGGCGGTGACGGCGGCACAGTCGATATCGGCATGGGTTGCCTTTCGGGCATGTTCGAACGCAATGACGACGTCCTCTACGTCTGCTACGACAACGAGGCGTACATGAACACTGGCGTGCAGCGCTCCGGCGCCACGCCACCAACGGCCCGCACCGCGACCACACAGCCGGTTGGTGAGCACCCCGGCAATGTCTTTGGCCAGGGCAAGGACATGGCCCGCATTGCCATGGCACACGAAATCCCCTATGTCGCTACCGCCACCGTCGCCGACCTCCGCGACCTGGAATACAAGGTCCGTAAGGCGATGACCTTCAGCGGCGCCCGCTACATTCACGTGTTGGTGCCTTGCCCACTTGGCTGGGGCACCCCCTCGAACGAGACCATCAAACTGGCTCGTCTTGCCACCCAGACCGGGTTCTTCCCGGTGTTTGAGGCGGAAGCCGGCGAGGTTACCTCGGTTCAGAAGATTCGCCGCCCGGCACCCGTCGAGGAGTACCTGAAGAGTCAGCGCCGCTTCTCTCACCTGTTCCGCCCGGAGAGGGACGAGGAGGGATTGGCTCGGCTTCAGGCCATCTGCGATCGGAACATTCGCCGCTACGGACTGATCGAGCCGGATCTGCTGGACGAGGACGTCCTCGCCCGAGTCATTGATGCGCCGTCCGATCCAGAGGGACGCTACGACAAGTACATCCACGCCGCCTCGGAAACCAAGCGAGCACAGGCGGAAATGGCATCTGCGGCGACGGCAGCCAGGGAGAAACTGGCGAGCGAGAGCTTCTCGACAGTGATGCGACCCGAAGTGGAACGCGGCGAGCTATCGTTCGCGGATCCCGCGCTCGGACACTCACACGTCAGAGCCGGTTCGGGCTCAGCGGAAGACACCCCGTTGGAACGCCGCCGCCTGGCCGAAGAGGAGCACGACGTGATCGATGCGGCCGCTTCAATGGGCGTGCCGGAACAGGCAGAGCAGGCCGAACAGGCCTCGCTCTCGCAAGCGGAGAAAGTGGACCCGCCCGGAGTTTTCGATGTTGGTAACGATCGGACGCTAGATTCGCGCCTGGACACCATTGATTCAGGTCTGGGAGTCATCAGCGATGGTGAGGCGCCCAAGAAGGACGAAGGTGCGTCCGGCGTGGGGGTCATTGCAGAAGAAGGGACGTTCTAAAGATGACAACTACACAGGCACTCCGTCCGGCGGACGGGCAAGCAACAACCGAACCGTTTGCAATCACCCTTGAGGTCGGCTCCTCGCTTCTCAACGAGACGGGCTCGTGGCGCACCGAGCGCCCGGTATACGTCGATCTTCTCCCACCTTGCAATCAGGGTTGCCCTGCGGGAGAGAACATTCAGCAGTGGCTCTATCGTGCGGAGGAGGGCGATTACGAGGGTGCGTGGCGGCAGATCATGGCCGACAACCCGCTTCCAGCCGTGATGGGTCGAGTCTGTTACCACCCCTGCCAGACCGCGTGTAACCGTGCGCAGGTCGACGAGGCCGTTGGGATCAACTCAATCGAGCGCTTCCTGGGGGACAAGGCGATTGATGAGGGGTGGAAAGTTTCGGTTACCGCTCCACCCTCGGGCAAACGAGTCCTGATTGTTGGCGCTGGACCCTCCGGGCTATCCGCCGCCTATCATCTGCGTCGCCTAGGACACCGCGTTACGGTGCGCGAGGCAGGCCCGATGGCTGGCGGCATGATGCGTTTCGGCATCCCGAAGTACCGTCTGCCCCGGGAAATCCTTGACGCTGAGATCAAACGGATCGAGGACATGGGTGTCAACTTTGAGTTCAACTCAAAGGTTGAGGATGTCGAGGACGCCGCCAAGCACTACGACGCGGTATTCCTGGCGGTTGGCGCACACATTGGTCGCCGTACCTACGTCCCCGCAGCCGAATCGGCGAAGATCATGGACGCCGTCTCGCTCCTTGAGGATGTGGAGTTGGAGGACGAGAAACCAATGCTCGGCCGCCGCGTCGTCATCTATGGCGGTGGCAACACCGCCATCGACGCGGCGCGAACTGCCAAACGACTCGGTGCGGAAGAGGCGGTAATCCTCTACCGCCGCACTCGGGACAAGATGCCAGCCCACGACTCCGAGGTCAAGGAGGCCGAGGAAGAGGGCATCATGATGCGCTGGCTCTCAACCGTTAAGCAGGTTGACGAGGGCAGCATCACCATCGAGAAAATGGAGCTTGACGAGAACGGTTTCCCGCAACCAACCGGTGAATTTGAGGAACTGGGTGCCGACTCACTGGTTATGGCCCTCGGGCAAGAGGCAGATCTGTCCCTGATTGAGGACTCACCCAACATTCAGATTGAAGACGGGGTAGTCAAGGTCAACTCCCAGATGATGACGGGCCTCAAGGGTGTTTTCGCGGGCGGAGACATGGTTCCCTCTGAACGCACGGTTACTGTCGCTATCGGCCATGGGAAGAAGGCTGCCAGGTACATCGACGCCTATCTACACGGAAACGAATACAACCCACCGACGAAGCATCAGCTTGCAAGTCTGAGCCGCATGAACACCTGGTACTACGCCGATGCGCCGCACCAGGTTCGCGAGAAGATCGAGGGTGCAAGACGGTCATCGACCTTTGATGAGGTCGTCGTGGGTCTGGACGAAGAGTCTGCGATCTTCGAGGCCCGGCGCTGTATGTCTTGCGGCAACTGTTTCGGGTGCGACAACTGCTTCGGGGTCTGCCCGGACAACGCCATCACCAAGATCAAGCCGGGGGAGTACGAGTTCAAGTACGACTATTGCAAGGGCTGCGGTGTCTGCGCAGAGGAATGCCCCTGCGGCGCAATCTCAATGGTGGCGGAGGAGGTCTAGGCCGAGCGGGATGTGGCCGGAGGCCACTATACAGATCATCTATACAGATCATCCGGTCTCTACTATACAAATCATCTGGTTCTTCTCTGCGGGGCCATGCACGCCGCCATCCGGAGCTTATGCGCTTCTGAGGGCGTCCACTGGTTCTATCCTGGCGGCCTTTATGGCCGGGTAGCTTCCCGCGACTAGGCCTACCAGTGCGCCCAGCAGGACTCCCGCGACCGGGACCCAGGGCGCGATAACCGGGGTCCAATGCTGGAAGAGGGAGACCGCCACTATCGCGAAGAGCCCCATTGCCACCCCAATCAGGCCTCCCAGCAGGCCGGTTGTCAGGGACTCCAACATGAACTGTTCACCGATTTGTCTGGTTTTTGCTCCCAGCGCCCTCCGCAGCCCGATCTCTCCACGGCGCTCTGAGACCGACAGCAGGGTGACGTTGGCTATTCCGACGCCGCCCGCCAGAAGGGCCACCAGTCCGATTGCTACGAAAAGCACGTTGATGTCCGCCTGCACTTGGCCTTGGAGTTCAGAGGTCGATGGCGGAGCTTTCACCTTGAAACCGGTCGGATCATTGGGATTCAGGGCGATTGGAGCCTGACTGGCAACAACCTCCCCCGCCCCGATGTCGATAAGGATATCCAGCGACTCAATGGCACTCAGGTTCAGGTGAGCCCTCGCCGTTGTTGCCGGAATGATGACCGAATTAAGTAGGTTCGCCCGGGTTCCCACCTCGTCGATGATCCCAAGGACCTGGTATGGCTCGCCAGCAATGAAGATTGACGGTTGTCCCGAGACGCGGTTGATGCCCAGTTTCTCCGCTGCCGCAGCGCCAAGTACAACTACCCGGTCGGCCCGATCGTAGTGTCCAGAGTCGAAGAATCTTCCCGTTTGGATATCGGCTGCCATCACATCGGCCAACTCTGGCGACGCCGCGATGACGGGGGGCGAAGCAGTCTGAGCCTCAGACGGATCAACGATCTGGACCGCTCGTACCGCGGGGTCTCCGGGCACAGCCGAGTAGAGTGTTGCCTCCTGAACCCCCACCAGTTGTTCCACTCGTTCGACGCTATCCCATGGGATTACCGCCGTAGCTCTCTCACTATTGCGAGGGTCGCTAGTCTTTCCGGGTTCAACGACAACGCGGGTCGCCTGGATCATGTCGAAGTTCTTGGCGATCTGTCCAGCGGTGGTCTGCGCTAGTCCCAGGGTCGCCACCAGAGAAGCGATTCCCAAGACTGTTCCAAACAGGGTGATGAACAGACGCGAGGGTTTTGATCCCACCCCTTCGAGGGACTCATGGATCAGGTCGCGAAAGGTGAAACCACTCTTCGCGGTTCGTGTCTTCGGGGTCTTTTTCCTCGCTCGTCTTGTTTTCATCAGGCGACTTTCGAGAGTTGGCCGTCGCTGATCTGAACTCTGCGGTGAGCACTCTGGGCCACTGCAGAATCGTGAGTGATCATGATGATCGTTAGGCCGTCTTCCGAGAGTTCCTCGAACAGCTGCATGACCCCCTCGGAGTTTGCTCGGTCCAAGTTTCCGGTCGGCTCATCGGCCAGGAGAAGCCGGGGAGAGGTTGCCACCGCCCGCGCCAGCGCAACCCTCTGGCGTTCACCTCCGGAGAGTGTTCCGGGATAGAAGTCGAGGCGGTGTTCCAGCCCGACTCGATTCAGAGCGTCTCGCGCCCGACCCTCGCGTTCCTCCTTGGGGAATCCGGCGTACGTAGTTGAGAGGATGACATTGTCGAGGACAGTCCGAGTCGGAAGCAGGTGGAACGACTGGAACACGAAACCGATCGCTCCGCCACGCAGGTCAGCGCGCTCATCGTCGGAAAGCTCAGAGACGTCCACACCATCGAACTCGTACAGACCAGAGCTAGGTCGGTCGAGGAGACCTAGGGTGTTCAGCATGGTTGACTTGCCGGACCCCGACGGGCCAATGATCGCCAGATACTCGCCCTTTTCGACGTCAAGATTCACATTACGAAGCGCCTGAACGGCAGGGGGCCCAGGAAAGATTCGAGTCACGTCGACCAGTCTTACGAGGGGTCCATCAAAGGGTGGGGAAGCGGGCTCGGCGTCGAAAAGGATCAATTCCTCGCCCAGCACGTCGGGGCCTATCGGCTCTCGGTCGTCCAGCGGGGGCCAGAGACTAGTCGCGAGGTGCGTCGCCGCACGCTCCGTTCCGGAAGCCCGGTCTCCCTTGGGTTTGCGGAGTCTCACCGACCCACCACAACCTTTGCGCCCGGCGCAATACGCGAGTCGTCAGAGGTTATCTCAACAAACCCCTGTGCGCCCAAGCCTGTGGTGACCGCGACCATCTCGGTGGCGAAAGGATCGTCCTTGGTCGGGGCAAGAAGTTCGACGACGTTGCTGCCGTCGGCCGCGGCAGACAGGGCTGCCAGAGGAACCGCCATAACCTCGCCCTCTGTTGAGGCCACGGGAATGGTGATCTTCAGGCTTTGCTCCCGAAGTGCAGTGATTTGCTCATCCGTCAGTTCCCCAGGGGTGAGCGTCAGCTTGTATCGCCCCGCCGAGTCCCCACTCCCGCTTGAGTCAGCGCCGTCTGATTTGTCATCTCCGCTTGAAGAGGCTGTTGTAGGCGCCTCAATCGAGGCGATGGTCGCGGTGAGTTCCTCACCGCTCGGGCTGGAGTAGAACGCTTCCATTCCCACGGTGAGTAGGGCCGCGTCCTGCTGATTCAAGGTGCCCACGATGGTAAGGTCGGCCCCGGAAACCAGCATTACGGCCCCCGACACTTCGCCCCCTCGTTCAACGTAAACAGCATCAACGCGCCTCGGCAATGACGGAAGGAACAGCACCTCGCCAGCGGGTAGGGTCGGCTGCACCCCGATTTGGGCTTCTTCGAGTGCGGTTGAGGCGTCTCCCAGGGCCAGTTGCGCCTCGTTCAACTCCACCCACGGAATCGCCAGATCCTGCTCACCCGCGTTGTATGCGATGTTGTACGAGGTTTGCGCTCGCGTCAGTGCGGTCTCGGCAGATCGGTACGAGGCCTCCGCCGCCCGAAGTGCGTCACGAGCCTCCAGCCCGCCGGTAGCGGGTTGATATCCCGTGTTGAGGAAGAGCTGGCCAACGGCCTCTGAAGTCTGCCATTCGTACAGGTCCGAGTTCGGATCCCCAACGTCGTAGCCCATTGATGCCAGAGTCTGCTTTAGTTGCAGCACGTCAGGTCCGCTCATTCCGATAGACAGGGATCTGTACGCCGGCAACTGTCCCTGTAGCACGATCACTGGTCGTCCAGTAACTTCTAGGGCAACACTTCCCGCGTTCAAAATAGCGCCAACAGCGGGAACCTGGCCGGTGACGATGGGCCGTCCCTCAGACGAAGAAGTGTCCAGCTTGACTTCAACCGAATCCGCGTAGCTGGCCTCCCCACGAATCACAACCTCATTACTGACGACTCGTTCCTCAATCACAGCAGTCACGGGCCCCGGCTCTGGAGCCTCCGAACGGGCCGCGATCTCTGCCGGGGAGACAATGAACTGCATCAGTAGCACGCCGGCAAGAAGGGAGACGACTGCGACTGCCGCAATGACAGCGACCAACCTGGTTCCGGTCAGGCCCTTGGGTTTCTTGGCGGTGTCCTCGCTTGTGTCGCCCTGGCTCTCAGCCGTTTTGTTCTTCACTTGATTCCTACGAGTCTTTTGTTGCGTACTTAGCGATTGCCGCGTCTAGCTGAGTCTTGTTCTGATCCAAGAACTCCTGTTGCATTCGGTGTTGGATCTCCGTCGACCTCTTGTTGTAGTTAACCTTCTCGCTGCACTTGTAGTCGGCGACCGCCTGGGCGATCTCCTGCTTTTGGAACTCATCCGTCAGGGCCTTGTCGGGCTCAACCCATTCTTCGCCATCTCCGTTGGCACTGTTCATAAGCTCGTTGTACTTGTCATACAGGGTATTCATGACCGTATCCTTGTCGGTCAGTCCGCTGAATCCGCTGTCAGCCATGCACGAGGCCCACTCTTGATTCAGAGCCTGGTATTCGCTGTCTGAGAACATGTCGGTCCACATGTCCTGCATGGCGGTCATCAGATCTTCGAACTCAGGGTCGTCATATAGTCCGTACGCGGAATCACTCTCTAACTCATGCATGGCCCAACCATCACAGCCGGAGGTTTCCCACGACCACTCATACTCCATTTCACCGGCTTCGATGAGTTCCATTTCCTCTTCCGTTGGACCCTTGCCGTAAAGAGTTTCGTAGAACGCTGTCTGCTCTGACTCGCTGAGGGACTCGACGTACGCCTGGTTGGGATCGGAGTGCTCCTCTGGATCCTGATTCATCATCTCTTCGCGACCAGGCCAGTCAACGATGCCATATCCGTATTGCTCGGCGAACTCCAGTGTCCCCCACTCTGGCCCGTCGACCTCTTCGGAGCCGTCTGAATACCCGTACCTGCTGGTGTCAGGGATGTACTCGAAGCCCTCTTTAGCCATGCATTGAGCGATGAGATCCTCGCGCTGGCGATCCTGTTCTTTTGCCTTGTCGACCGACCAGTCTTCACCCTCCCAGAGGACGCTCATGTACTCATCGAGGGGTCCAGGAGCATACTGGTCATCAGCAGCTGAGCTCCCGGACTGGGCGCCGTCCTTTGCGCAACCGGCAAGTGAAAGAACCAAGGTCGCACCGATGGCAACGGGCATCAGAGCGGAACGTTTCATGGCAACTCCTAGATCATGGGTGTCCACCGAACGACCCGCAGCAAGATTCGATGCACTATTAGCTGTCGCTGGTGACAGGGTTCGGGGTGCCCATGCCCGCTTCCAGTTCTGAGGTTATCGCAGTAGAGAGACCAATTGGAGGGTCTAAGGGTCCAGTCAGGGAAAAATGGGGGATGGTCCTATGCCCGGAGCTTATCGATGAGTTGCTTGTTGAACCGCATTGTGCTGGCGGAGCGGTTCAGATGGTAGCCGTCCTCCCCGAAAATCAGAGGCACCCCTTCAGGCAACTTTGCCTGGTCCAGTCGAGACAGTTCCTTCATGGTTCCGTGTGACGTTAGGTGCTCCAGGGGGAGCAGGGTTCGAATGGCTACGGCCGCCAGGTTCTTCGGCCACCGTCTTCCGAACTCGGTGAAGATCTCCGGGTCGCGTTGGCCGTTGTCTCCGATCAGTACCCATTTCACCTGGGGCAACATCCGAGTTAGGTCCTCTAGGTGACTGAGCTTGCTCGTCGGCCCGCTTGTTGGAAAACCTATCCCGCTGAATCCCCATGGCCGAAGAAGAATGGTCGCACGAGGAAACTCACCACGCTTCAGAAAATGTCTCAACACTGGGATCGTGTTCCAGGCGCCGTTCGAGAGGAAGAGGAATGGAGGGGGAAGTTGCTCCGTCTCCTTATGTGCCGGCTCCAGAATATGGAGGTGGTGCTGCAGACGGTTCAGGAAATAGGACATTCCTGGGACCGCTTGGCGAGTGGAGACTTTGTCTAGCAGCATATAACGCAGTGCAAGAAGCTTGTGAGGAACCATCGACACCATGATGGTGTCGTCAATGTCAGAGACAATTCCTGTGGTCTCAAAGTCACCGATGATTCTGACTGGAATGTCGACCCCACTGTCGATCCGAACCCCTAGATTTTTTGCGCGAGCAGCCAACCTAGATCCCGATAGGTGCTCTGGGTCCATGCCTTCAAGCAGTCGCCTGCGATGCTTTTGCCAGTCACCACGGTTGATCAGGTGGACGCGAACCTCGTGCCATCCGGGCTCCAACCCATGGCCGGTGATGTGCTGGTCGATGTATCCACCGCTGTCGGCCTCGACCACCTTTACAGCATTGCCAGCCCTGATCAGGACCGGATAGCTGGGAACCTGAGAGTCGAAGAACTGCCTCCAACCGCGTCTTTGATTAAGCCAAACACGTCCGAGGTTCTTCTCGGTCATGAGGACTCGGCCCATCACTCGAACCTCGCGCTGAGATCCGTAGCCGCCGAAACTTATGACACACGGGCGCCAGCCTGCTGCGGTGAGAAACGCGTACCGAAGAGTACTGTTTGCCCCGAGGACATCTCCAAGCAGATCGGCACACATGTCTAAATAATAGGCATACTCGTCGAGTGGCTAGGCAGGGTTAGAGATCTCTTCGGGGAGGGGTACGTGACGACCCTGAATACGCTTTCGGAGTGTCTTGTAGCCCAGCGCGGCGGTTAGGAACATTGCCAACCCAAAACCCAGTACCACCAGGAAGCCGCCGTGGTATGAGTAGTTGTCAATGACCGGACCGCCCGTCGCTGACCCCAATGAGGTTCCGAAGGTCATGGCCGTGGACATCCAAGTCAGGCCCTCGGTTAGGCGGGCCGAAGGAACGATCTGTTGAACGATGGTGTTGACGTTGGTCATGGTCGGAGCAATTGCGATGCCAGCGATGAACATCATGATCGCAAGAACCCAAAGATTCGGTGCCAGGACAAACGGCGAAACACCCAGTGCTAGAAGACCGACCCCAAGCAGGAACAACTTCCAAAGGGGCATCCCCCAAACGCGAGATCCATAGACCAACGCGGCGAGCATCGAACCAAATGACATCGCACCGAGGATCGCGCCTGCGATAGAAGACAGTCCAACCGCTTCGGCGCTCGCAACAACCGCAAGATCGTTCGCGCCGAATAGGGCTCCGGTCCCGACGTACGTCAGTGCCAAAACAATCATCGCCGGGTCTTTCATAACCGACGCGCGCTTCTGGTCCTTCTTCGGGGGGTTGACCGGCGGCTGAGTTTTTCTTTGCAGCAGGAACGCCAGCGAACCGAAAACCGTGAAGAACAGAGCGACCCACAGGCCTGCTGTCGGGTGCACTGTCGTTGCTAGCAGGGTGGCGACGACGGGACCCAAGACGAAGACCAACTCATCGAAGGCGGCCTCCATCGCGTACGCCGACTGAAGCTGCCGTGCGTCTCTGACAGTGTTGGCCCAACGAGCCCGTACCATCGCCCCGATTGAACCTGCGGTGGCGCCGTTTAGGATCGAAACGGCGATCAGCACTGGAGGGGGAGCCTGGTTCATCGCTGAGATGATCATTCCCACCATCGCCACCGATGAAATGAGGATCGACGGGATCATCACTTGCGCCTGGCCGAAACGGTCAACGAGTCGGGCAAGTAGCGGGGCACAAATGGCGTAGGCGATGACGTTTGCTGCAGACACCAGGCCCGCAAGCGTATAGCTTCCGTAGATGAAGCGAACCATGAGGATTGTCGAGATCCCGATGAAGGCCATCGGGACGCGCGCCAGCACCCCGGTCATAGAAAATGCCAAGGCTCCCGGCAAAGACAGGACTTCACGGTAGCGATTGAACACCACTTGAGTCTCTGCCTTTTGCCGTCACAGAGTCAATCTGAAAACGCTGTAATTACGCCGTTTAGGGCGCAAAATCACACTCGGGACACTAGCTCGCCAGCGCGGCGCTGACCACCTCTTTGGCCGCCTCTTGAACCCGATGCAGATGGTCCTCGCTGATGAAGGATTCCGCGTAGATTTTGTAGACATCTTCGGTGCCCGAGGGACGCGCTGCGAACCAAGCGTTCTCGGTCGTCACTTTCAATCCTCCAATGGGGGCGTTGTCCCCCGGGGCACGAACCAGCTTGGCGGTGATCGGTTCGCCAGCTAGCTCGGTTGCCGCCACATCCTCGGGAGAGAGCTCTGCCAATAGAGCCTTCTCCGCCTTTGTTGCCACCTGGTCGATTCGTGCGTACCAGGACCGACCGAAGCGGTCCACCTGTTCCTGGTGCAGCTCGGAAGGGGTCTTCCCGGTGACCGCAAGGATCTCTGCGGCCAACAGGCACATGATTAGTCCGTCCTTGTCGGTGGTCCAAACTGTGCCGTCTTTGCGGAGGAAGGATGCTCCTGCTGATTCCTCGCCCCCGAAGCCCAAAGAGGAATCCAGAAGGCCGGAGACGAAGTACTTGAACCCGACCGGAACCTCCATGACCTCGCGGTTCATTGAAGTGCCGACTCGGTCAATGAGGCTGGACGAAACCAGTGTCTTACCGATCCGCGCGTCCTGTGGCCAACCGGGACGGTGGGTGAACAGGTACTCGATTGCTACAGCTAGGAAGTGGTTCGGGTTCATTAGGCCATCGGCGGTAACAATGCCGTGGCGATCAGAGTCTGCGTCATTCCCGGTGGCAATGTCATAGGGGTAGTTCCCCTCTTCATCAGGAACCATTTTCTCGAGCAGAGAGGCCATGGCATAGGGGGAGGAACAGTCCATGCGGATCTTGCCGTCCCAGTCGAGGGTCATGAAGGACCAGCGCGGGTCAACAGTCGAGTTCACCACGGTCAGGTCGATTCCATAACGCTCCCCGATGGCTCCCCAGTAGCCAACTGCCGCGCCACCGAGAGGATCGGCACCAATCCGAACCCCTGCATCGCGAATCGCCTCGAAATCAATGATCGAATCAAGGGCCGTGACGTACTGCGACAGGTAGTCGTGGAACTCCACGTGCGGCAGATCTGTGACGTTCGCGTTGAAGTTACGAGGCACATCGCGCCAGCCACCAGCCAACAGTTCGTTAGCCCGCGTCGCGATCCACCCGGTCGCTTCAGACTGTGCCGGTCCACCAGTCGGCGGGTTGTACTTGAAGCCACCGTCGGTGGGCGGATTGTGTGAGGGAGTAATGACGATTCCGTCCGCCAGACCCGGTCCGTCGCTACGGAGGCTATCCGGCGCACCATTGGCCTCAAGGATCGCGAGCGAGACTGCTGGTGTCGGGGTCCAAGAGCGGCGCGAGTCAATGAAGGTCTGGACGCCGGCAGCGCTCAGTACCTCAAGCGCACTCCGCCACGCCGGTTCTGAAAGCGCGTGGGGGTCGGCGCCGACAAACAGCGGTCCGTCGGTTCCCTGTGAAGCGCGGTATTCAACGATCGCCGCTGTGATCGAAACGATATGCGCCTCGTTGAACGTGCCATTAGTGGAGGTGCCCCTGTGCCCGGAGGTTCCGAAGACAACCTTCTGATCGGGAGTGTTCACGTCGGGAACTACCTCATAGTAGGCAGCAAGCAGCGCGTCCACGTCGATTAGGTCTGAGGGTTGCGCCTGCTGTCCAGCTCGCTGATGCATCTTTGACTTCCTTGTTCTAGAGCTACCTGGTGAGTGAGCTGATGCTCGAACTTCTCCGATTGTAGACAGGTAGGGGTGACCTACGGCTAACCTGTCTGCCATGGGTAAAGCAAGCCGACGTAAGAAGATAACTCCAGCTAAGGCCGCAGCATATCGGCCTCCAATTGCGTTTGTGGAACGCCCCTTTGAGGGAATCGCCGTGGAACGGGAACTGGTTGCCATGCGCGAACTGATTCCCTGCGCTGTTCTCACAGCGAAGACAAATAAAGATCTGGGGGCTCTCGAGTTTGATTTTGTAACCCTGCTTCCCGATGGGGCGCCCGCCATGGTGCGCGCCGACGGACGAATCCTGGTTGGCCTTCAAACCCGATTCAACTCGGGTGATCTGTCCCATGACCTGGGCGCGGCACTTCAGGCAGCTATCGCGCTCGCGGAATCGGGTGAGGACGGGGTTGTTGCGATCGATGTCCGTGACCGGGCACCAAGACTCCAAGAGTTGCTGGACAAATCCTTACTGCACGAGGCGGCCTCTGACGATGCGAGCCAGATGCAGATAACCGAGGACTTCGCATACTGGTTCGATCCGGACGAGGACCACGACGCAGACACCCTGGCCGCGCTCGAACAGAACCGCGAGGACATGGTCCCTACCGAAGAGGTCCCGGGCGTCCCAGGAATGTATTGGTGTGAGATGAACAGCAACTTCATTCGCTACGTAACGAATGTGCCCGAGGACAGACTGTTCACCGCCCTGGCCCGCGTCCAGTCGGATGGCGGTGCGACCATTGGCGAGGGCTCGCGTTTTGTGGGCGCGTTCCGAGCCTGCGGAATAGCGATTCCAGTGTTCCAAGTCGACCCAGAACTGACTGCGGAGCAGTTGGCAAAGCCGGCCGCAAAGCTACAGAAAGAACTGGATAAGGCGCTCGCTTCCAAACAGCCTTTGACCGACGATCAGAAACGAGTTCGCGCCGGGCTTGTTTCCCGTCAAGTCACCATTCGGTAGAGGCGGTATTTCGGACCGTTCAGGGTTCTGGACACCGGTCACCTGAGGGCGCAGTGGCGATATGATTGAGCCGTGGGTAAGCCCGATGAAGATGCTGACGTCGCACTTAGTGGTGACAAAGCGGACGCGGGTGCGCCACAAACCACCGGCCCACAGAATGTCGCGGTCGTTATCGCGGCGAGGGATGATCGACACACGATTGCTGCAACGGTTAGAGCTTGCCGTGCGATTCCCAGGGTTGACCTGATTGTCGTTGTCGATGACGGCTCGGAAGACGACACTGGAGCTGTGGCCCGAATGGCCGGGGCGGCAGTGGTCCGCCACTCGGTTCCCAGAGGTCGACCGTCCGCTCTCGAAACGGGAGTGAAGGTTGTAGCGATGCGTGATCGGGCGGACTGGCCCGCCAGGCACATTCTTTTCCTCGACCCCGACCTGGGTGATTCAGCGGTGGAGTCATCGGTACTCGTTGATGCGGTGATGTCTGGTGAATGCGACTGCGCGCTCGGGGTTCCGGAGTATCTCGACCCACTCCAGCTGAGGGGTCCCGCCCGATCTGCCGCTCGGAAACTCTTGGCGACAGGTTTGATTTTGAGGGATCCGATGGCCACGAACCGCTGCCTTACCCGTGAGGCGTTGACCAGTGTTATGCCCTTCCATGTCGGGTCAGCAGTTGATTTGGCGATGACCATGGACCTGTTGGCGAAAGGGGCCAAGATTCGCGAGTTCCCCTGCGCCTTCGAGCACGTCCCGAACGAATCGAAGCCCAAGGGGTCGATATGGCGTCCCAGTCGTTCAGATGCCTGGGTCGTGCTGCAGACGAGCAGGATTAAGAACATTCGTGGCCTCAGAAGGCGTTTGGCCAAGCAGGACTAGACGTCCCGGTGAATCTCTACCAGTTCGTAGCCGGCCTCAGCGATGGCGTCGCGGAGCGCCTCGTCATCAAGAAGGATGTCGGTTACGACGGTGACCTTCGAAGGCTTGTCATCTCTGCCCAGGATCACCTCGACGTTCTTCACTCCTGGAACCTCTTCCAGTTCCTCGGTCACGCTGGCAACGCAGTGACCACAGGTCATTCCCTTGACAAACAGTTCTACGGTGCGGTCAACGTTAGTCATGGTTTCCTCCAAATGATTCGCTTTCCAATACTCTCGCGCAAACTCACCCTCTGGGCAATAGGGTGGATGATTCAGTAGATTGGGGTCTCTAGGGGGTGTCGCCCCATAGTGAGGAGGGATATTGACCGAGTATTACCCCCTGCGGCGCGTGCCTCAAAACGTTCCTCGAAGCGCGTTGTGGCGGCAACTTACCCCGTTGGTTTGGCCCTTGACGAGGAGCTCGCTCTGGTCATTAGTGGCGTCGGCGATGCCGCGAAAACTGACGATTAGAGGTCTTCTTGATGAGAAGGCGGACCGCGTGGGCGCTGAGGCGGTCGAGAAGGCTCAGAGAATCTACTTCAACAGTCCTGGACTGGACACACTCACGGTGCGTTCTCTCTCACGCATCGGTAAGACTGTAATGCGGGGGACCCAGAACACAATGATCAGGCGGATATCCCTGGGTTTGGACCACGACGGAGAAATGCGTAAGCAGTTGCCTCTTCTGCCCCGAACGGGTTACGACTCTCTGATGATCGGAATGTTGGCGGTCGGGACCGCGCTTGGGTACTTCCGTGGTGGCCCGGTGAAGTCACTGATCTGGTGGGACAGCGCTGACGAGGATCCTCGTAAGAGGAGAGAGCTTCCCGATGGACATCCCTATCCGTTGGCACGCCGATTTGGGGTGCCGCAGAGCCTCGGAGACCTTGCCGCTGACATTGACGATCTGTACTGGGCAGAAGCGTATGGTCTGCCGATAAAGATAACGCGAGTGGGACAGGGGGCTGACAGGCGTTGGTTGGTTTCTTTGCCGGGCACTTACCATATGGATCCTGAGTCGCAGCCGAATCCCGCAGATATAGAGTCAAACATTCGCGAAGAGTTGAACATGCCCTCGGCGGCGAGGGTAGGGCTCGTTGCCGCAGTACGTTCCGCCATGTATGCGGACGGAGTCGAATCCGAAGACATGGTGAATGAGCGGGTTCTGATAGTTGGCCATTCCCAGGGAGGAATCATTGCCGCGGCCTTGACCGCTGCGGAGCCGAAAGATGTTGGCTTCACGGTTGATGCGGCGATTACTCTAGGTGCGCCCGCTAGGCGGCTCAAGGTTCGAGACGACGTGAACATGCTCGCCTTGGAACATGACCAGGACGTCATCCCTTCAATGGATGGGACTCCTCGACGCGAGGCTGACCAACGCGTTGTTGTAAAGCGGAAGCTGAACATTCCGAAGAGGAATCCACTGTTCTACGCGCACTCCTCGTCCACCTACACGGAGACGCTGCTCGGGGCAGAGGTCCGTAACTCTGTAGCGAAATGGGGGCGGGCGTCTGAGGTTCTTGAGGCGTTGCAACAGTACCTGCCGAAACCTGGTGAACAGACCCGGGTCACGCAGCACTACGCATGGCAGGAGTTGGTGGAGCCGCAGAAGAGGTCGACCTTCGACGCATACGTTGATATTCGCCCTACTGACGACTGGAAGCCCGTGAGTTTTGGTGACGAAATAGAGGTTCCTGAACCGCTCGTATCGCAGCCGATTGACCTGGTTGCGTCCACAACTTCCCTGTTGGGATTGAATCGCGCGTCTCATGAGCAGGATGAGGAAGCCCGTGATGAATGAGCAACTAAAGCGATTACAGCGCACTAGGCGCAACATGGCGATAAAGGCCGGAAAGCTACTGCCTATAAACAAAGGACGGGGCGAGGGCTCAGGGGAACGCAAGCTCCCTCAGATCACCGGACCCAAAACCATTCGCGCGCTAGGGGCGGCACGCAACTTTGCCCGAAGCACCATCGGTCACCTTAGGCCGGTTATTCCACCTGGCCGGAATCAACGCTTTCAAAACCTGATTAGGGTCGTGCTGGACACGTCGCCACTGGTTGAAGAGGTGCGGGAGTGGGCTGACATGGATGTCCGGGCTGGGGTCTTTGAGGGTTTCGGCAAGCCGACTCTGGTGAGTTTTGACGTGGTGCTGACAGATCATGACCCGAACCATTCGGAGTTGGGTGACGTTTTAATGCCCGAACGTCGGAGCCTGGTAGTGCTCAGCGAAGATGTTCTTGAACGTGTGGTCGAGGCGATTTGGGACAATCCAGAGATGGCGCCGGTCGGGATTCGAGGTCGGGTCCTCGTCTCTAGTGCAATGTCGCCTGATTCTGAGGGATCTGAGGCGGGCGCTGAAGGGGTCCTGGGTGATGTGGAAGACAGGGCGCGAGTTGCTGCCCAGGGGCAGGACATCAAAGCCGACGAGTCGGTGCTATTTGACATGCGTGATCTGGGATATGTGGACGAGGTGGCCCGAGTTGACGATCTGTTCGCCAGGTACGGGGCACCCAGCTTTGATCCGACGTGGAGGCCGTGATTGAGGAGAGCCTCGTCAGCTCTGGTCGGGACCAACCAGACTCCGGGCTAGGCCGATGTAGTCGGCTGGCTCCATGGAGAGAAGTCGATCTTGAAGGTCCCGAGGCATCTGGGCCTTTCTGATGACTTCGCGTATGTCCTCAAGGGTCACTTGGCGCCCACGGGTCAGATTCTTGAGGAGGGCGTAGGGCTCGTCGGAGGAATCGCTTCCGGTCAGGGCTGAGAGCCTCAATGCCTGTTGGACGGCTTCGGAAAGCACCTCAGGGTGAGCCGCCAGATCCTCTGCCATGAGTTGCCGGTCGACATCCAGGTGGGCGAGCCCCCCGCGAAGGTTCTCAAGGGCAACCAGGGAGTAACCAAATCCGACCCCAATGTTGCGCTGTAACGAAGAGTCGGTGAGGTCGCGCTGCATTCGGGTCGTTGCCAGGTTCGCCGCAAGGGCACCGAAGACAGCGTTGGACATCTCTAGGTTGGCCTCGGCGTTCTCGAATCGGATCGGGTTGATCTTGTGGGGCATTGTTGATGATCCGGTGCTACCTTCTGAACGCTGCTTGAAATAGCCCAGGGAAATGTACTGCCAGCAGTCGGTCGCCAGGTTATGGGCAATGCGGTTGAAGTGCTCAAGTTCTGAGTAGAGACGAACCTGCCAGTCATGCGGTTCAATCTGGGTGGTAAGCGGGTTCCACTCCAGCCCGAGCGATTCGACGAACTGGTCCGAAAGGTCCTGCCAGTCGACATCGGGGAGGACCGCAACGTGAGCGGAGTAGGTGCCCGTCGCACCATTGAGCTTCCCGAGAATGGGTGTCGCATTAATGTGGCTAATCTGCGTTTGGAGCCTGCCGACAAAAACGGCCAATTCCTTACCCATGGTCGTGGGGGTTGCCGGCTGTCCGTGGGTTCGGGATAGCATCGCGACATCCGCGGCGGAGGCTGCCAGTGCGCTCAGGTCAACCATCAGGTTGGTGGCCGCCGGGAGCCATACCTGATGGAGGGCTTCTCTGACACAAAGGGCATAAGAGAGGTTGTTAATGTCTTCTGAGGTGCAGAGGAAGTGGGCCAGTTCGACCAGGCTGGAAATCTCGGAGCCTCCGGCAGCCATGTGCTCACGCAAGAGGTATTCGACGGCTTTCACGTCGTGGCGGGTCTCTGCCTCGAACTCGGCCAGGCGCTCGCGGCGCTGTTGGTCGAAGTTTGAGGGAAGCTGGTAGAGATAGGCACTGTCCTCATCAGACAGTGGTCCGTGACCGGGGATGACGCCACGGTCGGTCAGGAACTCAACCCATGCCACTTCGACGTAGAGACGTGCGCGATTGAGGGCGTCCTCGGACAACCAGTCCGCTAGCGGTGCCGCGGTAGCTCGGTAACGACCGTCGAGGGGGGAGAGCGCTGGTGCGTGTGTCTCTTCCCAAAATCCTTGGTCAGCGAATCGGGGTGAATGGTGGGTTTTGCTGGGCACGCGGGCTCCTCAAGCTACTTCAGTTCGGTGGGAGTATTGCCTCGACCCCTCCAGGATACGGAACTGCGGGGCGGAGCGTCTTCCCCAACCACATTGCAAGGAGCTAGTCCACAGGCTAGCGCCAACTGCGTCTCAAAGCCCGTGGGAAGAGACTAGGGTTCCACGCATGTTCGGAACAACGGAAGCAACGATTGACCCCCTCTGGGTTCTCGGCGCATACCAGTCGATGGAGGACGCCTGGTGGATCCTCCAGTCAGCGCGCGTTCAAGACTGGGAGGGTCCGGGGAGCGTTCGTGCTGAAGAACATCGAGTCTCCCTGATGACCCGTGTTGCGGACATCCGAGATCAGATTGGCGAACTGCACGCACTATCGGTCACGCTCGGTGAACTTGATTCCGCGTTGGTGGCGGGAGGCGCTGCATGAGCGACGAGTGGTACTGGGTGAGGTCTGCGCAGACCCGAGTGGACACGGATCAGGTGGTTGCGGCGAGTAACGTGACCGATTGGGCGGCCGAGTCGGTCAGCCAGGCTCTGGTTTCGACGGCGCGAGCACAGACTTGGTCACTGCGTCCGATCTCAACTGGAGGGATGGTCGACCCGTTCGTTCTGCTACTCGCTGAGGAACGGAAGGTGGTCGCCGAACAGTGCATGGTGCTGTTGGAAGAGGTGCAGGGCAAGTTGATCGGACTTCAGGCCGACATTGACGAACACGCGGAATGGCTGTCGATGGCGGCGCTTATCTACGTTTCAGCAGACGCTGATGCCACGGCCTTCTTCGGGCACTGCGATCGCATACGTGCTGTGAGTTGTGGTCTGGGGAGAGGGCGTGGCCTGGGTGAGCTATTGGCGGGAATTCCGCACTTGGTCTCGGTTATGGGACTTCCTGCCAGTGACGCCAAGATGCAGACAGCGGGCCTTGAGACGGAGAGCCAGTTACGGGCACTGGCCGCGCGGATGTCGACAGATCCTTCATCTACGGCAAAACTCGCTGGGCCCCTCGCATCGTTGTGGTTACGTGTCGGTGAGTTGGTGGCTCCCTCGCCCTCGGGTGTCGTGGTAGTTGGCCGGGGGAAGGTAGCGTGGGCGAGGGCAACGGGTGAGAGGAATTCGTCGCAGTTGGTCTCATTTGGCGGGTCCGATGCCGAGCGACTGGCGCAAGGAACGCCTGTGTCGACCGATGGCACGCGCCGCGAAGGATGGCCCTCAGGCTGGGAGTCCTCGCGTCATCCGGTGAGGGTAACGGCGGCGCTCGCGGGAAGGGCACTGGCGAGGGCGCCCGCATGCGTTCCATGGCCCAAGCCGCCAACCACGGCTGCGGCGCTGCTCCGAAGCCTGGAGAATCCCCCGCGGGCGGAGGGAATAGGTGAGATCCAGATCCTCAGGCATGACGGCGCAGAAGAGGACCCATCTTGGAGTGTGGTGATCAGAGGCACTCAGGAATGGCTACCCGGTTCGACCAATCCCCAGGATTTGATGTCAAACTTCGAAGAAGTCGGGGGGCGACTGTCGGATCAACACGTGGCCGTCTTGGCGGCAATGGACCTGGCAGGGATTCAACCCGGGGCGGCAGTTGAGTTTGTCGGACATTCACAGGGCGGCGCAGTCGCGCTTTCGGTTGCGGCGAGTGAACAGGTGGCGGAGCAGTTTAGTGTTGTCTCTGTACTGACGGCGGGAGGACCCGTGGGTTCGGTTCCCGATCCGTCGGTACGGGTCCTCGCCCTAGAGAACACAGCAGATATCGTTCCGGCACTCGACGGGAAACCCTCAAGCACCGAGGGGAACCACGTGGTGGTGCACTTCGATCGCTCGGGATTGAATGATCCTCCACAGGTCGGTGCGCACGGTATGCCAACCTACGCTGCCGCGGCGGAGCAACTCTCTGCGCTTGCTGAGGCGGATTCGGATCTGCGGGACTTTCGTGAGTGGGAGCAGGCCCGCGTCAAGGCGCTGGGACTCACGGCGGAAACGGCCACCACGTCTTTGGTGTATGCGACAAGGCGGACGCTGGGCCCCGTAAGTCTTCCCGATGGTTGGACGGGAGGAACTCGATTGGGCGAACGAAGGTATCAGCGGATGTCGTAACGGGTCTGTTTGCCGGGGAGTATCGCATTGAGGCCCGCGGAGATTATTCCTGCGACGATCGCAGTTACCAGGCCTCCCCATACTGCGGGCCAGAAGCCGTCAACGTGCAGGGGGAGTGAGAACTGACCCGCCAGCCATCCAGCGAGCCAGAACATCAAGCCGTTAGTGACAAACGCGAACAGGCCAAGAGTGATTATGTAGAGAGGAAGCGCCAGAACCTTTACCACCGGACGAATGACCGAGTTTACGATCGCCAAGATGATTGCGATCACGAACAAATTTAGGAGTGTCTGCCAGACCTCTCCGGAAGCCACGAAAGTTACGCCGCCGACCCACAGCGAGGCTAGCCAGACGCCAGCCATGTTTCCGATGGTCCTACTGATGAAATCTCCCATTGCTCCATCAAAGCACATCGTCGACTCTGCGTGGCAGACACAGGCCGGGTGTCCGGGTAGCCTCGTACCAGGAGGTTTTCAATGTCGAAGGTCAATACCCGGGAAGCGATGCAGCGTGAAATAGGTGTCGTCGCGCCCAATTACCATCCGCTTCCAGTCGTCATCTCGGAGGGCAACGGTGCTTGGGTCACAGACGTTGACGGCAACCGTTACCTCGACGCTTTGGCCGGTTACTCTGCGGTCAATTTCGGACATTCGAACAGGCGATTGGTCGATACCGCGAAGGACCAGATGGAACGTCTAACAATGACCTCCAGGGCGTTCTACAACGACAAACTCGGTGCTTTCTGCACGGAGTTAGCGGAGTTGACGGGCCAGGACATGGTTCTCCCGATGAACACCGGCGCTGAAGCGGTAGAGACGGCCATTAAGGCTGCGCGGAAGTGGGGGTACGAGGCGAAGGAGGTCGCCCCGGAGTGCGCGGAAATCATCACCATTGACCGCAACTTCCACGGCAGGACGACGACCATCGTTTCGTTCTCGACTGATCCGGACGCGAAGGAGGGCTTTGGTCCCTACACCCCGGGTTTTGTGACGGTACCTTTCTCAGATCTCGGCGCGGTTCGGGACGCGATCAATGAGAACACGGTCGCAGTATTGGTCGAGCTGATCCAGGGAGAGGCGGGCGTTCGTATTCCCTCTGAAGGGTACGTTGAGGGATTGCGTCAGCTTTGCACGGACGCCAACGTCCTGATGATTGTGGATGAGGTTCAGTCGGGCTTTGGTCGTACCGGAGAAACATTCGCCTCGGATCTCTATGACATCAAACCCGATTTGATCATCTTGGGGAAAGCGCTCGGCGGGGGAATCATTCCGGTGTCTGCGGTCGCAGGTCGGGCTGATGTACTGAGCCACCTAACACCGGGAACACACGGATCTACGTTCGGAGGAAATCCGCTTGCGGCCGCCGTGGGCCGCGAGGTGATCCGAATGATCGGTGAGGGCAACTATCAGCACAATGCCCGTGTGCGAGGCGAACAGCTGGGGGCCTTCCTCGAAAAGCTGATGTCCGAGTACCCGGACATTGTTCGCGGTTTCTCCAGGCAAGGACTGTGGGTAGGAATTGATTTCAACCCCGAAGCAGCAAGTGGACGCGAGATTTGCCACGCAATGCTCTCGCGTGGGGTCCTGATGAAGGATGCTCATGGGAGCGTTGTTCGTATCAGTCCACCGTTGATGGTCAGTGAGTCCGACATGGATTTTCTCTGTGAGGCCCTGGGGGATACGGTGCGATCACTGGGCGGCCAAGACTAGGCATCCGGCTATTCTGGGACCAAGAGAGTTTGATGGGAGATCCAATGAAGGTTCACATTGCTGCAGACCATGCAGGTTTTGAGTTGCGCGAAGCGCTACTGGCTCACCTGGCAAGTCGCGATGACGTCGAGGTGGTTGATCACGGAGCGTTCGTATACGACAAGATGGACGCCTACCCCCCAATGTGCATTGCGTGCGGTGAGGCCGTCGTGGCTGACCTGAATACGGGCGAGGAAGCCCTGGGTGTCGTCATCGGCGGCTCGGGAAACGGCGAGCAGATGGCGGCGAACTTGGTTGATGGAGTACGGGCGGCACTGATTTGGAACGAGTCCACTGCGGCTCTTGCTCGCGAGCACAACGATGCCAACGTCTGCGCTCTCGGTGCGCGCCAGCACACCATTGATGAAGCGGTTCGTCTGGTTGATGTCTTCATTAATACGCCATTCTCGAACGACGAGCGGCACCTGGACCGTATCAAGATGATGGCGGAGTACGAGGAAGTCCGCTGCGACGACTAACCCCCTCCCTCATTCTGGGTTGCCAATCAGATAGGGAGCCGACGCGCGTTAGGGACGCAGCGAAGCGAGCCTATCTGATTGAAATTCATACGAGAGGAACGTGAAGGTAACTCCTCTAGCTCTGCGAGCCACTATTTTCGAATGCTCGCCAACTTCGCCCGCTACTAGTAATCTAACGGATGTTAGGTAAGCGTGGTGGTGCCTCGTACCTGCGTTGTGCGGGGTTCAAGTTAGGGGACAAAATGGCTGATGAATCGTACTGCACAGTGCAGACCGCGGAGGGCAAGGTTCGTGGACTCTGGCGGGATGAAAATGGGAAGATGAGCGCGGCCTTCCTCGGGATTCCTTTTGCTAAGGCTCCTGTGGGTGAGTTGCGTTTTGCTGCCCCGGCACCGGTTGATCCATGGGCGGAAACGCTTGATGTCTTAGAGTTTGGGCCCACCGCTGAGCGTGGCGAACCAGATAACAGCATGATTCCCGAGAACGTGATCCCCGGCGATGCGACGCTGAATCTAGACGTGTTCACCCCGCGTCCGGGTGACACCGGAGCGGGCCTACCCGTGCTCGTATGGATTCACGGTGGTGGCTATTTTGGTGGATCGCCAGCCAGCCCTTGGTATGACGGACGCACATACAACCGCGAAGGTATTGTCACTGTTACTTTGCACTATCGTCTTGGATTTGATGGGTTCGGATGGATCGAGGGTGCCCCGGCTAACCGGGGAGTCCTGGACTGGATGGCGGGACTTGAGTGGGTTCAGCGGAACATCCGGGCCTTTGGTGGTGACCCCGATCGCGTGACGATTTCCGGTCAATCGGCCGGAGGTGGCGCGGTGCTGACGCCATTGGGAATGGAGCAAGCTCAGCACCTGTTCTCGGGCGTCCACTCGGTTTCTGGGGCCCTCGGTGATCGGCCCAAGGAAGGGGCGATAGAGTTTGCCCGCCAACTCGGGGAGGAGTTGGGAGTTGCGCCCACCGTTGAGGCTCTGCGCGAGGTGTCTGAGGACCGCATTTTCGAGGTTCAACAGAAACTCGATACGCCGCCAGGATTTGAGTACCTGGAGTCGATGGTGAAGGATGGTCCGCTTGTTGCCCCGGTCGTAGACGGCGAACTGATCAAACGCCCTACGTTCGAGTCATACGCGATGGGAATCGGGTCTGATAAGGCGCTGATGCTCGGTGCCACGGACGAGGAGTTTCTGGTGCTCACGATGGGCATGAGTGACCAGTTGCAACAGGTTCCAACGGAGTCAGTCATGGGCCAAGTTGGCTTTACCGGTGACGTTGAGAAGGAGTACGTCGACGCGCACAAGGACTACCTCGAACGAGGTAATGCTGCCCTGCTCGGGAAGTATCTAAGCGACGGGATATTCCGCAACACTGTGGTGCGCTCGGCTAACGCTCGCGGCGGTAAGGACACCTGGGTTTACCGCTTCAAGTTTGTTTCAGGAAGCTACGGTCTTTCAGCGCACTGCCTGGACGTCCCCTTCTGGTTCGACTGCCTCGACTCCAAAGACGTTGCCCTACACACCGGGGAGAATCCGCCGCAAGCGCTGGCGGATGCTATGCACGGGGCTTCGGTAGCTTTCATTACCGACAAGAACCCTGGCTGGGACAGTTGGGCCGATACCCCCGGCGAAGTGAAGGTCTTTGGTGGGGACAATGTGGCAGAAACATCCCACGGCGACTACGACGACGTGAAGATGCTGTTGGATCAACCGTTCCGCCGATAGGGCAGTTCGCTTAGGTCCTGGTGACGACGCGACACTGCGCATCCTCTCGCCAGGACCAAGATCCACTAGAACAGACGACTTGAGATCTCAGTTGCATTCGCGCTCAAAGAAGCGTCTTCCTGCCTCGTCGTCGCTTCCATCTAGCATCGGCTCAACCAAACCTTCCTGCATTCGTGCTAGGTCAGGATTGTACTCAGTGATCGCTTGAAGGTCGGGGAACATACGCAACGCGTCTGCCGCCGCATCGATACGTGACTGGTTGCCCACGTCTTTCGCGTCGAAATATTCTTTTGCCCAACCGCACTGCCAGTAAAGAGCGGCTCGTACGGCGGTGTCGCCCGGAGCGATAACGAGAGTGAACGGTTCACCGTCCTCGCCGGACCCTTCCGCCACGTAGGTTCCGTCATTAGGTTGCGGGTTCACGCTCGTTGCGCCGACCAATTGCGGGAACAAGTTCCCCAAAGTCGGCGCGCTCTGACCGGGACTGTAGGGCTCCGAGACGAGGGCGATTTCGGATTCAAATAGCTCGATAGGCTCTGCTGGAATGTTCTTTTGGGTCGTAGCCACGTCGTTTCCAGACGCCGCAGTTCCTTCTGTGCTGTTCCCCGACGTCTCGTCATTGGCAGGTGAAGAAGTGCAGGCGGTTATTCCTATGCCAAGGCAAGCAACACCAGCGAGAAGGCGCGTACCTAGTGGCATGTTGTCGATCCTCCTGACTGTTGACCCTCGTGGTCGCTTCGTTCATGGTACTGGTAGCGACGATCTCCCGCAGGGCTTCGTTGGCTCGGGTCGGGTCTAGAACTTTGGTAGCCAGGATCTGCGCCGGGGTCCTGGTAACCGTAGTTTGCCCTGCAGGTCTGGCAACTCGGATCTCCTCCACCGATCAGTGGGTGAAGCGGAGTTGCTGCCATTGTGGTGCTTCTTGGAATGAATATCGTGGAGCCTCCGAAAGGCACCTTCGCGCCTGGTCTTAGTGGCCAGAACTCAGACGCGCTCGCGTTAATCCCCGCCTGCGCGGGGACCACACGAGCTGACGACTTCGGCGGTCGCGATCCTGGGGAGCATCCCCGCTCGCGCGGGGACCACGCTAGATCTAGTGGGTTAGGTCGTTCCAGATCGGGATCATCCCCGCCTGCGCGGGGACCACGTTCGTGAGTACGTGGAGACCGAAATCAGACAGGGATCATCCCCGCCTGCGCGGGGACCACTCAGCATGTCCGATCTCGGACACAGGCACCTTGGGATCATCCCCGCCTGCGCGGGGACCACCATCTCGACCAAAGCATCCCCTACGTAGTCGGGGGATCATCCCCGCCTGCGCGGGGACCACTCCGTATCCCAGTGGATCGGCTGGTCGCTTTCGGGATCATCCCCGCCTGCGCGGGGACCACCCGGATTTGCTGTGGCCGAAGTCGATTGACGTGGGATCATCCCCGCCTGCGCGGGGACCACATGCTCCAACTTTCCTCAACCACCTGCGTGTAGGGATCATCCCCGCCTGCGCGGGGACCACGCCTTCATAAACGGCATGTCACCTCCCCCCTTGGGATCATCCCCGCCTGCGCGGGGACCACTTCCTTGAGGGCGGGCGCGAACTCCATGCACTGGGATCATCCCCGCCTGCGCGGGGACCACAAGCTCCGTGCACCGCTGACGTAGCTCAACCAGGGATCATCCCCGCCTGCGCGGGGACCACGAACATCCGAGCCATGCAAGGGGCTGCCGCGCGGGATCATCCCCGCCTGCGCGGGGACCACCCGGTCGTAGGGGCCTTCCAGATCGCAGACGCGGGATCATCCCCGCCTGCGCGGGGACCACCGCGAAGACCATGGCTGACCGTGCTTACACCGGGGATCATCCCCGCCTGCGCGGGGACCACACCTACCAGAATGTCGAGCAGGAATGGATCGGGGGATCATCCCCGCCTGCGCGGGGACCACGTGGAGGCTATCCCGGTTGAGCGGGCTGTCCGGGGATCATCCCCGCCTGCGCGGGGACCACACGCTAAGCGGCGGTCTGAGGGGCGCGGTGTTGGGATCATCCCCGCCTGCGCGGGGACCACAGCATGACGGCCCAGGCCCAGTGAAGTATGCGGGGATCATCCCCGCCTGCGCGGGGACCACTCTCCCCTCGGTGGGGACAATCGGCCCTTTAGGGGATCATCCCCGCCTGCGCGGGGACCACCACCCGAGACCGAAGTCCGGGGCGGGGCTGTTGGGATCATCCCCGCCTGCGCGGGGACCACTGGGAGGGTTTGAAGGCTGAGCTTCCGGCGCCGGGATCATCCCCGCCTGCGCGGGGACCACACGTTCGAAGGTAGGATCGTTACCTAAATCTAGGGATCATCCCCGCCTGCGCGGGGACCACACCCAGCAGTCGGTTCATGGCCGCCGCAAACCGGGATCATCCCCGCCTGCGCGGGGACCACAGTACCAACCAGGAAGCCGCCGCCCGTGGACCGGGATCATCCCCGCCTGCGCGGGGACCACCTGGGGCGCGCGTGCAACCACCTAGTGTGACGGGGATCATCCCCGCCTGCGCGGGGACCACCCCGGTGACAATGATCTTCGCGGACATTAGTTGGGATCATCCCCGCCTGCGCGGGGACCACCTGATTCAACCGAAGATCCAGTCTGCCATCGAGGGATCATCCCCGCCTGCGCGGGGACCACGTCGCACCAGTCCCGGACTTCTCATCCAAAAGGGGATCATCCCCGCCTGCGCGGGGACCACCGTGGGAAGCGATACAGGGTGTTGCTAGCACGGGGATCATCCCCGCCTGCGCGGGGACCACCACTCCAACTCTCGAATGGTGGCGCAGCGCCTCGGATCATCCCCGCCTGCGCGGGGACCACCCACCGTAAGCACGACTAGTGTCGCCGGTCAGGGGATCATCCCCGCCTGCGCGGGGACCACAATACAGCATCGCGGGCATCTGTGTCTTTGTCGGGATCATCCCCGCCTGCGCGGGGACCACCTTTTCCCCCAACCTTAGGAGGTTTTATATTTGGGATCATCCCCGCCTGCGCGGGGACCACGTTCTCTTCACGCTCTTTGATCGTGGCTTCGCGGGATCATCCCCGCCTGCGCGGGGACCACGCTAGGGGTATCTGGCGGGTTCTCGTCCATCAGGGATCATCCCCGCCTGCGCGGGGACCACTGGTACACCGCAGGTTTGACAGTGCCCATCGCGGGATCATCCCCGCCTGCGCGGGGACCACACTTCCTGATCTGCGATTCTACAGTGATGGGCCTCGAACTCCATTTACTTTGACAGGACTCGGCATCAGCTTCGCTTTCGTCTCCTTCACCTTGAGGTGGTTAACCAACCATCCTCCATGGGCGTACCTCTTCCGCCCGAATACCTCATCATTGTTACACCA
>JBATQJ010000046.1:0-3011 GCA_049291975.1 Scrofimicrobium sp.
CAAGAAGCCACACGTACCTAAGCAACCAGGTGGTTCTTCTTGCTCTGATTTTCGGGGTGGTCTCACTGCTTACCATCGGGATCTCCTACTCGGTTGCTAAGGCACAGGGCGGAGATATTTACACGACAACCGTCGAAAGTCACCCTGTACAAGAACTAACCCAGGGACAGCTCGACTCACTTGTCGAGCTGGCAACGCAGGCGAACCAAGACGGCGTTCCCGAATATCAGAGCCTGAACGACACACTCAAATCACTTCAGGATGAGAATGCCGCACTAAGACTCACAGTTGAAGACCTGAGCACTCAGAACACCGAGACCCTCTCGGAGCTAACGAAGTTGCAGACTGAGATCACCAGGCTGCAGGAGCAAATCGAGACGCTCACCGGTAACGAACAGTCCCCAACAGAGCCCACCACCCCTGAGGGGACCGACAGTTCCGGGACCGGCACAGGCTAGGTTCATTTGGGCGACGACCTGGTAAATCGTCCAGCGCGCAAATCGATATGCTTCTAGAAAGAACGAAATGTCGATCGGAGAACTATGTCAGCGCGCGCACTAACCGCAGACCTCGTTTCCAATAGCGAGACCCCCCTGTCCACGGCGCGGTGGACCCTGAAACTCGGCGATGGTGGGCTTATCGCCCCCGATCTGCCAGCTGAGACAGTTGAGCTCCTTAAGACTCAGGGCATTCCCGCAACCGTTCCAGGCAACGCCTATGACTCGCTTCTAGCGGCCGGACTAATCCCCGATCCGTTCATCGGCACTAACGAACGCGATCTGCACTGGATCGGACGCCAGGAATGGATCTACTCGGCGAAACTCCCGGAACACCCCGAGGCCAAGCACTACAGCCTGATCCTTTACGGTCTGGACACGATCGCTGAGGTGAGGGTGGGCGAAGTCGTCGTGGGGGCCACGAAGAACATGCACCGCACCTATGACTTTGATGTCACCGGTGCGGTTCGCTCGGGTGCGGAGGAACTTGAGATCCGCTTCGCCTCGCCCTACGCATTTACTGATCAGGCGATCGACGAGCTTGGCCCGTACCCCGGGGCGTACGAGGAGCCCTACAACCAAATCCGGAAGATGGCGTGTAACTACGGCTGGGACTGGGGTCCAACGGTGGTCACCTCCGGCCCCTGGCGCGACGGCGTACTGCTTGGATGGAACCAGGCCAAGTTCGCCTCCACTCGGATCTCTGCCGGAGCCGAAGTGAGTTCCTCGACCACGGGAACAGGGAAGGTGTCTGTCAGCGGTCGCATTGAGGTTGACCCAAGGTTTTCCTCTGCTGACTTCAAGGTACGAGTGTCAGTCTCGGGAGAACGGCACGCTCCCGTGAGCGCAGACTCGGAGGTGTCGGACGACGGAACCTTCACGGCGGTCGTTTCTGTCCCTGACGCTCAACTCTGGTGGCCGCATACCCTGGGTGAACAGCCCCTGTACAACGTGAGCGTGGATTTGCTCTCGGAGAAGGACCAGATCCTTGATTCCCGATTTGAGCGAGTCGGCTTCCGAATGGTTGAACTGGTCAATGATCCATGCCTTGACCCCGCAAAGGCTGCGAACGAGGGGCGTTTCGGGCTGGTTATCAACGGCCGCGACACATTTGCGCGCGGTTGGAATTGGATTCCGAATGACCCGTTGGTTGACCGCGTGGCCGAAGAGGATTACCGGACCCGGCTTATCGATGTGCGTGACTCGGGCGCGGACTGGGTTCGAGTCTGGGGAGGCGGGATCTTTGAAGACGACGTCTTCTATGACCTGTGTGATGAGCTGGGAATCCTGGTGTGGCAAGACTTCCCGTTCGCGTGCGCCTCGTACCCCGAAACCCCCGAGTGGGAGGCGGAGGTTCGCGCCGAGTCAGCGGACAACGTTGAGCGCCTGATGAGCCACCCGAGCCTGGGGGTTTGGAACGGCAACAATGAGAACTTTATGGGGCACGAGTCGTGGGGTTGGAAGGAGCAACTCGGCGATCGCGGCTGGGGTGCGAAGTACTACCTTGAGACTATTCCCGAGGTGATCGCTGAGATCGATCCCGGCCGCCACTACTGGCCAGGAAGCCCTTACTCGGGCGTTCCGGGCCAAATGGACGCCGACCCGAACTACGGAACATGCCACTCGTGGGAAGTGTGGAACCGTCAAGACTACGTTCACTATCTTGACTCCAACCCGACGTTCATGGCTGAGTTTGGGTGGCAGTCTCCCCCGGCGTGGTCGACTCTGGTTCGCGCGGTAGACGCCCCTGCTGGCGTCACCGAACTGGACCTGACAAGCCCAGAGGTGATGAACCACCAGAAGGCCATGGAGGGAATGGACAAATTGGAGCGCGGAGTGGCCGAACACTTCGGGTCTGAGGCACTTTCTTCAACAGCTGCATGGCACTACCTGACCCAGATCGTCCAAGCCAGGGCGATTGCCGTCGGGGTGGGGCACTGGCGTTCTCTTTGGCCCCGTTGCCAGGGAGCTTTCATCTGGCAAATCAATGACTGCTGGCCGGTGATTTCTTGGGCCGGAGTGGATGTCGATGGGCACCGCAAGCCGATGTGGTACACCGCTAGAGCGATGTTTGCGGACCGGATGTTCACACTCAAGGAGATTGAGGGCAAGGTCGTCGCCTTCCTGGTGAATCAAACCGAGGAAGTATGGAAGGCGAACCTCAGTCAGCGCGTGGTGGACTCGAAGGGCAACACGCTGGGCCAACAGGATCAAGTGATCAGCGTTCCCGCTTCGTCTGTGAAACCAGTCGAACTGTCGGTGACGATTGGCGCCCCGCGTGAGCAGTTGGTTGTCGTAGATGTAGATGGGCTGCGAGAGGTTTGGATGAGCGTGCCAGACTACGACTTCTTCTACCCGCTTCCGACCTACGGTGGTCAGCTTGAGGCCGTATCAGGCGCGGATCAACCCGAGTTCACGCTCTTGGTCAGCGCAGAGTCCCTTCTGAGGGAGTTGGTGCTACAGGCCGACCGAGTTCACCCCGCACTGATTGCGAGCACAGAAGCGGTGACTCTG
>JBATQJ010000047.1:0-1918 GCA_049291975.1 Scrofimicrobium sp.
ATGAGGCGTTCCTTGAGGACCGCGCTCCTGTTGTCACGGTCATGGGCCACGTTGATCACGGTAAGACTAAGCTACTTGACGCGATTCGCCACACGGACGTCATTCGCGGGGAGCATGGTGGAATCACGCAGCACATTGGTGCTTACCAGGTGGGCGTCCCGGTTGAGGACGGCGAGCGCCTGATCACGTTCCTGGATACCCCCGGTCACGAAGCCTTCACGGCTATGCGTGCTCGCGGTGCTCAGGTAACAGACCTCGCGATCCTGGTTGTGGCCGCTGATGACGGGGTAATGCCCCAGACGGTTGAGGCCATTAACCACGCGCAGGCTGCTGGTGTTCCGATTGTTGTGGCTGTGAACAAGGTTGATAAGCCCGAGGCGCAGCCAGACAAGATTCGTGGACAGCTGACCGAGTATGGACTGCTTGCCGAAGAGTACGGTGGGGATGTCATGTTTGTTGACGTTTCGGCCAAGCAGAATCAGGGCATTGACGAGCTACTTGACGCGGTACTTCTGACAGCCGACGCAACGTTGGAGCTTACGGCAAATCCGAAGGCCGACGCTCGCGGTGTCGCGATCGAAGCGAACCTCGACAAGGGTCGCGGAGCAGTTACAACCATGCTCATCGAGCGTGGCACTCTGCGTGTCGGTGACTCTGTCGTAGTTGGTTCCGCGCACGGACGCGTTCGCGCCATGTTCGATGAGAAGGGCAACTCGCTTGAGGAAGCTGGACCCGCTCGTCCCGTCATGATGCTGGGTCTAACCTCTGTGCCGCGCGCCGGCGATTCATTCTTGGTTGCAACGGATGATCGCACTGCGCGTCAGATTGCTGATAAGCGCGAGGCCGCTGATCGACAAGCGCAGCTGGCTAAGCGCCGCAAGCGCGTCACTCTTGAGGACTTCGATAGGGTGCTCAAAGAGGGTAAGGTCGACACACTCAACCTCATCATCAAGGGTGACGTCGCCGGCGCCGTTGAGGCATTGGAGGACTCGCTGCTCAAGCTTGAAGTCAGTGACGAGGTCCAGTTGCGGATTATCCACCGCGGCGTTGGTGCCATCACCCAGAACGACGTCAACCTGGCGACGGTCGACAACGCGGTCATTATCGCGTTCAACGTCCGCCCGGCCGAGCGCGTTCAGGAGCTGGCAGACAACGAGGGTGTGGAGATCAAGTACTACACCGTCATCTACAGGGCTCTTGAGGAGATTGAAGATGCTCTGAAGGGCATGCTCAAGCCGATCTATGAGGAAGAAGAGACCGGTAAGGCCGAGATTCGTCAGGTCTTCCGCTCTGGCAAGTTCGGAAACATTGCTGGCTCGATTGTTCGAAGCGGCAGCATCAAGCGGGGTGCCAAGGCGCGCCTGGTACGCGACGGTGTTGTGATTGCACCGGATCTCTCGATCCAGTCGTTGCGTCGCGAGCAGGACGATGTCACCGAGGTTCGTGAGGGCTTCGAGTGCGGTATCACCCTGGGTTACAGGGATATCGCCGAGGGCGACATCATCGAGACCTGGGAGATGGTGGAGAAGGAAAGAGACCTCTAAGCAGCCTCGACTTTCCAATCAGATGGGGGCCGACACGCCGCAAAAACGGCGATGTCGGCTCCTTCTGTGATTGGCCCCGGAAGAAGTTAGCCTGCGTCGGAAACATAGCCTTAGTCGCCAAGGAACACGTCATCGATTTGGAAACATAGCCGTTATCGCCGCTTCCACACCGAGATTATGCGGTTTCTCGTTAGGCAAGCGGTGACTTTGGCTCTCTTTCCAAAATGAGGCCTGAGGAAATGGCAATAACGGCTACCTTTCCTGGGAGGCGTGAACGATGTAATGGTTTCGTTTCGTCGAGCTCGCTTCGCGGCACTACCCTTGTACCAGTTAGCCAACAGGAGGACACCATGGCAGATGAAGGACGTCAGCGT
>JBATQJ010000048.1:0-26169 GCA_049291975.1 Scrofimicrobium sp.
CGCGGATTTCACGGTCACCACAGCGAGCAGAGATTTAGGAGACACGCCCTAGGGCCGACGCAAGGAATTCTCGATGACAAAGCACACCCTCATAGTCGTCCGACATGCCAAGGCACAGGACTACGCTTCGGGCACCGATGAAAGGCGTGCGCTGACCAATGCAGGAAAGGTTCAGGCTCACAAACTCGGGGTGGCGTTGAGACCTTTTCTTACCAGCCTTGACGATGCATTCGTCTCCCCCGCCGTCCGCGCGCAAAAGACATGGGAGGGTCTAGCACTGGGTGCAGGAATAGACCTCGAATCAGTCAACGTCAGCACCGAGCCCGTGATCTATTCAATGTCCGCGACTACCATCTGGGACACCGTTCGAATCCAGTCGACGGGTATGTCCTCAATTGTTGTGGGCCACGAACCAACCATTTCCGAGTTAGCACGCAAGCTCGTGAAGAAGGATGACGACAGCCCCATCGAATGGGGTATGCCCACGGGTTCCGCCGTCATTCTCTCGTGTGATCGGGGGTGGAGTGACTGGACGAACCACTGCGCCAACCTCGAAGGCTTCGAGCATGTTCCGCACCGATAGGCACATGGGAGAACAGTCGTGGCACTAGCACCCGGAGCAAGCGAGTTCGTCTGTTCGGCGCGAGAATGCACTGAGCCAGCGAAATGGCGCATCGACTGGTCAAACCCCAAGATCCACTACGGACGCGGGAAGACCTGGCTTGCCTGCGACACACACCTGGAAGAACTCAAGGGGTACTTCACGTACAGGAACTTTCCGTACGAGATTACTGTTTTTGAGAGGCCGAGATAGGCAGGTCCAGGTCGGTAAACCCGGGCCGATATTCGTCAGCCCGGAGAGAACCCGTGACTAGCGGATTGTCACCAGTTCCAGGTATTCCTCGTCCCACAGGTCCTCGTCACCTTCTGGGAGAAGTAGAACGCGATCTGGGCCGAGCGCTTCAACCGCACCCGGGTCGTGACTTACAAGGATCACGGCTCCCGCAAAACTCGCCAGCGCGTTCAAAATTTCTTCGCGTGAAGCAGGGTCGAGGTTGTTGGTCGGTTCGTCAAGCAGTAGGACGTTGGCCGCGGAGATGACCAGTGTTGCAAGAGCCAACCTGGTCTTCTCACCACCGGAGAGGACTCCTACTGGCTTGGAAATGTCGTCAGCACCGAAGAGGAACTGGCCGAGGACACTTCTCAGTTCTGTCTCTTCCAGATTGGGAGCAGCGGAGGCCAGGGTTTCACGAACCGTTGCCGATGGATCGAGCGTGTCGTGTTCCTGGGCGTAGTAGCCAAGCTTGAGTCCGTGTCCGGCAACAACCTCGCCCATATCGGCCGTTTCGACGCCCGCGAGGATTCTCAGTAGCGTCGTCTTACCGGCACCGTTCTGCCCAAGGATGGCGACCTTCGCCCCGCGATCAATCGCGAGATCAAGGCCGGTAAAGACCTCCAGCGACCCGTATGACTTCGATAAGCCCTCTGCCGTCAGTGGTACCTTCCCACAGGGAGCGGGATCGGGGAACCGGATCTTCGCGACTTTCTCCCTGGCCTTCTCAACCCCGGCCTTTTGGCGGAGTTCTTCAGCACGGCGAAGCATCTGCTGGGCGGCTACGGCTTTGGTGGCCTTGGCACGCATCTTGTCACCCTGGACTTGCAGCACTTCAGCCTTCTTGAGCGCATTAGCGCGCTCTTTACGACGGCGTCGTTCATCATCTCTGCGCTGTTCGAGGTAGGCGCCCCAGCCAAGGTGGTAGACCTCAAGCTCCGCCTCGTTCGCATCCAAGTGAAAGACTCTATTAACAGTGTCCTGGAGCAGACCAACATCGTGACTGATCATCAGAACTCCGCCGGAGTAGGCTCGAATCCAGTCACGAAGCCAAATTATCGAGTCGTGATCCAGGTGGTTCGTGGGTTCGTCAAGTAGCAGGGTCTCGGCGTCTGAGAACAAGACCCGAGCAAGCTCAACTCGTCTTCTCTGGCCACCTGAAAGAGTCGCGATGTCCTGCTCCAGGGTGTGCTTCTCAAGGCCGAGGGCATCCGCGATCTGATAAGCCTCTGAGTTTGCGGCCCATCCGCCCGACATTGTGAACTCTTGGTCCAAACGGACGTAGCGTTCCATTGCCTTCTGCTGACGGTTACCCGTCTGTGTCGACATCTCCTCTTCGGCCTTGCTGATCTTCGCGATGAGCCTATCGATTCCTCTCACCGAGAGGATTCTCTCAACGCCGGTCTTCTCTTCAGCGGGTTCAGTAGTGTCCTGTGGCAGGTATGCCCACGATCCGCTGCGGTTGATTGCGCCACCGTACTCAGCGGCGCCACGGTCGTCCTCGCCAGCCAGTAGTCGCATCATCGTTGTCTTACCGGCACCATTGCGGCCAACCAAACCGATCTTCGACCCATTTGGGATCGCGAAGGACACCGAATGCACCAGTTCGCGGGCCCCGATCCGGAGCTCAAAGTCGGTCACGCTAATCACCCGAAGAGTCTAGCTGGGACTGGTAGTTCCACTCCTACTCAAAGGGTCCATTGCACGGAGCCGGTGGCGATAATCACCCCCGTTATCCGCAAATGGGTCATCTGCGGCAATATGGAGCGGTGGACGAAGTAACTAGCGCGAGCCAGCAACGGGACGAGGCGACCAGATCAGGGCGCCTTGACCCCTTCACAGTGATAGTTGCCTGTTTCGTGGCAATGTTGCTGATCTCAAACGTCGCTGCCACGAAGCTGATCGAATTTGACCTCGGATCACTCAGACTAATCTTCGATGGTGGCGCGGTCCTCTTCCCTCTTACATACGTTCTCGGTGACGTGCTGGCCGAAGTGTACGGCTGGGCAAAGACCAGGCGCGTCATTGTTCTCGGATTCCTGATCAGTGCGCTTGCATCGGCAGTGTTCCTGTTGGTTCAGGTACTCCCACCCGCCGCTGACTATGAGAACCAGGAGGCCTTTGAGGCGGTCCTGGGATTTGTTCCCCGAATTGTCGCGGCCTCACTGATGGCGTATCTGGTCGGGCAACTACTCAACGCCTATGTCCTAACCCGCATAAAGGCTCGCTGGGGCGATAAGCATCTGTGGGCGCGGCTACTGGGATCCTCAGTCGTAGGCGAAGCGGCGGATACCCTCGTCTTCTGCACCGTAGCGTTCTACGGTGTCCTGACGGGCGGAGCCTTTTGGAACTACGTCCTGGTCGGCTACCTGTACAAGATGGCGTTCGAGGCCATCCTCCTCCCCCTCTCGTATCTTGTGATCGCCCGAGTCAAGAAGGCCGAGAATCGTTAGTATCGTGGAGTGAGCGAGCAACAGAATCTTCGGGCTACCCTCGAAGGTTGGGGACGTACCTATGGGCGCTTTATTCGTGACGCTGTTCGGGTCCTTTTTCAGCACTGGCCCGCGCTCATCTGCCTGTTCCTTATCGGCTGGATCGGTCGTATGGGCTTCCTATGGATATCAATCATTGTCTCCAACTGGAGTCCAACCGTAGCGGTGCTGATACTGCCGCTGGCCCCCATGAGCATGTTGCTCGCATTCATTCTTATGCTGCGAGTAATGACGCGGACTCTGCCCGCATTCTCAGAACTGGCTAGCCGTGACACAGCCACTAAGCGTTGGACGGAAGACTTCACGGCGGCCGGGCAGGTCATGATCCCTTTCTTGGCCGTGTACGCCTCGGCCGGACTACTGTCACAGGATGTCTCGGTCTTCCTGGTGGATTCAGCAACCGATGAGTGGCTGAACACTGCGCCGGAGCAGATAGATTTCGGACGGGCCGACTACGCACCGGGCTGGACGATCATCCTGTTCATTGTCGTTGCCCTGGTTCTCCGCAAGATAATCTCAGTGAAGAAGCTGGCGCAGGACAGCCTTGCCTGGGCGGGTTTCGCTGCGTATCTTGAGGTCCTCTGGATAATCACCCTCGCTCAAGCTTTCGCCTCGCAGATCTCAATGATCCAAGATTGGGTCACCTCTAGAAGATTTGTCGCTGACATCATGTCGTGGGTCGACTCCGCTTTGGCAACGGTTCGTGAGTGGAGTACCGCGATCTCGGCCGTGCTGGACGCGATTGGTTCAACGATTGGAAGCCTGGGTGCGGTTGTCGTGGTCCCCGTTGCCTGGCTCGCTACCGGAGCGGCCGTATACGGATACCAGCTACATTCGGCAGCGTTCCGGGTACCGGGTCATGAACAGGCCAGTAAGCAGATCAGCCGGGTCCCAGGTCCCATTCGACGCGCCGTGTCCCAGGTTTTTGAACCTATCGTGACCCCAATACAGAGCGCCTTCAAAGCTGTTCTTAAGGTCGCTGCGGCGGGTGTGGTCCCAATGATTCTGTTCTGCCTCACATTCCTTCTCGCAACGGGCCTTCAGCCCATGGTTGCCTTTGGCGCGCGACTACTGATTGGTCCGAGTTCACCGGAGCGGATCTACGCCCTGGAACCCTATGTGATCATGGTCGAACGAGGGGTCTATTTCGTAATCGTCTTGTGCCTTCTGGCCGCTGCGGTGAGCGCCACCGTACTCGCTCAACGTGAAGAGACACCAGAAACCACAGAGGGTCACGAAGAGCCGACACCAGTCAGCTAGGGTGTGTCTCCTAAATCTGTGCTCAGGCGAGGATGCCCGGGAAATTCGTGGTTGCAAGGCGGAAGAGGAGGCTTTGCTGGTGGCAAAGCCGACGATGACAACGCAGCAAGCGCGGATTTCCCGGTCATCACAGCGAGCAGGGATTTGGGAGACACGCCCTAGAACTGCGGCACATCGAGAACCAGATAGACCGGTTTGGACCAGCCGATTCGTACCTTAGTTGGGACTACATCCTGAGGCGTGGCAATCAGTACCGTCTGCCGCCAGGACAAAGGCCGCTCCTCGCCCACCTCCCCAATCTGCTCACCGAGCACCTCGGCTCTGGGCCCTGGCGCATCCTCAGGCACACAGGCCAGCAGGTAGGGAGTCAGATAGAAGCCATCGGGTTCGGATGCCTGTAGTCCACCCGCGTAGCTGTATCGGTTTCCCTGCTTATCAGACAGCTCAACCTCGCATCCGTAAAGGTACTGATCTGGCTCGGCGTTGAACTCAAGAACTACCTGCCACATCACCGCCCCTTCCACGGGCGCCACCCCTTCGAACTCATCCGTTATCTGAGTCGAAACTACTTCGACGCCTACCGAGCGGTGCCTCTTTACTCCGTCCACATCAACGAAAGTCTGCTCAAGGTGGCCTTCTGATCCCTTGACAACAACTGGATCAGACCACTGCCACGGAAGGTACAAAGTGACCAGTCGAAAGGACGAGACGCCCACTGCTATCAGTAGCAACGGCACAATGAGGATCAGCCAGATGCGATTTTGCCCTATCCAAGTCATGGGATCACCGGCGTTGAATCCTGGAGCGGGATCCGCTCTTGCATACTTGCGAACTGACTGGCTTTGGCTGCGTCGATCTGCAGGTCTATCTGTGCAACGTCATCGCTGGTGGATACCGAGTTGCCTGCAGGAATCAGTATTTTGGAGCCCTTAAGGGCATCGACTGGCATCTCAAAAGGCATCTGACACCGTACGGTTAGGCCCGGTTGCGTCGGACCGCAATTAATTATCAGTGCCTGCATGCCGCCGAACGTTCGACCGTCCTGGCTCCGGATCACTGGAAACGACCCACTAATCAAACCTGACTCGCCGCGCGGCGTCCACTGCACGTCGATGACTAACCACGTCTGATCCGTGACCGCCACCTGGTCGTACACCTCCACCTGCTTTGCCGCCTGGACCCCCGTGACCGTGATGTCACCGGTTCGCATCGTGACAGTTTCACCTACTAAAGCCTCGTGGGTGAACGGTCGATCTGAGAGTATCTCAGCGGCATCGGGCATCCACTTCGTGATGAGCGATCCGACATAGAGGAGCACCAGGACGGTAGCCACCGTTAGAACGGTCCTGCTTGTGGCCTTCACTCGTCCACCGCCTCGGAAAGAGGCAGAACATACTGGATCGCGGGCTTCGGATCCAGCCACGCCATCTGTTCATCCAGTGTTGACCGCCGCCAGGTGTTCGCAGAGAAAGTGACCGCCAGCTCGGAGGGTGGTTCCACGCTGGATTCCTGCTGCCACACTAGGATCACCTGCACCGGTAGGCTCGGTTGAAAGCTACGCTGACCGAGTGCATCGGCGACACGTATCACCTGCGGACGCGCTGGAATCAGTTCGTCTCCTGTGTCCAACTGTTTGAGCCCCTCAAGATCGATTTGGACACTGTCCATGAGCACCGTGTTCGAGACAAAGGTGTCGGAGGTATTCTCAACATCCATCATGAGCGCGATGTATCGGTATCCCTCTTCTACAGGAAGCACCCATTCGATCTCATCAAAATAGCGAGCGGTCGCAGGATTTACCTCGAATGGCTTAACGTCTGATGCTTCTCCTATTTCAGCGCGAGGGAGATCTGCATCCTCTCCGACGACGTCCCACCCACCCCAAAGACCTCCCGCTCCGATGAATAGGACGGCGACGAGTAGAACAATACGGCCCGGGGTGAAGATGTCTGAGACTAACTTGTAGCCTTCCTTAGCGCGCTTCAATCGCGAAGGCTGATTCGGGGGCTCGTCGCTCACATACCAATGGTACGAAAAGCAGTTGCCGGAATCTGAAACCGTCTATTCCCTGATCCGTCTTCCTTGGCAGTAGAGTCGCTGTTGATAACTACTGCGTTAGGTGAGCTTTGACTGAGTGGATTTCCCTCCCGCCAATTCCTGCTTCGGGACCCCTTGCCGACCTTTCGGCGCTACCTCCTGTTCCCACGTCCGATGTGGCGCTGGCGGTCGCCAAGGACCGTGGCTTCACCGAGAAGTTTCGCATGTCCGAGGGACGAGGTTTAGGGCGAGTCGGCACCATTCACACGGCTCACGGAGAAATCCAGACCCCGGCCTTTATTCCCGTTGGGACAAAGGCAGATGTCAAAGGCGTTCTTCCAGAGATGCTCGTTGGTTTGGGCGCTCAGGCGACACTAGCCAATGCGTACCACCTCTATTTGCAGCCCGGCGAGGACATTGTTGACGAGGCTGGCGGAGTTGGGTCATTCATGCACTGGCCAGGACCGACGTACACCGACTCCGGCGGATTCCAGGTTCTTTCAATGGGTGCAGGATTCAAGAAGGTACTGACCGAGGAATTTGCTGCGGATCCGAATGAACCAATCCCCGCAAAGCTGTCTGCCAGGGCGATCAAGGCTTCGAAGGCCGTGGTTGACGAGGATGGAGTGGTCTTCCGCAGTCACATCAACGGAACCAAGCACCGGTTCAATCCTGAGATCTCAATACGCATCCAGCATCACCTCGGCGCGGACATCATGTTTGCGTTTGACGAGCTCACTTCCCTGTCACATCCTCGTGCTTACCAGGAGGAGTCGCTGGCCCGCACCGAGGCTTGGGCCCGACGCTGCCTCGTCGAACATAAGAAACAAACCCTGGAACGCGTCGGTAAGCCATACCAGCAGCTCTGGGGTGTCGTGCAAGGAGCTGATTATCGGGACCTGCGTGTCTCGGCAGCCCGTGCCCTGGCAGAAATGGAAGAGGGCGGCCAGATCTTCGATGGCTTCGGTATTGGTGGGGCGCTGCGCAAGGAGCAGCTCGGCGAGATCGTCTCATGGGTGACCCCAGAACTACCCTCCGACCGGGGACGCCACCTATTAGGAATCTCCGAGCCGTACGACCTGTTCGTCGCTGTCGATGCGGGGATTGACACGTTCGACTGTGTCAATCCCTCGCGCGTGGCACGAAACGGTGCCATTTACACTCCCACTGGCCGATACAACATTACGAACTCACGGTTCGCGCGGGACTTCACTCCCCTGGCTGAGGGCTGTGGATGCTACACCTGTAGCCATTTCACCAAGGCGTACGTAAGACACCTGTTCAAAGCGAAGGAAATCCTCGCCGCGACGCTTGCAACCATCCATAACGAGTGGTTCACGGTCCGCCTAGTCGACGCAATCAGACAGTCGCTTCTGGACGGCAGGTTCGAAGAGTTCAGGGACGAAACCCTCAAGAGCTTCTATGGAAAAGGAAGACTTGCGACCGCCTGGCAGGTAGATGGTACCCACTGAGGAGGTCGCTCTGGAAAACGATCAAGGAGCGATTCTGGCCCTCACAAAGCGCGGGACAACTAAGACCACGCAGACGTTTCGAGGGCGAACTCCAGTGACGGTGAGCTGGTGCTAGACGTTGAAGCCAATTGCCCTTAGTTGCGCCCGGCCGTCAGGAGTGATGCACTCCGGGCCCCACGGCGGAAGCCAAACCCAGTTCACCGTGACATTCTCAGAGAACGGGCCAAGTACCATTTGAGCCTGACGCTCAATCACGTCGGTGAGAGGGCAGGCAGCCGAGGTCAGCGTCATGTTTAGGGTAATAGAGTTATCTGCCGCGATTGCGACACCGTAAAGCAATCCCAGGTCCACAATATTGATTCCCAGTTCAGGATCGATAACATCCTTAAGTGCTTCAATGACCTCTTCCGCGGCAACGTTGCCCAGCTCAATCACATCCACGCGGCCGAAATCCAACTCGGACGGAGCCTCACCGAACATCTGAGGTGGAGGTTCCGGTGTCGCCATCGGGTTGCCGGCCATTGCGTCCTGATCACTCATGCTCGCTACCTCCTAGGCGTTCGCTTTGTCTGTAATATCGATACCCGCCTTGGCCATGGCATCGCGTAGCGCGTACCAGCCAAGAAGAGCACACTTGATTCGGTTCGGAAACTTCGAGGTTCCCTCAAACGCGGCATTGTCGCCAAGCTCATCCAGCACCTCATCGGGGGTTCCCGAACCTCGAGAGTGCATCATTTGTTCCATATTGGCGTAGTCACGCTTAACCTTATCGAGGTCAGCGCCATCAAGCGTGTCGCTCAGTAGTGACAGCGCCGCCTGCGAAATGGAGCATCCGTCACCATCCCAGGTAATCTCAATCGGACTACCGGCTTCGTTGAGGCGAACCCCCAAAGTCACCTCATCACCGCAGGTCGGATTAACCTGATACGAAGTGAACTCGAAGTCGCTCACATCCCCACTACCGCTCCGTTTGCGAGAGTGGTCGAGGATAAGTTGCTGATAGAGCGTATCTAGGCTGCTCACCTTGGACCTCCAAAGTATTCCTGAACCTTCACCAGGGCCTCAAGGAACGCATCAATCTCCTCGGTGGTTGTCGTGAGCGACACCGAAGCCCTCGAAGATGATTTCACGTCAAAGAACCGATGGAGCGGAATCGCACAGTGGTGCCCCACACGGACGGCAACGTCGTAGGAGTCGAGCACCTGACCGACATCATGAGGATGAACCCCCTCGATCACGAACGAAACTGCCCCCGTTCGCTCTATTGCGTCCGATGGGCCGAGAAGGCGAATCCCCTCAAGTTTCGTGATGCGGTCCAATAGATACTCAGTAATCCGGTTCTCATGTGCCGCAACGCGATCCATCCCAAGTTCAGAGAGGTAGTCAAGCGCTACTCCCCACCCTATGGCTTGCGCTACCGGCTGAGATCCGGCCTCGAACCTCTGCGGCGGTGGGAGGAATCGGGTACTTTCCATCGTCACGTCCGCGACAACTGAACCGCCGGTCAGGAACGGTGGAAGTTCCTCCAGTAGCTTGGACCTTCCCCACAGCGCGCCAACTCCGGTTGGTCCCAACATCTTGTGAGAGGAGAAGGCCGCAAAGTCAACGCCAAGATTCGAGACATCAATCGGCATGTGTGCCGACGACTGGCAGGTGTCGAGGACTGTTAGTGCGCCAACCGACTTCGCCTTTTCAACGATTTGCTCAACCGGGGAGATCGCGCCGGTGACGTTGGAGGCATGAGTAAAGGCCACCACTCGAGTGTCGTCAGTGATCCGATCCAGAGTTTCGAGGTCGATTCGACCATCGGGAGTCAGATCAAGCCAGTCGAGCCTGGCCCCGGTTCTCGCGGCAAGTTGTTGCCAGGGAACCAGGTTTGAGTGGTGTTCTGCGCGGGTAACGACGATCTTATCTCCCGGTGAGATCGCCATTTCGCTTCCCGGCTGGTTTTGAGAAGCATTGCCGATCGAACCCGCCACTAGGTTCAGTGCCTCAGTGGCGTTCTTGGTCCAGACAATCTCCTCTTCCTTGCCTCCAACGAAACGGGCTACCTTCCCTCGCGCGTCCTCGAAAGCCGCAGTTGCCTCGTCCCCCAGAAGGTGCGTGTTACGGTGAACGGCGCCGTTTGAGTTCGTGTAAAAGTCGACCTCGGACTCAAGCACACACATCGGCTTTTGAGCGGTCGCTGAGGAGTCCAAGTAAATGATTGGGCGACCTCCTCGACCGACCCGCTCAAGCGCAGGAAAGTCACGCCGGATCGCCGCCAGCTCTCCCGCTGAGAAGTCACGCCCATCATCCATATCGAGTCCTATCCGGAGTTCACTGACCTGCTACAGGTAGCTGTCGTAACCGTTCTCTTCTAGGATGTCTGCCAACTCAGGACCGCCCTCTTCCGCAACACGACCATTGACGAAGACGTGCACGAAGTCCGGTTTTATGTACCGCAGGATGCGGGTGTAGTGGGTGATCAACATGATCCCCATGTTGTCTTTCTGGTGAGCGCGGTTGACACCTTCCGAGACGATACGCAGAGCGTCAACGTCCAGACCTGAGTCAGTCTCATCGAGAACTGCGAACTTTGGCTCCAAGAGCTCCATCTGTAGGATCTCAAGGCGCTTCTTTTCACCACCGGAGAATCCAACGTTAACGTCACGATCTGCGAAGTCAGTGGGCATGCGCAGGTTCTCCATTGCCTTGTCCACGTCCTTGATCCAGTGGCGGATAGGCGGGGCCTCTCCATCGATAGCAGTCTTCGCGGTGCGAAGCAGGTTAGAGACCGACACGCCAGCGACCTCAACGGGATACTGCATGGCGAGGAACAAGCCTTTTCTGGCACGCTCATCCACGGTCATCTCAAGAATGTTCTCGCCGTTCAGCAGTGCCTCACCGCCGGTGATCTCATAGGCGGGGTGCCCGGCGAGGGCATAGGCCAGCGTCGACTTACCTGAGCCGTTTGGCCCCATGATCGCGTGAATTTCACCGGAACCAATCGTTAGGTCAACACCTTTGAGGATCTCTTTTGCGCCCTCAGGTGTCTGGACCTCAACGTGAAGATCCTTGATTTCCAGAGTTTCCGACATTTCGTTTTCTTTCCTGTCTTCGTTCATCACGTGTATGGGTTTAGTTGGCTACGATTTCAGCGGCGAGCCGTTCGTTGTACTCGCTCAGACGATGGTCAATGTCCTCCATTAAGGAGTGCTGCAGGTCTGGCATGCCAATCTGGTTGACTAGCTCCGCGAAGAAGCCACGCACAACGAGGCGGCGAGCATCAACTGCCGAGACGCCGCGACTCATCAGGTAGAACAACTGGTCATCATCGAAGCGACCAGTGGCAGAGGCGTGTCCGGCACCCTCGATCTCACCGTTTTCAATTTCGAGGTTCGGTACCGAGTCAGCCTTGGCACCCTCGGTAAGGATGAGGTTTCGGTTCAGCTCGTAGGTGTCGGTGTTGTCTGCCTCCCGTCCGATGAGGCAGTCTCCGATCCAGACGGCGTGCGCGTCCTTGCCCTGGAGGGCGCCCTTGTACGCGGAACGCGAGTAACAGTTTGGGGCAGTGTGGTGAATGAACACTCTGTGTTCCAGGTTCTGCCCGGCATCCACGAAATAGAGGCCATTTAGGTTTAGGTTGCCGCCCTGTTCCTTGAGTTCAGAGTCAATCGTGACACGAACCAAATCACCGCCCAGAGTGACGATCATGTGCGTCAGGTTGGCGTCGCGTCCCACACTGACTCGGTGCGCCGAAGCATGGAGTGCGTCGCGGTCCCAGTTGTGGATTGCGACAAAGCTGAGGGTTGACCCATCGTCTGCACGAACCTCTACTGTCTGGTTGAGGGCTGCGGGCCCGTCGTGGACCAGCACCACCGTCGCCTTCGCATGCCTTTCGGTTCGGACAACAATGTGTCCAGCGGAAGCCTGCCGCGGGGCAGTCACATGAACCATCACGGGTTCAGACAGTTCAACGTCGGCTGGGACAGTGATGACCACCGCCTCTTTGGTCTTGTTCCAAGCAATCGCAGCGGGACGATCCCCAGGCGCAAGCACAATGCCGACCTTTGGGTCATCCATAGCGACGCTCTCGACTAGGACGCCCTCGGCTCCCTGCACCTCCACCTTTGGTGCCTGGTATTCGGCGTGCTCCTCGAGAAGTGGCTTGACGCGCCGCATCGGGGTGAAACGCCAGTCTTCCTCGCGCCCACCGGGCATAGGGAAATCTTCGAGATTGAAAGAGACGGGACGATCAGCCCTTGTGGCCTTTGACGGTTCGTTGACTTTTCCAGTGGTTTTAGTGGCCATATCAGCCGACGGATCCTTCCATCTGCAGTTCAATCAGGCGGTTGAGTTCAAGGGCATACTCCATCGGGAGTTCCTTGGCGATCGGCTCAACGAATCCGCGAACAATCGTCGCCATCGCCTCGTTCTCAGCCAAACCACGACTCATCAGGTAGAACAGCTGGTCCTCGTTCACTTTAGAGACCGTCGCCTCATGGCCCATCACAACGTCTTCAGTCCGAACATCCACGTATGGGTAAGTATCGGTACGGGAAATCTTGTCCACCAGCAGGGCGTCACAGAGCACATTCGACTTCGACTTAGTTGCGCGCGAGTGAACCTCTACAAGACCACGGTAAGAGGTGCGGCCGCCAGAGCGAGAAACTGACTTCGAAACGATCGAGGATGAGGTGCGCGGGGCCATGTGGACCATCTTCGCCCCCGTGTCCTGATGTTGCCCGTGACCGGCGAACCCGATCGACAGTGTCTCACCCTTGGCGTTCTCCCCCATCAGGTAGCAGGCCGGATACTTCATGGTGATCGCGGAACCCATGTTCCCATCGATCCATTCCATCGTGCCGCCCTCTTCCACGATGGCACGCTGGGTAACCAGGTTCAGAACGTTGTTTGACCAGTTCTGAATAGTTGTGTAACGAACGCGAGCGTCCTTGAGAACGAAAATCTCGACGACCGCAGCATGAAGGGAGTTCGAATCGTAGATAGGAGCGGTACAACCCTCGACGTAGTGAACGTACGATCCCTCATCTGCGATGATTAGCGTCCGCTCGAACTGGCCCATTGCCTCGGTGTTGATACGGAAGTAGGCCTGTAACGGAATCTCGACGTGAACCCCCGGCGGCACATAGACGAACGAACCGCCGGACCAGCATGCGGTATTCAGCGCAGCAAACTTGTTGTCACCAGCGGGAACCGACTTGCCGAAATACTTCTCAAAGATCTCCGGATACTCACGTAGACCACTATCGGTGTCAAGGAAAATGACTCCCTGACGCTCGAGGTCTTCCTGAATTTGCTGGTAGACCACCTCGGACTCGTACTGCGCCGCAACACCGGCAACCAGTCGCTTCTTCTCGGCCTCCGGAATTCCCAGTCGGTCGTAAGTGTTTTTGATGTCCTCTGGCAGATCATTCCAGTCGTTTACCTGGTGGTCCGTTGGGCGGACGTAGTATTTGAAGTCGTCGTAGTCAATGCCAGACAGATCCGGACCCCAGGTGGGGGTGGGCTTGCGCTCGAAGAAGTTGAAGGCCTTCAGGCGCCGCTCAAGCATCCACTCGGGTTCTTCCTTCGTGTCTGAGATGTACCGAACGATGTCCTCGTTAATCCCCTTAGGCACTCCCTTGGAGTAGTCGTCGCGGTCATGCCAGCCGTAACCGTATGCACCAATCGAGTCGATGATCTCGTCATCGCTCATTGGTGTCACAGGAGGGGCCTGCGTTGTCTGCGTCATTGATTTCCTTCTTTTTCTACTTCTTCTTCAGTGTTGCTCTCGGTCTTGTCGCACCTAGCGGCGCATGAAAACCGAGCGAGCTCCCGGGTGGACCGTCGCCATCCCCACTGGAATGTGGGTTGTACAGACATGCTCACCCTGAGCTAAAGTCGCGAGCCGCTGAACGTGAACGCCCAGAAGCTTCGAAAATGCAACCAACTCAGCTTCGCAAAGCTGGGGATACCCGTGCGCCACCTTCTCGATCGGGCAGTGACCCTGACAGAGCTGAATCGCGAAGTGTCCATCACCAACAGGGCGGATCGTCGCTGCGTATCCGTCCTCAGTCAGCGCATCGGCTAGAGCTTGAGCGCGAAGACGAGGGTCGTGCCCCGCCGCTCGTACAACCGGGGCGTACCTGCGCTCAAGCTCCCTTGAACGCGAAGCCGCAAAGCCCTCAACGGCTTCTTTCCCAGCTAGCTTTTCAAGATAATAGAGAGCCTTTACTGCCAGATCCGAATGTGAGTCTTCAAGGCGTCCACGGCCTGAGTCAGTCGCCACATAGTGTCTCGCCGGTCTCCCACGTCCCCTGGATCCAATGACCGGAACCTCGTGCTCGATGATTTCTCCACCCTTCTCGAGCGAGGTGATGTGGCGCCTAACGGCAGCCGTCGTCAGGGACAGAATGTGAGAGATAGTGGTCGCGGTTATGGGACCCTTTTCAATGATGAGGTCGAGGACCTGCTGTCGGGTGCCCTGCTCCGCTGAATCCGTCATGGCACCTCCAAACTCGCAAATCGAATATTGTAGACCTAAGTCCTATAACGCGTTTACAAGTGTAGCTGATTTTGGAAACAGTGCGGTTGTGAAAAACTGCGGGATTGTGCACTTTGGTGTTGGCGGCCGCTTCGCTGAGGTCGCCTGCGGTCGTTCGCTGGAACCGACGCCCACCTCATGTCGAGAATAAAGGGTGTCGGTGGACGGTGACTGACCGAAGACGACGTCAGCGAACGCAGTCGTCGAGGCAGCACCGGTCGGCGGCTCCCGCCGCAGCGAGAGCGTCGGCGGAGCTCCCCTTCGCCGTCCCTACACAAACTGTCGCACAGTTTTGTTGAGTCAGAGGATCTAGGAAGCGATGGCAGCTTTGATTAGGCCAACGAACAGTGGGTGCGGGTTGGCTGGACGCGACTTGAACTCCGGGTGTGCCTGAGTGCCAACGTAGTAGGGATGGAGGTCCCGATCCAGCTCAACAAACTCGACAAGGGTTCCATCGGGCGAGGTGCCGGAGACCTTGAGTCCCGCCCTCTCTAGGACTTCACGGTAGTCGGGATTCACCTCAAACCGGTGGCGGTGGCGCTCAGAGACAGAAGTCGAGCCATACGCGTTCGCAACGATGGATCCGGGAACAAGCTCCGCCGGGTACGCACCGAGTCTCATCGTTCCACCCAGATCTCCCGCGCCCTCAACGATCCCAACCTGTGACTCCATGGTGGTGATGACCGGGTGTAGCGTGTCAGGGTCAAACTCAGTTGAGGATGCGTCGGGGATTCCCGCCAGGTCCTGAGCGGCCTCGATCACCATCGCCTGTAGCCCCAGGCATATTCCCAGTGTCGGAATCTTGCTTTCACGAGCCCACCGAAGCGCACCGTATTTGCCCTCCACTCCCCTAATCCCGAACCCACCCGGGACCAGCACCGCATCAACTCCATCAAGTTTGCTTGCTGCACCTTCAGGAGTAAGGCAAGAGTCTGAGTTAACCCACCGGATAGACACACGGGCCCGATTGGCGAAACCACCGGCTCGGAGCGCCTCCATGACGGAAAGGTATGCGTCAGGAAGGTCGATGTACTTGCCGACTATCGCAACCTCAACCTCGTGATCCGGGTGATAGACGCGGTCCAACAAGTCATCCCAGGTAGTCCAATTAACATCGTGGAACGGAAGATCCAACCTGCGCACAATGAACGCATCAAGGCCCTCTCGGTGAAGGATCTTCGGAACCTCGTACAGACTGCGCGCATCGGGGCAGACCACCACTGCGTCCATGTCCACGTCGCACATCAGCGAGATCTTTTTCTTGACGGACTCGGGCACGTCAACTTCACTGCGAAGCACTAAGGCATCAGGCTGAATGCCAAGCGAGCGAAGGTTGGCAACAGAGTGCTGTGTGGGTTTGGTTTTCAGTTCTCCAGCTGACTTTAGGTACGGAAGAAGTGAGACGTGGACGAAAAGGCAGTTGTCACGACCGAGTTCGCGACGGACCTGTCTGGCTGCCTCAAGAAACGGCGTCGACTCGATGTCACCAACCGTACCGCCGATCTCAGTGATGATGATGTCTGGAGGGGTTGATCCGTCGTTCGGGCTTGCCTGCGCCCTCATTCGACTCATGATTTCGTTGGTTACATGTGGGATCACCTGAACCGTGTCGCCCAAGTATTCGCCGCGGCGCTCCCTTGCAATAACACTCGAGTAGATCTGACCCGTGGTGGCGTTGGCATCCCCAGAAAGTGGCACGTCAAGAAAGCGTTCATAGTGACCAATATCCAGATCGGTTTCAGTTCCATCTTCGGTTACGAAGACTTCTCCGTGCTGGAACGGATTCATGGTTCCCGGGTCGACGTTTATGTAAGGGTCAAGCTTCTGCATGACCACCTTCAGTCCGCGTGCTCGAAGTAGCATCCCCAGAGAAGAGGCGGTCAGTCCTTTTCCAAGGGAAGACACCACCCCACCGGTAACGAAGATGTGTTTGGGAAGTGCCATGTTCGCAACCTGTGCGCCGTCGTTAACCATGGACCCTCATTTTAGCGCCCGGGCGGACACTGAACCTAAACCGTCTTATTTCTTTGCTGGTCAGCCCTGAATTCAAGGTCGATGGCATGTCGACGAGCCGCCTCGGTTTCTCCCCCGAGCATTCTGACGATCTCGTCTGTTCGTTTCTCTGCCTCAACCTGCGTGACCACGGCGATTCCATCCGACTTCTGCACAACAAGGTTGGCGTCCGCCATGACGGCAATCTGGGGTTGGTGAGTGACGACTATCACCTGCTGAGACCTAGAAAGCTCCAACAGACGGGACGCCACCGCCCCCACAGTCGTCCCGCCAATGCCTGCATCGATTTCGTCGAAGACAAAGGTCTTTCCACCATCGTTCTCAGCGAGGGCGACTTCCAGGGCCAGCATAATTCGGGACAGCTCGCCACCGGAGGCTCCCTGCGAGATCGGTGCGGGCGGCATTGAGGGATGTGGCTGGAGCATCATCGTCACCCGGTCCTGGCCGATCCGAGATAACTCCTGACCTTCGATCTCAACCCTAAACTTGGCGTTTCCTAGACCCAGGTCAGCGAGTTCGGCTCCGACCTTGTCCTCAAGCTTCTTCGCCGCGACCTTCCTGGACTTGCTGAGGCGCTTTGCCTGGTCAGCTAGTTCCTTTTCAGCCTCCTTTAGCTGGCGCGCCGCGGCCTCCGGGTCCGAGGAGTCGTCCTCAAGTTCTGAGATCCTTCTCCTTGCTCTGTCGGCCCATCCCATGAGCTCCGACACGTTTGTCGCCCGGCCCCGCATAAGGTCCGTGAGTGCCGCTCTGCGCTCATGCAGGCGAGCCAACTCCATTGGGTCGTCAAGAAGCTCTTCGACATAGTCGCGCAGGTCGGTCCCCAGAGAGCCTGCTTCGATTTCCATTTGGGAGGCACGTCTCTCCAGCCCTTCAAGCGAGGCGTCTTGCCTGCTCGCACGACGAATCAGCTCAGCGACTCTGCCAATGGCATCGACCAGCCCCTCGGACTGCTCCGAGTCGAAGAGTGATGCAGCCAGTCCGACTTCCTCGCGAAGCTCTTGGACATTTGTCAGGCGATCAATGGCCGAGTCGATAACCTCCTCTTCGTCGATGCCCAGATCAAGTTCTTCAATGGCCGTAGTCACCTCGCGAAGATACTGCAGTTCGACCTGTTGTTGGTCATGATTTGCGATGAGAGATTGGAAGCGCTCGCGAACATACGTCACCCGGTCCCAGATCTTCGAGCACTCATCCAAGAGTGCCGCGTGCCTGGTTCCGCCGTACTGATCCAGAAGGGTCCGCTGTGCCGCCGACCCCTTGAGCCGCCACTGGTCGGACTGGCCGTGAATAGTGACAGTCCGACCGATGGTGTCGGTTAGCATCTTGACCGGAACCGGACGTCCGGCAATTGCGGCCCGAGAACGCCCGTCACGAGGGACTGTACGCGAAAACGTTACCTGACCCTCATCCACCAGATAACCTGCGTCTTCGAGCTCTGTAGCCTGTTCTCGGTCCAGGGTTGCAATCGAATCGACCTCAGTGCGACGAGCGCTCGGACTCACCATCGATGAATCGGCCTTGCCCCCACAAAGAATCCTGAGCGATGTGAGCAGCACCGTTTTTCCCGCGCCTGTCTCGCCGGAGATCACGGTTAATCCGGGCGGAAACTCCAAATCGCAATCTTGGAGTAGCGCGAGACCACCAATTCGAAGCGTCTCAATCAACGGAAACCTCGGAACCGTTTTCGCGCCAACCGGAGACAGGAAGATTGAACTTTGTAACTAGACGCTTCGAGAAAGGAGTGTCTCCAAGGCGGACAACCATCAATGGCTTTTCGCCCTTCGTCACCTCAACAGTTGAACCCGGGGGCGTGTCATAGACTCGGCGCCCGTCCAGCCAAACCCTGGGAACTTCGCGGTTCACCGCCAGGACTCCGACCTCAAGGAACGACTGGGGGCTAACAACCAGGGGGCGAGTGAACAATCCGTGAGCCGCGAGCGGCGCCATAACGATAGCTTCGGTGTCGGGCCAAACAACCGGCCCACCCGCCGAGTATGCGTAAGCGGTCGAGCCTGTCGGGGTCGCGAGGATTATTCCGTCTGCGGCGTAGGTCGAGACAATCTGGTGATCCACCGCGAATGCGAACTCGGCCGGGCGCGCCATGTCCGTGTGTAGAATCACGGCTTCGTTCAGCGCCCAGTCCTCGGATGTACTTCCGTCGGGGCGGCGGACGATAATCCTCAGCGTCATTCGGGGATCCACCGAGTAGTCGGCGCGGGCGACCTGACTTAGGACATCAGGGAGGGTCTCGCCAGAGGTCTCTGCAAGGAAACCCATGTGCCCGAAGTTGATTCCCAGTAGAGGAATGTCGAATTCGTGCGCGAACTCAGCACCGCCGAGGATCGTCCCGTCCCCGCCAAGCGCCAAGACAAGGTCGGGTGGACTGCCAGGATCGACCTCATCAACGATTCGCAAACCTAGGTCTCCAGAAATGGCCCTGGTAAGTGCCGCTGCCGCCTTTATTTCTTCACGATGGCGGTGACTGACCAGCAGAATCGATCGACTCATCAGCGTTCCTCCATCTTCAGCCCTAGTACGCTATCCTGGGTGACCTCACGGCTAGAGGCCATCCTGCGGCCCTTCCGCAACCGCACGTTCAACTGCGGCGACAAGCTCCGCGCCTGCTAAGCCCGACGCATGATCTTCATCCGTCGCGTGCGGAGCCAGCAACAGGAAATACTCTACGTTCCCCGAGGGGCCAGGAAGGGGCGATGCCGCCACCCCGGACACTCTGAGTCCCAGTTCAATGGCCTTATCCGCAACCTTCAAGACTGTCTCTGCGCGAATCTTTGGGTCGCGCACCACTCCTCCAGCCCCAACATTTCCTTTACCGGCCTCAAACTGTGGTTTGACCATTAGCATCATGGTTGCTTCGGGCGCGACCGAAACAAGGTTCGGCAGGACGAGAGCGAGGGAAATAAAAGATAAATCTGCGACGACGAGCGATGGTGGAGTTCCGACTTGTTCGGGAGTGAGGTGACGAATGTTTACCCTCTCAAGAACCGTGACCCGTGGGTCTTCGCGTAGCTTCCACGCCAACTGACCATATCCCACATCGACGGCCACAACCTCACGTGCCCCGTTACGCAGCAGTACTTCGGTGAATCCGCCAGTCGATGCGCCAGCGTCAAGGCACTTCGCTCCCTCAATCGGAGGGAAATCACCTCGAAACGCTTCCAACGCTCCGAGGAGCTTATGAGCGCCACGCGAAACATAGTCGTCGCTCTCAGAGGTCTTTGCCAGCTCGATTGGCAGGGCTTGATCAATCTGCGAGGCGGCCTTCACCGCAGGTAGGCCATTCACCAGCACCCGACCCTCTTCGACCATGCGTTGCGCCTGGTTGCGTGAAGGGGCCAGACCACGCCTGACAAGCTCCGCATCGAGACGGCTTCGGGCCATCTCAGCTCACCTGCAACTCGTTCAGTTCGTCTCTGAGTTCTTGTTCCAGGCGACGTAGGGATCGCAGCTCATCCTCGACCTGGTCTTCGTCAGACATCCTCGACCTCAACCTCAACCTCAGCGTCGCTCAACTCGGCCGCATCAGACTCTGTTTCCAACTCCGAGAAACCTGTTCCTCCAGCCTGAGCTTCGTCACTTCCGTCTAAATCGGTCCCCACCTGGGCGACATCGTCCTGAATGGTGCCGTCGTCGCCTCCGTCTGAATCTGTTACTATCTGAACATCCTTCGCTTCTGCCGTGATTTCTTCTCCGTCCTCATCCAACTCGGCATCCGCGCTCAAAACGTTACCGTCCTCGTCCTTAACAAAGTTGGGTGCGACGACCGTCCCAGCCGGGTCATCGTTAGGCACGATCACCAGTTTGGGAACTCGCACCGGACGGTCATTGTCGACCTGATCCCAGGCTGCCGCCGCGAACGCACGATAGTTGTCCAGGCTCAGAGTGACGGGGTCTCCGTCATCGCGTAGTTCGATATCGCTGAAGATTGGGCTCCCCCACCTGGTGAGCTTGACCGGCTGAGAGTTTCCCGCCGTCCATGTCCCATCCCGGTGGTGCTTGGCGAAGGGATGTTCCTCGAACAGGTCGCGAAGATCAAGCGCAAGGTAGGAAGGCCGCAGTCCCTTTTGTGCCCGAATGATGTCCTCGGCACCGGAAACTCCGGTCAGTACGTGCATGGTCGGCATTCGAGCCGCAATGGCGGCCGCGGTGTCTGTTTCCAAACGATCCCCGACAGTCAAAGGCTTCTGTGATTCAATCAGCCCGGCCGCCCTTTCCATGATCTCGGGCTCAGGCTTCCCAGTTGACTTGGGACGTCTACCGGTCGCTCGCGTAACTGCAGCGACCAGCGATCCATTACCAAGGGCCAGACCCTTCTCAGTCGGAAGTGTTGTATCCAGATTTGTGGCGTAGTAACGAGCACCGTTACTGAGTGCGTAAGCCGCTTCAGAAAGAGCAGCCCAGTCGACATTCCGCCCATAACCCTGAACGACCGCCACGACCCCGTCCTCGTACTCCGAAAGCGGCTGGAATCCGGCCTTTTCTACCTCATGTACAAGGGCGTCAGAGCCAATTACGAGGACCTTCGCTCCGGGTTCCAGTTCCTCCTTAAGTAGGTGCATCAGGTTCATGGCGGAGGTCATTATGTTCTCCGGCTTAGCGGGAATGCCAAACCCAAGGAGTTTCTCCGTGACCTCCTCAGGGGTGCGTAGCGCGTTGTTCGTCGCAAACGCGAGTGGAACGTATTCCTCAGATGCCTTCGTGAGTGACTCGCCGACGAAATCAATCGGCTTTGTTCCTTCAAAACACACGCCATCAAGGTCAAGAATCAGGCCGTCGTGCTGCTCAATGAGCGGCCCCTTTGATCCACGAAGCGAAGTGCGAACGTTGTCGACATCAGCATCAAGGATCTCTTCAAGATCAAGGATCTCGATGGTTTCTTCGGGTTCGGGCACCAATGCCTCGGCCTCGTTGGCCTCCTCGTCCCTTCCGAGGGCCCGAAGAACGTCGGCGCGGAAGCTGTGAAGCCGTCCTACCATGTACGCGTCGGCCGTCTCCGGGAGCTTGTAGACCGCATCATCCAAGATCAACAGCGCGGCATCCAGTTGTTCCAGATCGGCACGTGAACCGGCAGAGACCAGTACCAACTCAACCTGCTCAGAGAGCGGTGTCTTCGAGAGGTCGGCCTCATTCACGATCTCGATTGCTTTCTCAGGGCGACCGAGACCTCGCTCGCTGTCAGCCTCGATAGCACGAAGCGATTCGTCACCTCGCATACGACGCACGGCGCGGACCTCACGCAGCGCCTCCTCGTACCGCTGCGTCGCGTACGCGGTGAGAGCAGCAGCCTCGCGAACCACATCGACCCGGCCCGCGCGCTTCACGGCCGCCTGTGCGTGTTGGTAGGCGAGTTCGGGTTCGACGTCAATCATCTGTCCGGCCATGACAAGGTGGCGCGCGACGATCTCGCGGTTGGCACCCGCGAGGGTGCTCAGCGCGTTCATCGCTTCTTGATCAAGTTGATCCGCTCCAACGCCCGCAGGAATCAGCGGCTCGTTAGGGTCGGCGGATTTGTATTCGCGAGTGTGTGGTTTGTCGTCCTGCTTCTTGAAGTCGCGCCCACCACTGCGCGGAGCCGAACCACGTCCCCGATCGTCACGCCTTGGCCCACGATCATCCTGGCGAGGTCCGCGACTGTCTCGTCTTCCATCACTCGAGTACGGCTTACGGTCATCTCGGCGGCCATCGCGTGACTGCGACCCACGCTCATCGCGCCCCGACCGACCCGAGTCCCTACCGCCGTCGCGCGAGTAGGACTTGCGGTCATCCCGGCGACCGTCCTTCGAATAGGACTTACTGTCGTTACGCCTACCACCATCACGGGAGTAAGAGCTTCGGTCATCACGACCACTACTGGAAGAGAACGAGCGGCGATCATCTCGCCTTCCATCGCTCGAATATGGCTTTCGGTCATCCCGGCGGCCATCGCGTGATTGCGATCCGCGCTCATCTGAGAACGACCTGCGTTCATCGCGCCCGCCTCGACCGGCGTCCCTGCCCCCGTCACGCGAGTAATTCCCGCGATCATTACGAGGCCGTCCTTCGCCTCGTCCTGATGAGTCCCTTGAGTATGAACCTCCGCCGGATCGCCCACGCCCGTCAGAAGAGCGCTCCGAAGAATAGCGGTCGTTCGAGCGCCCCGAAGAACTCCCAGATCGACCTGATCCAGACCGGTTGTAATTCCCTTTGCCGGTATTCCGGTCTTTGCCCTGGTCGCCTTGGCGCCCGTAGTCTCGCTCTGCCACTATTCCTCTTTCCACCGCCGCCCGGTCAGTCAACAACTCAATGGTACTCGGAGGGGACTCCACACACGTTCAGGGTGTGTGGTATCCGCCCTCAGCCAAGTCCGCCTCGATCTCGAACCGGTTATTGAACGGGTCTCGTCCCGCCGCCCAGTAACGTACAGGCATCGTCAGGCCATGCGTGCGCCACTGAAGTACGTGCCGTGCCTCGTGTTGCAGGACCCTCTTGGTCGGACGACGTCCCGTTAGGAACGTACCACCAACACAGACTCCGCCGCGCGGGTACGCCCACTTCGGCAGGCCATGAACTACTCGCAGTGGAACCAACGTAGACCGATAACTAGACGGATCCGTCACCGGAACCATGACGTCCGTTCGTTTTCCTCCCAACATTGCTCCGTATACGAGGGCGAGGGAACCCGCGAGATTACTTCCGATGACACCTCGACCCAACATAATTTCCCTTGCCATGTCACGTCACCTCCTCGCGGTCAAGCAATGCCTGGAGCCTTTGGTGCATCTGTTCGCCGGCACTCAGATAGAAGCCGTCGTTTTCTTCCCTGCCTCGCTTTAGGCAGTGCAAACCCATTGTGTATCTCTCCCAAGCCTCCCATGAATCGCGCCGAGCAAGGAGTCGCTGATACTCGTCTTCCAGCTCATCCGAAGACAGCTCCGGATGCATTTGGACCACGTAGCTTCGCACGAATCGCTTCACGTCGGCTCGACTCATCGGGACATACCAGGGATCGCAATAAGCCTCTCCCCCGACATACGCCAGGTCTTTCGCCGGATCGCCGTTCTCCGCCCACTCCCAGTCAATCAATCGAGGTCGATCCTGGCCGTCAAAGACAATGTTTGTTGCACACAGGTCCGAGTGAATCGCACAGACCTGAGCACCCTCGGAGGCCCATTGATTCGACTCTATGAACCGTTCTGCCCGGTCACCAAGGGCCGCGACGTGGTCCGGGGCCGCCGTCTGCGGGGCGTTCTCTTGCCACCACGACCTGGCCTGACGGAATCCATTCAGCAGATTGATGTCGCCGGCGCCCCCTTCTAGGTCCCAGGATGGGCCGGAGTGCAACGTCGCGATAACGGGGACGAGTGAATCAAAGTCGCTCTGTGTCCACTGTCGTTCTCTCTTCGTTCCGCCGGGAGTGAATTCAGAAACTATGTAAGGAGCACCAAGGGGATTACCCGGATCAGGCTCGAAATATAGCGCTCGAGGACCCACATCCGGAGAGACACACGAGGCAACTTGGAACTCTCGATCCATCGGATGGGGCATCTCTTTAAGGGGGCGGAGAGGAATCCGCAACATGCAGGACGAATCATCGTCGCTGAGTGACCACACCGCGTATGACTCCCCTGTTCCCTCAAGCTTGGCGGAAATCGCTGAAGGGTCCATGCTGTCTGGCAGGCCGGCGAGGACCCCGGCCTCTGCCGATCGCTTCAAGGTCTCAGCAAAGGCTGGTTGCGTCACGAGTCTTTCTGGCTGCATCACTCTTACCTCGCCCAGGGAGTTAGTCTGTTCTAAGTCTTGCAGATTGATCCGACAACGATAAACCAGATTGACGGCTCCAAGAACGGGAACTCTGCTCCTTCGAATGCCCACTGAAGCGCATTGTTCAGGTAGCGTTTACGCAGGTGACACAAGGGGGTGGCAGGTGGACAAAGACACCGAGAAAGCCGCACGAGCATCGGGCCAGATTCGACGAAATGTCTATGGGTTCGGGATTGGCACCCTGGGGAGAGACATCTCGTACACCCTCGTGTCGATGTACCTGATGTTCTACCTGACCGACGTCATCAGGATCACCGGAGGAACGCTGGCCGCAGTGACGGCTGTAGTGGTTGTTGCGCGAGTCTTCGATGCCTTATCTGATCCAGTTGTCGGACTGCTCGTCGACAACACCGCCACTCGTTGGGGAAAGTTCAAACCCTGGATCGTCGTCGGCGCCATCTTGACCTTCATCTTCCAGACCCTACTCTTCACCGACTTCGGGATTGAGGGTGCCTCGTTCGTCTGGCTCTTTGCCGCCATCTACCTCGCATACAGCATCTCGTACACCGCAAATGATGTCGGCTATTGGTCGCTGCTTCCTGCCCTCTCACAGTCCCAGCAACAGCGGGACAGAATTGGCTCATTCGCCCGTATTTGTGCTTCTCTTGGAGCCTTCTCAATGGTGGTAGGGATCGTCCCGGTGTCTGCAGCCCTTGCCCAGTTGACGGGATCTGAGTCGCGCGCGTACCAACTACTTGCCATCATTGCGGCCACGCTGTTGATCGTGTTCCAAGCAGCTACGGTGATCTTCACGAAAGAAGAGCGGACAATCCCGGCTGACTACTCCCCGACACCCTTCAAGGAACTTGGGAAGGTGCTGTTCAAGAACGATCAACTGGTAGCTATCGCCGCGGCAATGGCGCTCTTCACCACTGGCTATACAATAACGATCAGTCTTGGACTCTACTTCTTCAAGTACGTGTACGGAGACGAGGCAATGTACTCAGTCTTCGCCCTGGTTCTCGGCATCTCTCAAATAACCGCGATGGCGGTTTATCCCGCAGTCACCAGGCGGATCAGCCGAAAGCAACTATTCCTCACCTCGATGATCCTCGTGGTGGGCGGGTACATCATTTTCTTCCTCGCCCCCACGACAACAATGCTATTCATCGGCATTGCCGGAGTCCTTTTGTTTGTGGGACAGGCGTGGATTCAGGTGCTTATTCTGCTCTTTATTGCAGACACCGTCGAATACGGGCAATGGAAGCTCGGACGGCGGAACGAGTCGATCACCTTCGCGGTGCAACCCTTTATCAACAAGCTCGGCGCAGCACTGGCTTCGGGTGTGGTTGGAGCGACAGTATTACTGGCTCATACGCAGGAAGTCCCCACCGGACAGGTTCTCCAGGGAAGTCATCTACTAATTTTCAAGCTCGCCATGATCGGGTTACCCCTACTGTTGATCGCGGGCAGCTACCTCATATATCGCCGCTTCTACCGAATCGACGCAGAGTTCTACGCTCAGATCATTGCCGACCTCAGAGCTAGGGAAAGAACGAGCTAACGTGCACTTCACCGACCGAAACACCCTTGGGGACGTATACCGGCACCCCGCAGGAAGAGACATTATCGACAAGATTCTGGCGCAAACCGGGGCACCAGCACGGCTCGTCAGCAATCCTCTGGTGCACAATCTGAAGATCAAGTCGCTCGAACGGCTCAGCTTTGGGAAGATCGATAGGCAGTTCATTGAGACGCTGGTTGACCTGTTGAACG
>JBATQJ010000049.1:0-17339 GCA_049291975.1 Scrofimicrobium sp.
CGCTCGCGGAATGGGCCTCAGCGCACCCGAGCGTTGTGAAGGATCAGACCTTGGTGCAGCTTGCGTCGATCGCTGGGCCGCTGGGATCTCGGCCGATTCTCAAGCTCCTGGGGAGTCGTGCGTTGACCATTGAACTCGATCAGATGCAGACGGCCCTTACGAGTCTCGGTCAACCGTATGAGGACATCGCATTCAGGGGAACTGAGCGACCGAGAATCCCGGACACTCCCGGTGCCCGGGCAGTTCTTCAAAGACTCAAAGCAGAAGACATCGTCAGCAGCTTTTCACTTCAACCGGGACGAAGTGTCTTTGCGGTCAGTAAGAGGCATTGATACGCGATTAAGTCGCGCCTTGGCTCCTGGCTCCGGCCTTCTAACACGGACGTCGTCAATCCAACTTGTTCGGGATTAGTTGAGCTGCTTCGCTCCTGGTTCTGATTCGTCCACCCAATTCAAGGACTGCTTTGCGGGTGGCTTCCCGGCTAAGACCCAGATGCTTGGCGACTTTGCCAGCGCTGAACCCGCTCTCATAGAGCGCTAGCGCGTCCTGTTGGCGGAGAGGGAGAGCCTCTGATTTCGCATCCGCACACCTGCTCTGGTGCCTATCTCTGTGATGGTCGTTCGGTGGACGCCGTACCGCTCCGCCAGCTCCCTCACAGGAACCCCGGAAGTATACTCTACGAGTAGTTCTTGCTGTTTTGAGAAACTCAAACAAGTTTGAGTTTTATGTTTCTGCTGGACGACCGGGCCGCGAAAATCGGTCGAGACTTGCGGTGAGCGCTCCACGAAGACGTCCCGTTTTCCGCGTAATACCCGCGAAATCAACGTTTTCAGAGGAGCAGGAATGTTTGAAGCGCTTCTACTTAGGTCCACAACGGGCTCCTGGAATCCGAGGCGACGCGGGGGCCTATCTACAGCCGGTCTGCACGCCGCCTTGTTGCCTGGGTGTAGCCCTGCCCTCCCGCCTTTGCAGCTCGCGGCACGCCAACTGTGAACAGTTCACCCCTTGCCGTAGCTCTGCACTGTCTTGCACACTTAGACCATGAGCATCACTATGCCGCCGGTTCACCTGCCACGGGAGCTAGAGGAACACCTAGCCGGGCTGGACGATAAAGCACGCCAAGAAGCCAACGATTACATGGTGGAGGCTCTGGAAGATTACCTGTTCGAGCGCGAGCACGGGGACAGGATCAAGGCCGAACTAGCGGCGATCAGGCGCGGGGAGATCAAGACCCGGCCCCTCGATGAACTGACCCGCGAACTTGGTTTTGACCCGGACGAACTACGCGCTAAAGCTAGGGCAGAGGCTCGCCTGTAGTGACCTGGAATGTTGTCCAAGGCCCCAAGTTTGAGAAACAGATCAAGAAACTCGATAAGAGTAACCGCGAGCGTGTACTAGTCAAACTGTACGGGCTGGAGACCCTAGATAATCCCGAAGATGGACTAGTGCCGTACACCGCGAACCTTGCTGGACTGTGGAAACTGCGTGTAGGTAATTACCGTGTGATCCTAGATATCCGTGCCGGTGAACTAATCATCCTTGCCCTAGAGGTCGAACACCGCTCAAAGGTCTACAAACATAGACGCTAACTGCAAAGGCATATGCGAAAGGACGTAACCCTAATGGCTGACATGCTTGTACCGATCAGCAAAGCGAGGGTGAACCTTGCCGGTCTGGTCGAACACTCACAAGACGAACCTGTTTACCTGTTGCGCCACGGAGAGCCGCGCGCTGTGATTATCTCCGCCGAGGTCTACGCGGAGACCCTGGAGCGCCTAGAGGATCTAGAAGATACTGTTGCCTCGCTAACCGCTGACACGTCCGACACGATCCCGTTCACTCCCAGCACCGCCCGAGAACTAGCCAACGCTTAACCCTCGCGCGCGTGAAACCAAGCGCGTATCAGGGGTTCGCAAAGCAAGTCTATACGTCTGTCCCTCGCACGCCGTGGACACATGTTTCCATCACGACCGCAACAGGGCCTGGTCAACTCTGCGGATTCGTCTACCAGTACCCGCGGATAATCTCGGCTCTAGTTGGCGCAGGCGGCCACTGCGTTGTTGATTTGTCGCAACTCTGCCAGCGGCATCTTCACGACTCGTCGATCATAGGTGACCAGGCCGTTGAGTTCCTCTTCAACGTCGCTGAGCTGTGTATAGACCAGCGCGCCCAGACCGCGGCCGAGCGCTGGCCCCAGCTGCCGATGCAGTCTCTCAAAACCGCGCGCAAACTCGCGTGGGTTCTTGAAGTTGAGGTAGCCAAATGAAGCGTCACTCCAGCGGTGGCCCGGTACTGGCAGCCCTAGTCCGCCGTACTCGGTGAGGGCCAGCACCCGCGAATCTCGCACTCCAAGTCCCACGAATACGGGAGGGCGCATGTAGACGTGCACTGAGTGCAGGTCGCCCGCGCCCTGGTCGAACCATCCCGAAGCGTGATCGATTGGCCGGCTGGGGTCTAGCTCTCGCAGACGCTCAGTGTTCGCGGCGGCGTCAAACTGTCCCCATCCCTCGTTGAATGGAACCCATAGGGCCAAGGAGGGTACCGAACGCAAGTGCGCGACCGTCCGCGCCAGTTCCTCGCGGTATTGGGCTAATCCTTCTTGATCCTGCCTGCCTAGGAGAGCGCCCGGTTTGTCCCGCAAGGGATAAGGCAAGACGACGCGAGACTTTAGGAGGAAATCGCGCGGGGGCCGCCCACCATTGACGGCATCTTGCCACACCAGGATTCCGAGGCGGTCACAGTGGTGGTACCAGCGCAACGGTTCGATCTTGATGTGTTTTCGCAGCATGTTGTATCCCGCTGCCTTGGCAAACTGGATGTCCCACTTCAGGGCGGCGTCGGACGGCGCGGTGTATCCACCATCTGGCCAGTACCCCTGGTCCAGTAGACCAATAACGAATTGTGGTTTCCCGTTTAGTAGAAGCGCCGGCTTGCCGTCGGCACGTTCCCCGACGCCGAGTGTTCTGAGCGCAAAGTAGGAATAGACGGTGTCCGCGCCTTCGAGGGAAGCCAGGGTGAGCTCAACTGGGTAAAGCCAAGGGTGTTCTGGCGTCCAGTTCTCTGGCGAGGGAAAACTGAGCTTAGTCGGCACACCGATGGACACCTCGGCCTCCAGTAGCGGATCAAGAACTGGGGATCCCGCCATGAAAGCCCCGCCCAGAACAGGGTTGCCAACTTTGAGGCCGACAGTCTGATCTTCAGATCCGGGAGCACTGATGGTGATGGTCACCGAGTCGAGGGTAGGCTCCCACAGCAGGTCGGCAATGTGATGCGCGGGGATCACTTCGATCCAGACCGTTTGCCAGATTCCCGACTGCGGCGTGTACCAGATACCGCCGGGCTTGCTGGACTGTTTGCCGCGGCTGAAGTACGAAGTGTCCGTGACGTCTCGAACCGCGACAACAAGAGTGTTGGGCGCGCCGTCGAGGTTGACCTCGTCCGTTATATCCAGCGCGAACGGAAGATACCCGCCGACGTTTCCGCCGACGTAGCTTCCGTTCACGGCGACGCGGCATGACTGATCGACAGCGCCGAAATGAAGCAGGACGCGGTCGGTGGGTCCTGCCAGGACTGTGAACTGGCGCCGATACCAAAGGGATTCGTCTGCCGAAAGCTTTCTGCTGACTCCAGAGAGGGGGAACTCGGGCGAGAATGGCACCAAAATCCGCCCTTCGTCGGCACCTTCTTCCCACCGTTCGGCTCGAGACGACGCATCCTGCGAAAGAAACTGCGGGGGCAACTCCGTTGGATCATCGACGAAGTGAGGGTCCTGGACGTCTCCGCGCAGTGGCGTGATGGCGCAATCCCACCAGCCGTTGAGGTTCTGCCAGGACTGGCGCTGCATTTGTGGCCGCGGGTACTCCTGCAGTGGCACGAAGTCCTTGTCGCAAGAGGCACTAAGGAGGTCCTCGCCCCACTTAGTGAACAGCATCTTCTCGCGCCTTTCTGCGTTGCAACAGAGTAACTGGGATGATGACCAGGCTTGCCGTGATTGCGGCAGCCAAGAAGATCCACGGCGTGGGAACCTGTTTGGTGACTCCGAGGTCCACGTAAGTTTCCCCGGCTCCTGAGATCACCGTTGCTCCAATGAACGGTCCAATCCACATGGGAATCAGGACCACAGCGATCATGCGTAGGCCCTGAACCATTCCTACATGCTTCTTGGGTGTTGCGTCGCGCACTCCGGCAGCTGCCGCCGCGATGGCTAGCATCATTCCTGAGAAGACCAGTGTTCCGCCGATGATTACAGGAATCATTGTTCGGGCATACAACATGACAACGTATCCGACGACCATCACAGCAGTGGCCGGAACGATGGACCGAACCTTGCCGAACCGATCAATTGCGCGCCCACCCAGAACCGAAATGACCGACGCGAACAGAATTACCGCAGCAAGGATGATGGGGTACGAGTCCAGTTGTAGCCGCTTTTGGATATAGATGATGATGTACGGCATGAATATCTGGACGCTACTAGCAATAATGGCCCAGGCAGCCAGCAGGATGTAGAGTTCAGAGTGCTTCCGGGCTGTGCTGGGCCGCAGTCCGTAGACCAGCGAACTGAAGAAGGGCTCATCGCTCTTTTGGATCGTGGGAGCGTCTGGGGCCAGCCACCAAGCTGAGAGGCCAACAAGGACCGTAACTCCTCCAACGATTAGGAAAAACAACGACCAGTTCCCGCTTTGGGTCAGCCCATCCAAGGCACCAAAGACAATAAGCATCGCCAGCAGGGGAAGAACTTGCAGGACTGCGTCGACTCGGCCGCGGTTTCCCTTATTCGTTGAGTCAGTTACCCAGGCCGTGAAGGCCGCATCATTAGCGCCGGCGCCAAACAAGGACATTACGCAGTCCAGGGTGATGATGGCCAGGACTGCTCCCGTCCAAACCTTGGCTCCCTCCGGGTCTCCTTGGACCATGCCGAACATGGCGGTAACGGTTCCCCACGCCAGGTATCCGAAAGCTATGAATGGGCGTCTGGTACCGACCTTGTCACTCCACACGCCTACCAGCATGGTGGCAATCGTGGCTGTGAGTGCCGAGGCTGCGACCATTGCTGCAATCACGTGTGGAGAGTCCGTGATGGTGTCGTAAACAAACACGTTCAGATACATGTTCTCTACGGTCCAGGCCAGCTGGCCCACCAGTCCCAAGATGACAGCGCTCGCCATGAAACGCGCGGAGATGGGCGTTAGCTCACGATTCACTCAAGCTCCTCAGCGATTTTGCATGCAGCACTGCGTGTGTGAGCCGAGTATAACTGGTCTGGTTATCTCCCTGACGTCACAGCGCTTTCCGTCGTGGCGGCCAATGCTCGCTGCTGTTTTGCAGCTCCCTCATGGCTGCAGCTACGAAGGCACCCGGGCTCAACTAGACACCACGGGTGGACGCCGAAGAGTAAGCTGTTGCGATGAATGCGCCTCCTCTTTCCTCAGAATTGACGCAGCCGGTCTCCCTGACGGTGGATGGGCGGTTGAATCCAGACGCGGTTGGATGGATGCGTCAGCCCATCATCGACACCTCGGGGATCGATGGTCGCCACAGTTGGTGCCGCAACAAGCGCTGGGAGTACTGGAACGTCATCACTCCCACGCACATCCTCGCCCTGACAGCCTCGTCTATTGACTACGCGGGAGTCCACGAGGTCTGGGTGTTTGATCGCGCCACCCTTCAGAGTTGGCAGGTGATGCGCACGGATATCCTTCGCCCGCCAGACATGCCTCGTTCCCTGGATGAGGGGGCGATCTTTGTGACCAGCGGCGATTTGCACATTGCGATTGAGCCCAGCGACAAAGGAACTCGTCTCCGCGCCCGCATTCCTGGGGCTGCTTTCGACGTGTTTGCGGCCTTGCCCGCAGGCCATGAGCGTCTGGGTGTGGTCGTCCCCTGGTCGGCCAAGCGATTCCAGTACACGGTCAAGGACATTGCTCGCCCTGCTATGGGATGGGTGGAAACGGACGGGGTTCGCGCGCCGGTGCCCGAGGGAGATTCATGGGCCACGCTGGATCATGGTCGCGGTCGTTGGCCCTACGACATAACGTGGAACTGGGGTGCCGCAGCAGGAACGGTTATTCACGAGGGAACGGCGCACATCCTCGGCCTGCAAATCGGAGACAAGTGGACGGACGGCACAGGCGCCACCGAGAACTCCATCTACTGGGATGGTCGGATCACCAAGGTGGGGGACCTGACGTGGGACTACGATCCGGACGATTTCACGACTCCTTGGCGCATCCGCGGGACGCAGATGGACGTAACTTTGGTGCCGTTCTACGACAAGCAAGGTTCCACGTCTATGCTCGTTTTGTCGAGCCGCTCAGACCAGTGCTTTGGGGAGTACAGCGGGTGGGTGCAGCCCGAGGGTACCGGACGAGTTGCCTTTAGTGGTCTTGTCGGTTGGGCCGAGGAGGTACACAACCGATGGTAGAGCCATCCCCGGTGGTGCACCGGTTGTGATGATTGTTGCCAGGACGATACTAATCCCTGCGACCCAGATGCCCGCGAGAGCGAAGCCATGGCCTCGCTTGCCCGTCTTCCTCACCTGATGCGGACCGCCACGACCCGGGAGACCCGAGTTCATCCATGGGCGAAGACACCGCCACCAAAACTGCAATTCGCAAGAATGCTGCGAGTTGCACGGCCATTAGAGGCTTGCCGCCGAGTTGGCTAGGATGACCTAGACGAAAGGTCCCCGTGAACAATTCTCGCTATTTCACTGTGCCTGGGAGTGATAGGACGTACGACCGTAACTGGATGTTGGTTGTCCTCCTGATTTCCCTCGCGCTCACCCTGCTACAGGTAAGTTCGGTCAATAATCTGTTGCCCTCGATTGAGAGCGCAATGGCGGCATCCGAGTCAGGCATCCAGATGATCCTGTCTGGTTATGCCCTCGCGGTCGGAATAACCCTGGTTCCGGCGGGCAGGCTCGGTGACATCTTTGGTCGCTCCAGTCTTTGGGTGATCGGCCTGGCGATCTTCACCATCGCCTCTCTCGGGTGTGGGTTGGCCGGGACGATCACGCAGCTGAACCTCATGCGTGTCCTTCAGGGGATTGGCGGCGGTTTCTTCTCCCCGCAGGTTACCGGTCTGATCCAGCAGTACTTCCAGGGGAAGTCCCGCGCTCGGGCGTTTGGGTACATGGGTCTGGTGGTCTCTGCCTCGGTTGCGGTTGGTCCGTTGGTCTCCGGTGCCCTCGTTGCTCTGCTAGGTGAGGACCCGGGTTGGCGTTACTCCTTCTTCATTAACGTTCCCCTTGGGCTCATCGGACTGTTCGCGGCGTGGAAGTTCCTGCCGTTTGGCAAAGAACGCCGCACTATTGGCCCGCACGCGGAAGAGGCGGAAGAGGAGTACGAGGCGCAAGAGATAGCCACCGGGCACCCTCCTCGTCGTCGCCCTCAGCGAATCGACCTGGATCCTGTCGGAATGATCATGCTGATGTTGGCAGTCCTCGCCGTCATGTTGCCGTTCATGATGCACGGCGTGAGCTGGCGCTGGTTCTTGCTGGTCGGAGGATTTGTCCTGCTGGGCCTGTGGGTGCTCTGGGAACTTTGGTACGCACGTCAGGGACACTTCCCGATGGTGGACATGAGCATGTTCAAGATTCGATCCTTCAGCTACTGCACGGGTATTTCTGCCCTGCAGTTCCTGGGAAGTGCAACGATTTTCGTGGTCCTGGCCCTCTTCCTACAGGACGGATTGGGAGCCTCTGCTCTGATGGTCGGGATCCTTGGTCTTCCCAACGCGGTCGCTTCTGGTTTCGCGGCCGTGTGGTCTGGCAAGCGCGCTTTGGAACACGGCAAAGGAATCCAGGTGTTTGCATTGGCGACAATGCTGGTTTCCCTCCTACTGTTGATCGCCGGATTCTGGGCAGTAATCCGCCTTGACTGGTCGATTTATTGGCTAGTCTTGCCGATTATTCCGATGGGCTTCGGTGCCGGGTGTATGGGCGCCGCGAACCAAACTCAGTCGATGATGGATGTTCCGCCGGCGCACGGCGGTACTGCGGGTGGTCTGCAGCAGATGACGCAGCGCATCACCACCGCGATCGGCAATGCCCTGGTCACAGGCGTGCTGTTCTCCGTTTACCGAGGCGGCCAGTCGGTAGACGGTTGGCTGATGGGCGCGAGTGCGGGCCTCGGAGTGATCTCGTTGTTCCTCGCGTGCGCACTAGCGCTTGCAATAGTGTTCTGGAAACGAATCCCATCCAGGCAGGTTGCCTAGGTAACTACTGTAAGGACGAGGTTAGCCTGCACAGCCCATCAAGCAACTGACTGCGCAGTGGTTGCTTCAGCCATTCATCAAGGGTGAGCTCCCGCGAGTTGTTGTGGTAGTAATCGTTAACTTTGTCTAGGTCCTTCACGAACTCCTCACCGGTAACGATCATCGACACCTCCATGTTGAGGTTGAAGGAGCGCTGGTCCATGTTCGACGATCCGATCACGGCGGTGTGGTCATCGATAGTGAAGTGTTTGGCGTGCAGAATGTATGGCGATCTGAACATGTAGATTCGCACACCTGACCGTAAAAGAGCTTCGTAATATGAGCGCTGTGCATGGTAGACCATTGCCTGGTCGCCGGTTTCAGAGACGAAGAGTTCCACGTCAACCCCGCGGGCCGTGGCCGCCCGGAGCGCATACATGATCGCTTCGTCCGGGACAAAGTAGGGGCTGGTGATACTTACTCGACTCTTCGCGATTCCGATGAGAGCGATGAATACCTGGAGGTTGTTCTCATCCCCGAAGCCCGGTCCGCTCGGGAGTATCTGGCAGTCGAAAGAGACGCCCGATTTGGGGGTACTGATGACGCGGGGCTTGTTGTCTTCGAGCGTCTGACCGGTCTCAATGTACCAGTCGCCCATGAAGACTCGGTTGATACTTGCAACCACGGGTCCCGTGACCCGAACCATGATGTCTTGCCAGTGAAGACCGCGGCGTAGGTTTCCTTTCTTGTTGTAGCTCGAATCAATCAGGTTCTGAGAGCCAACGAATCCAACGGCCCCGTCAACCACCATGAGCTTGCGGTGGTTGCGAAGGTCCGGGCGCCGCCACTGCCCGCGCCACGGGCGGATCGGAAGCATGTAGGCCCACTCGGCCCCGACCTCGTCGAACTTGCGAGTGGTTTCAGAGAGCTTCGGTTGGCGCACCATGGCGATATGGTCGAGCATGACGCGAACCTTTACACCGCGCGCACTCGCTTCACGCATCGCCTCGAACACATCGTGGGTCGTGGGATCGTAAGAGAAAATGTAGAACTCAATGTTCACCTCGTCCCGCGCCTCGCGGATTGCGGCGGTCATAGCGGCAATCGACTGTTCATAGTCGTAGGTGATCGTTGCCTGATTTCCGGTGAGCATTGGTTGTGCACCGAGCGAAAGCGCAAGCCGTTCGACGCTCTCAAGCCCCGGCGGAAGGCCCGCGAGATCAGTACCAAACTCTGCCGCGTCCCCCTGTGCAACCTGCTGCATTTGCTTGACCACGTGGTTGTGCTTCTCCCTGCGGCCTTTCGGCATCTTGTTTGCGCCGAAGATCAGGAAGGCGATCAGCCCCACGATCGGGAAGAAGAAGATGAACAGCAGCCATGCGGTCCCTGAAGAGGGAGTCCGATTTCTGGGAACAACGAACAGTGCGGTGATCCGAATGATCAGATCGATTACACCAATGACTGAAACAGTAAGACCAGACCAAGCCGGGATATCGAGCATGAGTCAAATGCTATCGATGAATCACCAGAAATTGTTCGTGCCACCATGGAGACTGCAAGTCGGTCCAGGGAGCTCTTTTAGCCGTCCAGGGTTGATAGGTCGCCTTCGTCTTGGCCCAGAGCGCGGGCCCGCAGTACCCTGCGCATTATCTTCCCCGATCTGGTCTTGGGGAGGGTCTCCACGAACTCGATCTCGTCCGGCTTAGCGATTGGGGAGAGGTGGGCGCTGACGTGAGCGCGGAGTTCCTCGGCCAGATCGCGCCCTCCCTCGTACCCCTCCTTCAAGACGACATACGCGTGAATCGCGTTGCCCTTGATCTCGTGTGGCAAACCGATGGCGGCTGCTTCGGTGACGATGGGGTGCGAAGCAATCGCTGACTCGACCTCCGCCGTCCCCAAGCGGTGCCCCGAAACTTTGATCACGTCATCGGTGCGCCCGATGATCCAGAAGTAACCGTCCTCGTCCACCTTCGCGGAATCTCCGGTAGCGTACTTGCCCGGATACTGCTTCCAGTAGGTGTCCAGGTACCGCTGGTCGTCCTTGTATAGAGTTCGCATCATCGCTGGCCACGGGTTTGTTAGTACGAGGAATCCCTCAGTGCCGATTGGAGTCTCGTTCCCCTTTTCGTCGAGAATCTGCGCCCGCTGCCCGAAGACGGGCATGCCCGCCGACCCAGGCTTCTGTGGCATCGTCGGGACGCCGGTGATCTGAAACATGCCGGTCTCCGTCTGCCACCATGTGTCCATGATCGGCGCGTTTCCGCCTCCGACAACCTCATAGAACCACTTCCACGCTTCCGGGTTGATCGGTTCTCCGACGGTGCCAAGTAGCCGCAATGAGGACAGATCATGCCTGCTTGCCCATGCCTCACCAAAGCGCATCAGCGAACGAATCGCTGTGGGGGCGGTGTAGAAGGTAGTGATTCCGAACTGCTCAATCAGCGACCACCAGCGATCAGGATGCGGGTATGAGGGGCCGCCCTCGTACATAAACGATGTTGCACCGTTCAGCAGGGGACCGTAAACGACGTAGGAGTGGCCCGTGATCCAACCCGCGTCCGCCGTACACCAGAAGCGGTCCTGGTCGTGAATGTCGAAGGTGTCGTGCAAAGTGGCGTACGTGCCGACCATGTATCCACCGTGCGTGTGCAGGATGGCCTTGGGTTTCCCGGTCGAACCGGAGGTGTAGAGGATAAACAGGGGATGTTCGGCGTCAACCTGGACAGTTTCGCACTTCCCGCGTGCGACGGGCAGGGCGGTGAGGTCGTGGTACCAGTGGTCGCGGAGGGGATCCATGTGAACTTCGGAGTCAGTCCTCTTCACGACCAGGACATTCTCGACGGTGGGGGAGAACCGGACGGCCTCGTCCACGATGTCTTTCAGAGGGAAGACAGAGCCGTTAATCCACGAACCATCCGCAGTAATGACCACCTTGGACTCGGAGTCATCAATCCGGGAGGACAGGGCATCGGCGGAGAAACCCGCGAAGATGACCGAATGGACCGCACCGAGTTTGGCGCATGCCAGCATTGCGAAGACGACCTCCGGAATGCGCGGCAAGTAAATGGTGACGCGGTCGCCTTTCCGCACGCCGAGGGCCTTGAGGACGTTGGCCATGGTTGTCACTTCGCGGGCGAGGGAGAAGTAGCTGAAGGTTCGGGTTTCCTTGCCGTCTTCGGAATGCCAGATCAGGGCAAGTTTGTTCTTCCTCGGCCCATCAATATGCCTGTCTACAGCGTTGGTGACGATGTTGGTTTCGGCGCCGGTGAACCACTTATAGAACGGCGCTCCGGAATCATCGAGCACCCGCTCCCAGGGTTTCGACCACTCGAGTTCTTTCGCCCTGCCTTCCCAGTAGGCGAGGGGTTCGGCACTCGCGGCGTCCATGGTTTCGCGCCAATCCTTTATCCAGGCTTCGTCGATGGTGTCCTGGTTTGGTGGGTAGATCTGCTGGTTCGACATTTACGGTCCCCTTTGAATCCGTCATTTCGACACGAGTTGTAGCAATGATCCGGTGGATCGTTGGAGAACCGTACGAGTATCCACTCTGTGGGACTGAGGTCCTGGTTTCTAGTGGAAGCTTGACTGAACGGTCAATAAGCAAAACTTGACGGTACTTGCATATTTCCCGGCTTGACGGTACGGTCAAGAAATGAATGAACAGCCACAGTTGAAGACAGCGAGAGATTTTGGCTTCCGCCTTCGCGCCGAGCGGGAGAGTCAGGGCCTGACGCAGGAAGAGTTGGCGGCGCGTTCTGACGTTTCGGTGCGCTGGCTATCGAACTTTGAACGAGGAAAGTCACCCCGCGCAGAGCTGATCAAGGTGCTCCACGTGGCACGTGCGCTAGGGCTGGCATTTGAGGTGAACCAAGTACGGGAGCCGAAGCTATCCCCTGAAGATAGAGCGTTGCTAGATGCCTGGAGAGACTCTGTGAATCAAGAGCGCGCGGCACCTCGCACTCCAACCACGCGAATCGAGGCATATCATGGCTAGGCGCAAACTCAGCGTCTTCCTCTACGGGAAGCTAGTTGGGGAACTGACCGGTGACGGAACCTTGATCCAGGGTTTCAGATACCGAAGCGGATACGTGGGACCGATTCTGTCGCATTCACTCCCAACGACGCGTCGAAGTGCCTCGCGTCAGGCGGCTTCCACCTGGTTCAACGGACTTCTCCCCGAAGGTCGCGAACTGCGGCTGGCAATGGCGCAGGCGCATGACAGTCGCAATACGACACCAATGGGACTGCTTGAGAACGCTGGCTTGGACTGTGCGGGTGCGGTGCAACTGACGCCGGACGCCGAGCTTTCTGAGAGGCTAGGCTCGTTCGAATCAATAGATGAGCGGGAGATCGGACTGCGCTTAAGGGCGGCCTTGCGAGGCCAACCGGTCACTGAGTTTTCAGAACGTTGGTCGGTCGCAGGCCAGCAAGGAAAGTTGGCCCTTCACAGGACTGAAGATGGGCGATGGGCTCGTGCTTTGGATGGACTTCCGACCACGCACATCGTCAAACCGGGGATCGCATTCGTTGGGCGGGACGCGGTTGAGGATCAGGCACTGATGGAGCACATCACTCTGGCCGCTGCTCGAGCCATTGGCATAGATGCTGCGCTCACTGAGTTTCATGAGTTTGACGGGGTTCCCGCAGTGGTTGTCCAGCGATACGACCGCATCCGAATCGAGGGAGTAGTCCAGAGAATTCATCAGGAGGACTTCTGTCAGGCGCTTGGCGTACGGACGGAGAATAAGTACGAGGACCAGGGAGGACCTGGCGTCAGGCAAATTGCGAGGATGTTGGACGAGGTTGCGGGTGATTCATCGCAATCATTCTCCGAACGTGTTTCGTTCGCTCGGATGGCTATTTTCAACTATCTGATCGGTAATCCAGACGCTCACGCGAAGAACTACTCTCTATTGATCCTTCCCGATGGAAGTACCTCTCTTGCACCTATGTATGATGCGGCGTCGGGGCTTGGCTACTCCGTCGCCGGCACGGTGGAGTTGAGGTTTCCTCGTGCGGCAATGAAGGTTGGTTTCGAGGACGCATTCTTTGGGGTGACAGAGCGAGACTGGCGCCAGTTCGCTCGTGATCTTGCACTTCCGTACGAGGTAGTTGCGGGTGAGCGGAACAGAATTGTCGAGGAGCTTCCGGACGCCCTGCGGACGGTTTTGGACGAGGAAGCACCCAGTACTGCGCGCAAGCGGATCCTGGCGAGTCCGCTTCTTGGTCGAGTCCAGGAAAACACGTCAACGGCATTGATCTAGTGGGTGAAGCTGGGGAGCGGGCTAGCTCCTCTTACAAACAGAGTGGCCCCCGCTACTCCTCACTCTTAGAGGGGCAACAGGGGCCACGTCCACGTCAGCTTTATGTGCTGACTTTGTTTCTTGCGATCAGGCTAGACCTGTTCGCTAGCGTTTCGGCGAGACTTCACCACGATTCCGGTGCCAGCAGCCGTTATTCCGATTCCCGCAAGCAGGAACCAGAAGACTGAGGCGCCAGTGTCAGGGAGCTTACCTCCCGGATCCGGGGTGGGCTTCGGCTCAGGTCCGGGTGTCACCTTAGCGGCGACAGTTCCGTAGCTGGTCGCCAGACTGTTGCTGGGCGAAGCCGTCATATCAAGCACCAGATCACCCGACTTCGTGTCTCCCGGCATCACAACAGCGAACTTCACGGCCCCATCAGTGACCTTCTCAGTGAGGCTTGAGACGCCGAACGGTCCGGTAACGTCCAGGGTTGCTTCAGTATTCTCAGGAGCACCCTTCGCACAGATGTTTAGCTGCGAGTAGGCGACGTTGAGGGTGTCGCCGGCCTTGAGCGCCGCATCCGCCGGATCCAGATCCACCTTGATTCCCTGTTTGGCGAAGTTCGGCGAAATCCCTTCAACACCGGACTCTGAAGCAAGATAGGCAAGCCACTGTTCATAGTCCAACAGGCCGGTGTTGATGTTCGGAGCGTCCTGGAAGATCCAGAAGTTGTCGCCCCCAGCCGCAAGGAACGTGAACGTGCCAATGCGATACTCGGCCGCCTTGTCAACGAGTTTGCCATCAACGAAAACGGTGTCGACAACGCCCTTCATCGCACCCTCGTTCGCTGGGTCAGCTACCTCATGGTAGGTGTAGCGGACGTTCTCCGACAGACCTAGGTAGAGGAACGGGCGAGAGGGAATCTTGCCGTCCGCGCCGCGTTGCCACTGCTGTTCAAGCATAGTGTAGATCTGTTCACCGGTCATGGTGACGATCGACAGTTCATTGTTGAACGGCAACACCGCACGAGCCTGCGCCACGGTTACGTTCCCGGCAGCCATGTCGGTTCGAAGACCGCCTGGGTTTGTTACCCCGAAGTCGACTCCGCCCGGCAGTTTGCCGAGTTCGGTACGTAGCATATTGGATACCAGGGTGCCCAGTGGCGACGCGCCGCCGCGATCTTCCTTCGCGTCCTCGCCCAGAACTGCTGTTCCGTCGACGTAGGTGCAAGAGGTGTAAGCGCGGCTAATATCCGCCGACAGGCGACCCGTCACCTTGCCACCCTCGCAATCCGCCAGGCGAACCGCGTCGCGGATAATCACGTACGACTCGGCGGTAGCTTCGTTGAAGCCCTCCAAGACGCTCATATCCTGGATCTGCCAGCCACCCTTCTTATCGTTCAGGTCTGGGTTCCAAACTCCGTTCGCGGCGATCTTTGCAGTCGGGATATTCTCGGCGACTTCGGCTGAGACGGCCCCGGTCGCATTGTCAACCTTCAGTACGACTCGACCGATGTTCTGGCCGTACGAGCCAGTCTGAACAACTGGGCGGGTCTTACCTTCGGTGCCGTAGGGCGCTTCCCACGCGTATTCCTTGTGAGTGTGGCCGGTGAAGATTACGTTGACATCCGTCGAGGTCTGCTCAACGATCTTCTTGAAACTCGGAGAAGCGGCCATCTCTGCCTCAAGAGTCGACCCGGTGCCCTCCGCGGCTCCGTCGTGGTACTCGGCGATGACAACGTCTGGGCGCTCGGAAGCATCCAGAGCCATCAGGCGAGCGACCTCGGCATTCACTGCATCAACCGGATCAGTGAACGAAAAGCCTGCGACGCCCTCCGGTGACACCAGGGTCGGCGTCTCCTGGGTTACGGCCCCAATGACCGCTACCTTCTTACCGGCGACATCAAATGTTGCTGAGGCCTTGAAGGGTGCGGCCACCTTCCCTGTCGCGTCGTCGATCACGTTTGCTGCGAGGTACGGGAACGCCCCGCCGATCCAGCCATTTACCTCGTTAATCCAAGTCTTTCCACCGTCAAACTCGTGATTGCCAACGGCCGAAGCTTCCAGGCCGAGGGTCTTGAGCAGTTCGATGGTCGGCTTGTCCCTTTGAACAGCTGAAGCAAACAGAGAGGCGCCAATGTTGTCCCCAGCTGAGAGGAACATGGTTCCATCAACATCCGGATCAGACTTCAGTTTCTCGATCGCATACGCGAAGTTCATCGTGTCGGACGAGGCCAGAGGACGGGTATCCAGTTCAGGCGCAAGACAGTTCTTGTCCCCAGCGCCGAGCTTTCCATCAATCCGACCGTGGAAGTCGTTGATATTAAGCAACTGGATCAGGGTCGACTCCGGCGCACTCACCTTGGACTTGAACCCGACAACAGCCGGGGAGTGGTCCGAGGATCGAAGTGGAGTCGTCGCCAGGCCCTGCACGAACTCACCACCGGTCGCGTCGTAGCGACTGTAGTTGTACGCGATGGACTGGGGTCCATTAATGTCCCAGATGGCGTGACCGGTCGTCCGGTCAAGCGCGGATGAGGAAATCACCACGTGGTCCAGCGAACCGTCCATGCCGCCGTAGTTGTACGAGGACTGAACAGGAGCGCCGTTCTCGACGTTGACGTTGCTGTAGCCAGCGTCGTAGAGCGCAACCATCGGATCTTCAAACGTGTACGCGTTGAAGTCCCCCACCAGCACCACGTCTTCCACGGTCTTGCCGGTGCTGGCAGACAGTTGTGGAAGCACGACCTCAACCCAGCTTGCCAGAGCGTTGGCCTGGTTCGTGCGGTCGGTGTTGAAGCAACCCTGTGCACCCGCAGTCATACCGGTGTCGCAACTCTTTGACTTGAAGTGGTTCGCAACAAAGAAGAAGGGTTCGCCGCCACCCGCTGGCTCAAATGCCTGTCCGAAAGGAGCGCGAGCATTGCCGAATGGCTGTCCATCACCCGACTTGTCATTCAGAATCAGGTTCTCGCCAATCGGAGTCACCTTGGCGGGCTGGTAGATAATGCCCGGATACATGACGTCCTGCTGGTTGATCGGCTCGGCCTTGTCAACGTTGGGTACTACGTAATCCCACTTGGCGAAGCCTGCTGCTGCATTCAGCTGATCGACCAGGTACTTCGCTGAGGCACCAGCCTGGTCCTTGAGACCGAAGGAGAGCTTGTAGCTGTTCTCAAGTTCCATCACGCCCAGAACCGAAGCGTCGAGGTTGTTGATGGCTGGGACCAGCTTTGCTGTTTGACGGTCAAGGTTTGCCTTGTCCCAAGCACCACGTGGACCGGTGACGGTCACGCCGTTCTCGGTGTAGTCCGGGCAACGGTTGGTGGTGATTGGAACGCCGTTGTTGTCGTTGTAGCTGGTACAGGTTACCTTCCAGCTACCACCTTGGTTGATCGGGAAGTAGTTCTCAAGGTTGAAACCTCCAACCACGATGTCCGGATGTCCAAGCGATTCGAGTGTCGGAGCGCCGGGGACCGTGGCGGCAAACGATACCGGATAGGCCTCTGCCTTCAGCGCATCGGCCGGGGCGATCTGAGTGGTGGCGTTGAGCGTCCACGCATTGTTGCGGTAGTCGACGATCACCGGTGCCGTAAAGGTTACTTTTGCACCGACGGCTGTCCGACCATCGTTGAAAACGTAAGGAGGCGTCAGCTTCTGGTTTGCAACGTTGGCGCCGCTAGCCCCGGCAAAACGCCACGACGAACCATCATCGAGCACGAATCTCGAAGCTTCGTTCAAGGCTATCGTCGCGTCGTAAACGGCGCTACCCTCCGACTAGCCTCATGTAAATTGCCCGCGTAATGGGGTTCCATGCCTCACTAGTTTTTGCCCGCGAAAATTGGTGCCCTGGTGGGTATGGAACAGGTGAGGTTGACCATGTCTGCAAGGTATGAGATCA
>JBATQJ010000050.1:0-1631 GCA_049291975.1 Scrofimicrobium sp.
TGTGAGTATTGAAACCGCATAATAACGGGTAAAACGGGATGTGACAGGGTGACTTTATGACCCTGACACGGAAGAGGTCACTGGTTCGATCCCAGTACGGCCCACCACACAATCCCGAGACCGGGTGATCGGTCTGGGGATTCTTTACTATTGAGTACAAGGCCGAGTTACGGATGCTCGGGGCCACACAACCTTGAAAGTGATGACGTGGAATTTCGAGCGCTAACGGATGAGCAGTACCAGGAGTTTATCGATCAGTATGATCGCGTCTACCTGACCCAGCTTGTTGAGTATGGTGACGTACGTTCTGCGGGCGGAGCCCGGGTGGATCGAGTCGGTTTGATCGATGATGGCAAAGTGGTTGGGGCGGCCACAGTCGTCTACGAGCCGTGGGCTCGGTTGTTCCGCCGCGCCATCGTTCACTTTGGTCCGATGCTTGACTACGACAACGCAGACCTCGTACGTACCTTCATGACGGAACTGAAGAAATGGGTAATGAAGAATCCTCGCGTTATCGCGCTGAGGGTGAACCCGTACGTCATCAGGCGGCCGTACGAGGATCTTGAGGCCGGAGATGCCACGCAGCGGGCGCAACAACTCGATCAAGTTATGGCCGAAGTTGGGGGAGTGCCCGTCGAAGGGGACTACTTTGATGGCGTTGATATCCACCCGATCTATCTGTACTCGAAGAACCTGGAGGGGATGACGTATGACGAGGCCTTCGCCTCGTTCAAGAACAACGTCAGGACCGACATTCGCAACGCCGCGGCAAACGGGGTGCGCGTCGAATATCTGGGCCCGGATGATCTCGATGTGATTAAGAAGCTCCTCGACCACACTGAAGAACGCACAGAGATGCCGCACGTTGAGGACTCGGCAATTGATTTGGTGCGGAACATGATGGTCCAGATGGGGACGGAGAGGTACGTCTATCCCGTTGCGGTGCTGGACACGAAAGAAGCGCTTGAGTCGATTGGTGACGAGCTTAGGGTGGTTGAGGTCGAAATGGCAGCGTTGCGGCCAGATGAAGAGGGCGGTGCTCCGACGAAGAAGCAGCAGAAGCAGCTAAAAGAGCTTCGGTTCCGCTACGACGCCCTGCAGCGCCGGCGAGACAAAACACTGAAGGTCCAGCAGGAGCGAGGGGAGCGGGTCATCCTGACTGCCAGCCTCTACGTGGAAACCCCGAGTGACCTGATCTTCCACTACTCGGGTGGCTACGATGACCTGGCAAGTTTCAGGGGCGTTTATGCTGTGCACGAGGCGATGATCAAAAGGGCGATTGAGCGCGGCAAACGCTGGTACAACATGAACGTTATCCGCGGAGTGTTTGAGGAAGGCGAGCCCGGATTCGGGCTTCTCGACTACAAGCGGCATTTCCAAGGGACGGTCGAGGAACTGGTTGGCACCTACGAGTTCCCCCTACGACCATTCCTGGCTAAGAAGCTCGGGGCGACTAGGTAAGCGCCTGAGCGAACGCAGAGACTTGTTGAGGATAGGAACTTGGAGTTCAGAGAACTAACTGATGAGGAATACCGGGACTTTCTCGGCAGGCAGGGTCGTGTCTACCTGACTCAACTTGTCGAGTATGGGGACGTGCGCCGGGATGAGGGCGCCGACCTTCAGCGTGTCGG
>JBATQJ010000051.1:0-16462 GCA_049291975.1 Scrofimicrobium sp.
GCCCCACCCAACGCCCATATCAGTGCAGGACAGCGAATGAATACGCTCGTAAACGCCGACAACGTTTACTAGTTCACCTTACGTGTTCGCCTCCTTCATGGCATCCCTCTGAAGTAGGTTGTGGGCAATCCCCAAAAGAAGTGGACTGTGGGCGGAGGTTGCTGTTGCTATCAATTCTTTGCGCCCCCTCTTTTCGCTCCGGTGGCTGCCAGCCACAAGATCGCTAAACGAGACGGGAAACACGCTGCCCTCGCTTTGAAAAACTTGGCTTGTCCCTATATGCTCTTACTTGCTGCAATTGGTGGGCGCATCATTGATGTAGAAACCGATTGAAGTCACTGCTCAAGTGGCGGAATAGGCAGACGCGCACGGTTCAGGTCCGTGTGCCCGGAAGGGCGTGGGGGTTCAACTCCCCCCTTGAGCACCACTGTTTTAGCAGGTCAGAGGCGGTTTACCCGTGGTCGCGGGGGCTTCTGGACTACCATGCAGACTACCAATCGTGTCTGAGCGTGTCGGTAGATGCCCCAATGCGGGGTGTCGTCTACTGATTAGGAGTCGCTCGCATGTCACCATCACCGAGTCCTCGGACTCTCGAAAATGGCACCGTCATTTGGCGCGTGCAGTTCAGAATCCCGCCCTCATCAATCCCAACCTCAGAAGTTTTCGAGACTTACCAGGATACGGATCGGTTCATTGCGTTGATGGGCCAAGTGGCCGTGAGGTAGCCAAGAATGCGCTCGGGGGTCTTGCGGTCACGCGAGGCTCAGACCCGCGCTTTACTTCCGGATCAGGGAAAGCTCGAACATGGCGGCTCTCGTGGGTCTCCTCGTTCGAAATAGGGGAGAGAGAGCCCGAATCACCAGTAGACACTTCATCGATTAGGAAACATAGCCGTTATCGCCCGTCTCGCACCGAGATCTCGCGGTTTCTCGGTGGGAAGGCGGTGACTTTGGCTGCCTTTCCGAAATGGGACCCAAGGAAGGGGCGAGAACGGCTATCTTTCCAACTCCACCGCCTCCCGGCAGCTATTCCGATTACTGAGCGAGCCCGACCGAACCCGCCCCGAAACGAACCTGGATCCGCGTGCCACCGGCCAGGACAACTACAAGAATAATGACACCCATTGCTTCAAGACTGGGCCCCCCAGTGTGCGCTGCGGGTACCTGAATGCATTCACCGAGCCACTGGCCACGTTCCTGGGTCACTGTTAGGTCGTAGCTACCCATGCTTCTAGACGGCTGGGGACTGTGGATTTAAGTGTGTAACTGGCCTGGTGCGCTGACCCGTGGGTCGGCGTGGAAGGTAGGCATTGTTGATGTCTGTTGCAGCACTGATGCCCGTGGCATCGAAGAACAATGAGAATAGTAATGAAGAATCCGGTAACGCTGAGTCTTCTGCTGAGATGGATTTGGCGGTGGATCTGGTCCGTCAGGCTAAAGAGGCTGGGGTGTCTTTGACCGGGCCGGGTGGTCTGCTCAAACAGTTCACTAAGACCGTGTTGGAAACGGCTTTGGATGAGGAGATGACTGATCATCTGGGCCGTCCTAAACACGAAAAGAGCGCTCAGGGCAGGGCTGGGAACACTCGTAACGGGACAACCGATAAGACGGTGCTGACTGACGCGGTCGGCGCGGTTCAGATCAAGGTTCCTAGGGATCGGGACGGGTCTTTTGAGCCGGTGATCATCAAGAAGCGTCAAAGGCGCCTGCGCGATGTGGATGAGATGGTGTTATCTCTTTACGCCAAGGGGCTTACTACTGGGGAGATCTCAGCTCATTTCCAAGACATTTACGGAGCCTCGGTGTCTAAGGAGACCATTTCACGGATCACTGACCGGGTGATCGAGGAAATGAATGAATGGTCTTCTCGGCCTCTGGATAGTGTGTATGCGGCGATTTTCATTGACGCGATCCATGTGAAAGTCCGAGACGGTCAAGTCGCCAATAGAGCCTTCTACGCCGCTATCGGCGTTGATCTAGACGGCAAGCGCGATGTCTTAGGGATATGGGGATCCCCCGGCGGTGAAGGAGCGAAATACTGGCTCTCGGTACTCACAGAGATCAAGAACCGTGGAGTCAAAGACACGTTCTTCCTGGTCTGTGACGGGTTGAAAGGCTTACAGGATGCCGTATTGGCGACCTGGCCCGAAGCCACCATCCAAACCTGCATTCTCCACTTGATTCGTAATACCTTCCGGTATGCCTCCAAGCATGACTGGGACGCTTTGCGCCGCGACATCAAACCGATCTACACCGCGCCGTCCCCGGTGGCTGCCGAGCAAGCCCGGGCGGTGATGGCCGAGCAGTGGGGAGCCAAGTACCCAGCGATCGTGGGGTTATGGGAAAGCGCGTGGGAAGAGTTCATTCCCTTCCTGGACTACAACGTGGAAATCAGGCGGGTGATCTGCCGGGCCAACGCCATCGAATCACTCAACGCGCGCTTCCGCCGGTCGGTGCGAGCCAGGGGACATTTCCCCACCGGACAAGCAGCACTGAAATGCCTGTACCTAACCGTCCGCTCGCTCGACCCTACCGGGAAAGGTCAGGTACGGTGGATAACCAGATGGAAACCCGCCCGGGGCGCGTTCGCCATCACCTTCGCAGACCGCTGGCCAGACGCGAAGGAATACTAGAAATGAAAAACGCCAGTTACACACTTACTGAGACAGTCCCGACAGCTGCGAGTCGTCTGCTGAATGCTTCGAGTGTGCTGGCCATGCTCTGGAAGTCAGCGGTCTCGGGATCCCCAGCGGCGAGTCGTTCCACGATCCATGTGCGTGCGAGGGCTGAGGGTGCCATTCCTGCCTGCTCTGCTGCTTTTTCCAAGCTCACGTACTCGGACTCGGTTAGGCGTAGTGAGTACACTTTGGATTTTGGTTTCCTCTGGTGATTGTGGTGCCGAAGCGCAGGGGTGCGTCCATATTGGCTTCTACCGCTTCGGCTTCTTCCTGCAGTAGTTTTTCGATGTTCTTCATGGCCTCCACTCTCCTTCGTTGTATCGTCGTTGGTCTGTGCTGTTCGAGGGCCACCCGTTGACCCCGTACCTGATGCCTTCATGGTCGAGGACTATCACGGTTATCAGCCCTCCCGTGTGTGCTGTCCCGATGATGCGGATGCTTTGCCGGACTTGCTGGCCGGGTCCGGATCAATGCTTCTGGGTCCGCTACCGCTGAGTTAGCTTGTTCAGCACTCACCCCATGGCGATCGGCCATGTAAGCCCCGCGGTGTTCCCCGTTGATTTCCACGCCACTAGTGCAACCAGTTTGTACTAACAACATAGCTACGGGCTCAGTTCCAACGCCAGTGAGACTCTTTTCGGGTCACTCTAAGATAAGTGCTCTATGGTGAAGGTATGAACAGTCACGCAGAAGGCAGTCGGGTCTTTGGGTGGGGTTACGAAGGCCGTTCGGTTAGTGAACTGATCGACTTCTGCTCTTCGATCGGGAACCCCGTCGTTGTCGACGTTCGTCTCAATGCGATCTCACGCAAGCGTGGTTTCTCCAAAACAGCTCTTCGCAGCTATCTGGAAGACGCCGGCATTGACTACGTTCACCTGCGGGCCCTCGGCAACCCGAAAGAGAACCGTCCTGGTTTCTGGGATCCCGGAACTTCTGCCGCCCGCCGCGCTCATAGCTGGTTCCGCAACCACGTTCTAGAGGGATCCGGTGCCGATGAACTCGACGAACTAGCCAGACTTGCGAAGCAACGTACCGTTGTACTGCTGTGCTTCGAAGTAGATCAGCAGTGTTGCCACCGTGACTTGGTCGCGGCAGCAGTAAACGAGGAACTAGCTCAAAACAGTGGCGCACTCTGGCGCGCAGCCTCAGCTGAAACCCTGGTTGGGTAATACAAACCCAACGCTTGAAACCCTCTCCGCCTTTGAGGGTCGGATTGGTTCCCGACGAAGATCCTCAAGTCTCGATCATCTCTCGCGGGATTGTACTCGAACCGCTTGCGAACGACTGATTCAAGGTCTGAGTTCTGTTTCGCTTCGCGTCGCATTAGGGGTGTTGGTTCCCAGTCGATGAATTGCAGCTCGTGGCCGGTACAGTTGTCCTGACATCTAAACTTGGCCCAGATCTTAAGCAGGGGTGCTTCTAGGGTGGCTCGGGTGTCAGCTTCGCCGATCAGCACTTGCTCGCCCCTGGAAGCGTGTTTCTCAATCTTCTTTTGCTGGCTTTCTGACCACCCCGGGTGCTCGCTGATCTTAAGGCTGAATGAGCCTGGCTCAGGTCGCACCATGGCTAGGGATGGTGCATTAATGTTCGCCTTGACTTCTTCGATTAAGTCGCAAAGGGCCACTGTCCCGATGGGTTCCACGAGCTTTGCTCGCTTCTCCCAACCATGGTCGCTGGTAATCATCGGCTCGGCGCGGATCGTGTCCGCTCGCACTGTCAGGCTCTCGATCCTGTTGTCATGGGCAGATTGAGAAACCTCCACAGATATGATCGAATACTTCTGGAACTTGTTCTCGGCCTGCAAGTAGCGAAATGGGATCGGGTACAGCCGCACCCAGCGAAGGGGATTGAGTGCCAGCCCGGCAACACAAACTGTGTCAACATACTTCTCAGATGGTTGCGGCGTTGTTTTCACAAGCACGAGAACGTCGATTCTACGACCCGATCGATCAAGCTGACGCGCCTGTGAGACTTTGTCCGTCTCGTACTCTACTACCTCCAGACAGGGATCATTGTCGAAGGTCTCCTGAACCAGGAATCCTTTCAAAAGTTCGGTTTCGACGTTGTCGTCTTCACTCATGGTCTCTGAGACCACCTCGCCATCACAGCCGCTAAGCGGTGCTACCTAGACATCCACCATCCGTTGTACCGCGTCGTTGATCTCCCCAGCGAACTTGTAGATATCTTCTGGCGCGTCAATATCGTGTCTGATCATCTCTTTATTTTCGTCCGGTATCGCGATCCATTTCGTAGTCTTTTGGTTGAAGTGACAGCGGGCGATCGGCTTGCGGTTGTTATCATCGAGCAGAATCGCGAAGTAGGACTTCGCGTCACGATAGTGGACACGCTCAGGGCTGACAGTTGCACAGGCAATGGCTTTCACAACCCGGTACGCGAAAAGTTCGTCGTCGGTGGTCTCTATGCCGGACTCATCGGTCTGTAAAGTCTCCGTCATTGAGTCTTCTTCTTTGATCGGCACGGCGAGAGATGCTTCTGGCGACCCTAGTGCACTCTTCAGTCGGTCGTTTACTCGCTCAGACAAGAACTGTTGGACCGCCTTGCTGACCAGCGATGCGAATTTGTCTTGGACTCCTTGTGTGAATCGACCGTCATATACACGGGATCCGAACATACGAACAAACTCGGGAGAAGGATTGCGGAACTCAGAGGCGAGTTCACGCTTAATGGCTCCTACATACTTCAACTCTTCAGCAGAACTAACTACTGACAATACATCAAAATCACTACGCGCAAGCTTCTTCAACTCGGGTAATGCAGTTTCGTCAATGTCAAGCAGATCCAGCACAAGGAATGGTTTGGAGTCCATCTTGTTCGGTGAGTCCAGGTCCGTATAGAAGTTATAGAAACGGCCGTTCGTTAGTACTGCGATACGTGCTGGAGTCACCGAGAAGTATCGGTACAATTGGGAAGCATTCTCTAAAGTGAGCGGCACGGAAGATTTTTTGCACTCGATGAGAATTTGAATCTCTCCGCCAGCCTTAATAGCGTAATCTACCTTCTCCCCTCGTTTAACTCCAACGTCGGCAGTGAACTCCGGAATTACCTCGGCCGGGTTAAGCACGTCATAGCCAAGCACTGTCGAGATGAAAGGCATAATAAAGGCATTCTTCGTCGCCTCTTCCGTTTCTATCCCTTCCCATTGTTCGTTTACCTTGTTTGCCAGCGCCTCGATTGCATCCCCGAAATCCACGACACTCACCCTTCCTTGGCTGATTGCAACAGATTCAAGGTAGCCCAAACACAATGACTGTGTCTTGAAAACAGCATCCAGCGTCTTCGATACACGGACTTGGGGACTATGTCGAACACCCGATTAAGCGAGGTGGAACCAAGAAAGAGATCCTGCACCCACTCAAACGATCGCTATGCAGAGAAATCTACCGTGTACTGACAAGCCCGCAGATCATCGAGGCCGAAACAAACCTGAGAGAGTTGAGAACCAGCCGGGGAACCAGCCAAACATGGGCCGCACGAGCACTGGATACCTACTCGGCCAGAATCAACGAAATCGAAACATGTCGAAGACCGCACCACACCCCAGAAGACCGCTACAAACAATGGCTCCAAGTCGCTTGACACACAATAGGAGCGTCGGCGACAAGTCCCTAGTAGTGGTTGATGGCGACATCCTGGTACATGACCATCTGGCACTGATCCAGGTTTGAACTGGAACGTATCTGGACGCCTAACAGATCACCGTTTCGAACGCATCCTTGAAGTCGCAAACATCGTGCGTTCCATCGCGCCAGTCGCACAAGTAATTGCAGTCGGAGGCTACAGTGATAAGCCGCTTTCAGCCTATGCTCGACCCGGACCAGGCAACACTATTGGACTCGGCACTCCTGCCCGCGGTTCCTATAAGAATGGAGGACTTCAGGTGGTGCACGATGTGCCTTGAAGATGGGCGAAGCTCTCAGTCCTCACTGACCGTCGTAAACGTTCAGCAAACTGATCTTGCGGAACACAGCAGGATGCCGCTAGATACGTGTCGATAATTGAGCGATTTGACGTACGGCTGGGAGGTATCCTCTGAACCCTTCAGTCTGGAGATATCCTGATCATCACTGCGGACCACGGAAACGACCCACTAATCCGTCATGCGTTCCACGCACGTGAGTTCGTTCCTTGCCTCGTTTTGACCAAGGGCGACGAGGGAAAAGCGACCGTGGCGATGCGGGGTCTGATTACGGGTCCCTCGCTGATATTGGCGCTTCGTGCGCCGAGTTGCTTGGGATAGCGCCCGGATTAATCGGACACGGGACTCCACAGGATCTATTCAAATAAGAGCGACCGGACGTACGAAAACTGGCCCGCACCTTTTCAGGTCGGGCCAGTTGCGTCTTGTGCCTCAGGCTTACTCAGTACCCCATAGGTTGCGACGCCATCGATTGCGGCTCGTCGTACCTGACACCAGCCGGGTTCGAAGGAATCAGGGTGAAGATAAAGATGACGAACGCTCCTCCGGGAATCAGCCCCAAAAGGATGAACCAGCCAGAGAAGTTGGCATCGTGCAGGCGGCGCATGGTCAGCGCCAGGTGCGGAACGATGAGGGCGAGGCCCCAAAGCGAAGCGACAACGATCATGAACCAGCCAAAGCCGTTGACTTCGTATTCTCCTCCGAAATCCTTCATCCCAAGTGATAGCAGAATCGAAAGAACGAGGTTGACCAGGAACACGAATAACTCAACCCACCAGTACTCGCTACGAGATGCTCGTCCCGAAAAAGTTGCGTACTTCTTGAAGAAGCGCTGGACAGCCTGTCCGAAAGACGCCCCATAGAGAGGCTGGTTTAGCGGCACTGCCGCAGCATTTTGTGTACTCATGGAAGAAACGTTACCGCTTGCATGCCCAATCCCTAATGTTTTCCGCATGAGGGTTCGGACACCAATATTCCTAGCGGTCGATTGTTCGAATACCGCCGCTTTGGTGCAGACTTAGAAGCATTCTGGGCGATGTCGCCCAATGACTCACAAAGAGGATGAGGATCAGGCGTGGAAGCAAAGAATAATTCCAGTTCAAATCCGGTTCCAAACGATGAGTTCGTCGAAGTAGAGACGAGTGCCGGGACGGTTCGCGGCCGCTGGACAACTGAGGAGACTGCAGGAGGTGAAGCACGCTGGGCCTCGTTCTTAGGAATTCCGTTCGCCGAACCACCTGTGGGCGATCTTCGATTCATGGCTCCGGTTCCTAAGGCTCACTGGGACGGAGTCCGTGACGCACTGCAGTACGGCGCCTCCGCCCAGCGTGGCGACTCGGGAATCACCCTGATTCCCGAGCCGAGCGTTCCTGGGGAAAGCACCCTCAACGTCAATGTGTTCACCCCTTCACCCAAGGAGGCCGACGAGGGTGCGAGCCTCCCCGTCCTGGTGTGGATTCACGGCGGTGGTTACGCCGCTGGCTCGCCTGCCAGCCCCTGGTACAACGGGCGCGCATTCAATCGCGACGGCGTCGTAACAGTCACCATTTCATACCGCCTCGGCTTTGACGGCTTCGGCTGGATGAAGGGCGCACCCATGAATCGCGGCGTTCTCGACTGGCTACTCGCGCTGGAGTGGGTGCAACAGAATGTCGCATCGTTTGGCGGCGACCCTGACCGAGTCACAATCGCCGGCCAGTCCGCCGGAGGTGGCGCGGTGCTCGCCCTGCTCGGCATGGAAAAGGCACAGCACCTATTCAGTAAGGTCTACTCAATCTCAGGGGCACTCGCGGATGTGACCATGACGGACGCAAAAGACCTCGGACTTCGGATGGCGCGGGAAGCGGGTATCGTTCCAACTCGTGCGGCCTGGAGCACCCTCTCCGAACAGAGAATTCTTGAAATCCAGGCCAAGACCTCCAAGCTGTCGTTTAGGCAGATCAGGAAGTTCATGGACTCGGGTCTTGGGCTGGGCCCAGCCATCGACGGCGAAGTCATCACGCGTCCGTCTACTGAGTCGATTGCGGCTGGCGTTGGCGCTGACAAACCACTGTTACTGGGAACAACAGACGACGAGTTCACCATGATCTTCGGTGAGCAAGAAAAACTGGTTCGGCTGGTCCCGAAGTCGCTACTCCTCAAGCTTGTGGGCGTCCCAAAGGATGCTCAGAAGGCGTACACCGAAGACAACGCGGATGTTGCAGCAAAAGACAATGCGACTTTCGCAGGGCGTGCCATGACCGACCGCATGTTCCGCGCCCCGACCATCGCGCTCGTCAAGGACCGTGGGTCAGCTCCAACCTGGCTGTACCGATTCGCTTGGCCATCGGGCAAGTTTGGGTTTGCCGAGCACTGCCTGGACGTACCATTCTTCTTTGACTGCCTGGACGGTCCCGCCGTTGAACCCCTTGCGGGTGACAATCCCCCGCAACAACTCGCGGACGAGGTCCACGCAGACGCGGTTTGCTTCGTCAAGGACGGCGACCCGGGTTGGCCCAAGTACACTGAAAGGGACCCGGTCGCTCACGTATTCGACACTCCCTCATACCAGGAGAATCCGGGATACGCAAGCGTTCGCGCCCTGCTCTAGTGCCAGAAGTGGCGGCGGTCTGCGAAGTAGAGGCTGATTCCCGCCTCGTTCGCCGCGTCTATTGATAGTTGGTCACGAATCGACCCTCCGGGAGCCACCACTGCGGTGACACCCGCGTCAATCAGGACCTGCAATCCGTCGGGGAACGGGAAGAACGCGTCCGAGGCAGCGACTGAGCCCTTGGCTCGGTTCACCCCGTCAGCCAGGGTGTTCGCCCTCTCGACCGCGAGCCTGGCCGAGTCGAGGCGGTTAACCTGTCCCATTCCAACGCCGACCGTCGCTCCGTCCTTAACCAGCACGATTGCGTTCGATTTGGTGTACTGCGCTGCCTTCCAGGCGACTCCGAGGTCTTTGAGTTGTTCCTCGCTCGCGGGGTCTCCGGCGACCAGTTTCCAGGCGTCTGCCTTGTCCTCCGCTGCACCCGGCTTATCGGGCTGCTGGATAAGTAGGCCACCACCACTGATGTGGCGCTTCTCGAAGCGCTCACCCCACGGAGCAAATGAAACCAGGATCCGAAGGTTCTTCTTCTGCCGCAGGATCGCGAGCGCCTCGTCCGAGTAGCCCGGCGCAATCACGACCTCAGTGAACACGCGGGCGATCTGCTCCGCCGTGGCCTCGTCTACTTCTTCGTTCGCCGCGACAACCCCGCCGAAGGCGGAGAGAGGATCACAGGCGAGCGCCTTCGCGTAGGTTTCCGCAATAGTTGCTCCCTCAGCGATTCCACAGGGGTTTGCGTGCTTGATAATCGCAACTGCGGGTCCGTCGACGAAAGAGTTCGCTGCTTTCTCCGCTGCGCTCGCGTCTTGCAGATTGTTGAACGAAAGCGGCTTTCCACCGAGCTGCTCGGCCCCGGTTATCCCCAGACCCCCTCCTCCCTCCGGCGAATCGTCTACCGGTCGGTAGAGGGCTGCACCCTGGTGGGAGTTCTCGCCATAACGTAGTTCCTCGCCTTTACGGTACGAGGCACCGTACCACTCGGGGAATCCACGGTCATCTTCGGGCAAATCCGGGGCCATCCCATCCGCGAACACCCGCTTTGTGTACTCATCCCAGTACGAGCCGCCGCCGACCTTGTGATCGCTGAGCCAGTTGGCGATAGAGATGTCGTAGTCAGCGATGGTCTGGAAGGCCGCAGTTGCCAGATCCAGACGCTCTTCCTGCGTAGTTCCACCGGCGCGGAGCGCCTCGATGATGGCGTCGTATTGGGCGGGATCAGTAGCTATCGCGACACTCTCATTGTTCTTTGCGGCTGCGCGAACCATGGTTGGCCCACCAATATCAATCATCTCGATGCAATCGGCGAACGTCAGGTCCGATTCGATGGAGTGAGCGCGGCTCAGCGTGTCCGCGAATGGGTAGAGGTTTGCGACCACCAGGTCGAACGGGGCGATGCCGAGGTCATCCAGGGTCTTCATGGATTCCGCGTCGTTCTGCCTGGCCAGCAGAGCGGAGTGAATGGTCGGGTGCAGGGTCTTGACACGCCCGCCCAGTATCTCCGGGAAGCCAGTGAGTTCGCTGACCTCCGTGACGGGAAGCCCCACTTTAGCGATTGCGGCGGCGGTAGACGAGGTTCCAACCAGTTCGACGCCTTCTTCTACGAGGACCGTCGCCAAGTCGGTCAGTCCGGTCTTGTTCCACACCGAGATGAGGGCGCGACGAATCGGCTTCCGCTCGGCGTCACTGGAGCGGGGGTAGTACGAGGGTGGCGCCACTTCCGCGGACCCTTCTGCCTCATCGTCCTTTGGCTCCTTGACTGAGCCCAACTGCGCCGCGAGTGCCTCCACTAGCCTGAAACTGGTTTGGGCGGCCTCGGGGGCGTGCGTGTCATACTCACCAGCGCCCTCAGGCGAACAGAGGTCCGAAACCGCGCGCAGAGAGATCCAGGGAACCCCGAACATCCAGCAGGCCTGAGCGACCGCGGCGGTCTCCATGTCGACCGCCAGCAAATTCGGGAAGGTCGCTCTGAGCCCAACTGCCAGGGCTGCGGTGACAAATGAGTTGCTCGAACCGACAGTGCCAGACCAGTTTCTTCTGCCTAGCTTCTCTGCGGCATTCTGAGCCAGGTCCAACAGGGCGAGGTCTGCCTGGTAGTCCTCTGGCATCTGTGGGACCTGTCCGGCGGAGTAACCAAAGTCGGTCGCGTTGGCCTCGTGATAGAGAACCCGCTCTGAGAGGACTAGGTCGCCAGTGAGGATTTGTTCACCGAGCCCCCCGGTAGTTCCGGCGACGATGACGGCCTTCGGCTCATACTTCTGCAGCACTGCGGTGATTGCAGTTGCGGCGTTTGTGGTTCCAATGCCGGAGACAACGAAAAGCGTTGAGCAACCCTGCCAGTACCCAATCTTGAAATGAGCGGGCCCGTTGTAAGTGGGGGGAAGTAGCTCGACGGGCCGCGGCTGGCTACCACCACCGGTCCACTGGGTGGCTTTGAGGAACGGCTCGGCCTCTTCCTCTTCCGCGCAGACGACTACCAGGTCGATGAGCCTACGCATCCTGGCACTCCTCGCCACTCATTACCTGATCCCAAGAAGCGCGCTCGGCAAGGAACCCTCGTACCGCATCCTGCGCCGCCGCAAGCGAGTGGTTCGCGCCCCATCCGCACTGCACCTCGTTGGCCGCTGGGACCCGGTCTGCCTGAAGGATGTCCTCAAAGGTGGCCTCTAGGATTTCCTCGAACTGAGGCTGTTCCAGGCCGAGGGTCAGCGCGTAGAAACCCGTTTGGCACCCCATGGGTGAGAAGTCGATGAGGGCGTCGGTGTGATTACGCATCAGCTCTGCGGTGAGATGTTCGATCGAGTGGACCGCAGGCATCTCCAGGTGAGAGGCATTCGGCTGAGTGAAACGAACGTCGTACTTGATAAGCACGTCGCCGCCGGGAAGCTCTTTCCGGTCCGCGACTCTCACATAGGGGGCCTGAACTTTGCGGTGATCGAGGTTGAAGGACTCTACATTCATGCGGGGTGGAGTAGGTGTCATGCCTCAAGGGTAAATCGCCATAGGAGCGCGGCGGCGGAGAGGACCACCCTCCGGAGCATTGGTTCTCCTTCCTCTTTCCAGGTTGCCAATCACATAGGGGCCTTCTCGCAACCGAATTTGCGGCGTGTCTGCTACCTATGTGATTGGCAACCCATGCGTTGTAGAGGAGGTTGGCGGCCTATGGGCGACACGCCGAAACAAGCTCTTTTCCGAAGCGAATTACGTCGTTGTTATTCACAGGGTGAGGACAAGATTCTCAGGGTTATTCACAGGTAACCGTAAGTCGAGATTGGGTCGAACCCGGGCAATATGCGGATATGTCGGAGCCATAGGGGACACTTGAGAAACGAGGTTCGATGAGTAATCCACAGGACGCGGCGTTGAGTCCACAATTACGACTCAACACGACATATAGGGGGTACTGGACAACTCAAACACAAGGTGTAGTGTTACAAGCCGTGGGGCAAATGTCGCCGCGAAGAATCACAGCGATGTAGTTACAAATATGGGGTTTACCGGCAGATCCGGACAGACTCCTGACAGGGCGGAAGGAACTCGACATGGAAATCACCGTTTACTCAAAGCCTCGGTGCGTTCAATGCGATGCGACCTACCGCGCCCTTGATCGTTCCGGAACCCCTTACCGCACTGTCGATGTCAGTGTTGACTCTGAGGCTCTTCAATACATCATCAACCTCGGCTACCAGCAAGCACCCGTGGTCGTGGTGGGTGAGGATCACTGGAGTGGGTTCCGTCCTGACCGTATCGCTGCAGCCTCGAAAATGGTGTTGCAGCCTGTAGCTAACTAACGGGGTCGACAGTGTGCGCCGAGGCAGCACAGCCTGGCGCTGTCCTTCCCAACCAGCCAGAAGCATCCAAAACAGATCCGGGCGACTCTAGAGTTGGTTCCCTGTCTGAGCCACGGCTTGTGTACTTTTCTTCGGCGACGGAGAACACCGCGCGATTCGTAAAGCGTCTTGGCGTTCCTGCACAGCGCATTCCCCTGCGTCCCAAAGACGGATTCCTGAGCGTTGACTACGACTACATCCTCGTTGTCCCCACCTACGGAGGGGGCAACCTAGGCGGGGCCGTACCCAAGCAGGTAATCAAATTCTTGAATAATGAGACGAACCGAAACCATTGCAAGGGCGTCATTTCCGCGGGAAACACGAACTTTGGGAAAGCTTACTGCATTGCGGGCGATATTGTCTCTAAGAAGGTTGGCGTTCCACATCTGTATAAATTCGAGCTTCTAGGAACTCCCGAAGATGTCTCCCGAGTACAAGAAGGACTGAAGAGATTTTGGTCGACAATATGACAGACACCGGCCTTGAGAAGGCCCTGCGTCCCGAGCTCGATTATCACGCACTGAACGCACAGCTCAACCTGTATGACAGGGACGGGAAGATCCAGTTCGACGCAGATCGCAAGGCCGCGCGTCAGTACTTCCTGACCCACGTAAACCAGAACACGGTATTCTTCCACGACCTTGAGGAAAAACTCCGCTACCTGGTGGACGAGGGATACTACGAACAGGCGGTCCTGGATCAGTACTCGTTCCAGGACATCAAGGACCTGTACAAGCGCGCGTACGCCTTCAAGTTCCGTTTCCCAACGTTCCTGGGTGCGTTCAAGTACTACACCTCGTACACCCTAAAGACGTTTGACGGCCAGCGTTATCTTGAGCGCTTCGAGGATCGCGTCGTCATGGTGGCCCTGTACCTGGCTCAAGGCGATTATGCACTGGCTCAGCACCTGGTTGACGAGATCATGGCCGGGCGCTTCCAACCCGCCACCCCGACCTTCCTCAACGCAGGCAAAGTCGCCAGGGGCGAACTGGTTTCCTGCTTCCTGTTGCGCGTCGAGGACAACATGGAGTCGATTGCACGTGGCATCAACTCTTCCCTGCAGCTATCAAAGCGCGGCGGCGGAGTGGCCCTGTCATTGACCAATCTTCGCGAAGCCGGGGCACCCATCAAGCGCATCGAGAACCAGTCGTCCGGCGTTGTCCCAGTCATGAAGTTGCTTGAGGACTCCTTCTCATACGCCAACCAACTCGGTGCTCGTCAGGGTGCCGGCGCCGTCTACCTGAGCGCCCATCACCCCGACATCATGTCCTTCCTCGACACCAAGAGGGAGAACGCGGACGAGAAAATCAGAATCAAGACACTGTCCCTGGGTGTTGTCGTTCCAGACATTACGTTCCACCTGGCGAAGAACAACGAGGACATGTACCTCTTCAGCCCTTACGATGTCGAACGCATCTACGGGGTCCCCTTCAGTGACATCTCCGTGACCGAGAAGTACCGCGAGATGGTGAACAACCCCGAGATTCGAAAGAAGAAGATCAGCGCTCGCAGATTCTTCCAAACTCTCTCTGAGATTCAGTTCGAGTCGGGCTATCCGTACATCGTCTTCGAGGACACGGTTAACAACGCGAACCCGATTGAGGGCCGCATTTCGATGTCGAACCTCTGCTCGGAAATCCTGCAGGTCTCTGAGCCCTCGGAGTACTACCCCGATCTGTCATACAAGAAGGTCGGCAAGGACATCTCTTGCAACCTGGGTTCGCTCAACATCGCAAAGACGATGGATTCTCCGGACTTTGCCCTCACAGTCGAGTCAGCAATCCGCGGCCTGACCGCAGTTTCCGACCTGTCAAACATTGAGTCTGTTCCATCGATCGCTTCAGGTAATGCCCGCTCGCACGCGATTGGCCTGGGACAGATGAACCTTCACGGATACCTGGCGCGCGAAAGCATCCACTACGGCTCTGAAGAAGGCCTGGACTTCACGAACATTTACTTCCTGACCATCCTCTTCGAGGCGATCAAGGCTTCGAACAAGATTGCCCGGGAACGCGGCGAGACCTTTGACGGCTTCGAAAAGTCTGATTACGCCAGCGGCAAGTTCTTCGATAAGTACATTAATGGGACCTGGGAGCCTCAGACCGAGAAGGTTAGGGGCCTCTTCGCAGGGTCTTCTGCTCGCATTCCGACCGCGGATGATTGGAAGAAGCTCGCGGCGGACGTGGCCGAGTACGGGATGTACAACCAGAACCTGCAGGCCGTTCCGCCGACGGGTTCCATCAGCTACATCAACAACTCGACTTCGTCGATCCACCCGATCACCGCGAAAATTGAAATCCGTAAGGAAGGCAAGATCGGCCGTGTCTACTACCCGGCCCCGTACCTGACCAACGACAACCTCGAGTATTACGAGGATGCGTATGAGATCGGCCCGGAGAAGATCATCGACACGTACGCCGCAGCTACACAGCATGTGGACCAGGGCCTGTCCCTGACTCTGTTCTACCCGGACACGGTCACGACCCGAGAGTTGAACAAGTCCTACATCTACGCCTGGCGCAAGGGAATCAAGACCCTGTACTACGTCCGCATTAGGCAGGCGGCTCTGGAAGGAACGGAAGTGGAGGGCTGCGTAAGCTGCATGCTCTAGTTAGAAATAGCCACTTATAAGCGATAGCAATGCCGGAGGCAAGTACGCCCACACCTCCCACGTAGGTTCGATGCTAGATCAGAAGGCCACGCCCAGTTTCTTTGCCGCGTCTGCCAGTCTTTTATCTCGCGTCCAGAGCCTACTTCCGGGCGTGATCAGCACAGATCCGAGCAGTGCAGCATCCACGAGACTCAGTCCTCTACCCCAGAGCCTGTGCATCTCGATAAGGTCTAGGACCTCATCACTATTCAGCGACGGAAACTCAGTCAGATTCAAGAGCAGGCCCAAAACCTCGCTTCGGCTTCTAATTGACCCCAATGCCAACTCGCCCACAACAAACGGGTGCTGGCCCACTTCGTCCCCTTCTAGTAGCTCATCAAGGCCCACATCTCCTCCATGGAGAAAGTCGATCCAGACAGAAGTGTCAACCAGGATCATTGAGTTGCCCGCCTGCGAGGGGCTGCGCTCGCGTTCTTGTCGGTTCCTGCAAGTTGTCTGAGTCTGCGGGCGCTCTCAGTTCTGACCAAGGACTCGAGTCCTTCGCGCATCAGAGCGCTACGCTCAGTTATTCCGGTAAGTTCCATTGCTTTCTCCATTAGTGCGTCGTCCACTGTCACCGTTGTTCGCATTTAAGTCCACCTAACTCACCATCATTTGGTGTTTAGTATGATGCGGCCTGTAGCGAACTTCAAGGCATCGACTAGCCTCATGTAAATTGCCCGCGTAATGGGGTTCCATGCCTCACTAGTTTTTGCCCGCGAAAATTGGTGCCCTGGTGGGTATGGAACAGGTGAGGTTGACCATGTCTGCAAGGTATGAGATC
>JBATQJ010000052.1:0-1542 GCA_049291975.1 Scrofimicrobium sp.
GGAAATCCAGGCCATCGAGAAGCTGGAGTTGGTGGTGTGCATGGATTCGACCATCACGCCCTCGGGCATCTGGGCCGACTACCTGCTGCCGATCGCCACGCACTTCGAGCGCCACGACGTCGCCTTGCCCTGGTACAAGGGCCACTACTACATCCATCGGCCCAAGGTCATCGAGCCGCTGGGTGAAAGCAAGACCGACTTCCAGGTCTTCACCGAGCTGAGCTACCGCCTGCAAGCGCTCGATCCCGGGCTGGAGAACCTGGGCAAGCGCTACAACCCGCGCGCCGACCGCGACTACTTCCAGCACCCGGACGCGGTCGACGAGGCCTACCTGAAGGCCTGGTGGGAGGGCAGCGTGCAGCACCACCAGCATGTCACCATGAGCTGGGACGAGTTCAAGCAGCACGGCACCTACAAGTTCAAGCTCAGCGAACCGCATGTCGCCTTCCGCGACCAGGTGACCAAGGGCGTGCCGTTCGAGACGGCCTCGGGCAAGATCGAGATTTTCTCGACCTATCTGGCCGGCATCGAGGACTGGACGAAGACGCAGTTCGGTTACGAGATCCCCTACATCCCGAAGTGGATCGAACCCTTCGAGTCGCTGAACCACCCGATCACCAAGGACTACCCGTTCCACCTGATCAGCCCGCACCCGCGCTGGCGCACGCACTCGATCTTCAACAACATCCCCTGGCTGCGCGAGACCTACGAGCAGGAGGTGACCATCAACGCCAGCGATGCGAAGAAGCTCGGCATCCTGACCGGCGACACCGTCGAGGTGTGGAACGAGCGCGGCAAGTGCGTGGTGCCCGCCTACGTCACCGAGCGCCTGCTGCCCGGCGTGCTGGTGCTGTTCGAAGGCGCCTGGATGGACCCGGACAAGGACGGCGTGGACCGCGCCGGCAACCCCGACTTCCTGACGCTCGACAACCCGAGCCCCGCAGGCGCCTTCGCCTACAACAACGCCATGGTGCAGATCAGGAAGACCGACCTGGTGCACCGGCCGGGCTGGGACGACCTGGCGGTGGCCCGCTCGTCGGTGTTCCGCCGCGACATGTAAGGAGCCGATGCCATGGCCGAGAAACAAGTCATCAACAAGCTGGGCGTCGACGCCAAGGCGCGCGTGAAATACGCGCAGGAACGGCGTGACGCGACAACCTACGAACCGGTCAAGCCCGAACAGCAGTGGGGCTTCATCCACAACAACATGGACTGCATCGGCTGCCGCGCCTGCGAGATCGCGTGCAAGGACAAGAACGGCCTGCCGCCCGGCCCGCGCTTCCGCCGCGTGATGTACATCGAGGGCGGCAGCTTCCCCGACGTGTTCGCCTACAAAGTCAACATGTCGTGCAACCACTGTGCCGAACCGGCCTGCCTGCCGGCCTGCCCCACCGGCGCGATCTGGAAGCGTGCCGACAACGGCGTGGTCGACATCGACAGCAGCCTGTGCATCGGTTGCCGCCGCTGCGAGGCCACCTGCCCGTTCGGCGCGCCGCAGTACGACCCGACCGACAACACCGTCAAGAAGTGCAACCTGTGCAT
>JBATQJ010000053.1:0-1502 GCA_049291975.1 Scrofimicrobium sp.
GTTCAGGACCTTGGACAAGTCGTCCACTGCCTTCGCACCCGAGACCACAGCATCCGAGACGTTCGTCGCTGTCAGCGTGTACTTCACATTCTGGCCAACTTGGACAGTTCCTCCCGAAGCAGGATTAGAACGCTTCTCCAATGTCCACTTAGGCGTGTAGTGCTCGGTCTCGCATTCCCCTTCTGGGCAAGGCTCCACGCCTGGGCCCTCAGGAGTCGCGATGTTGCGCAGTGTCACACCGTGTGCATCTTCGTTCACCAGAACGGTGTACGAAACGGTGGTGAATCCTCCAACAGGTACTTCAGGAGCCACCCAGGTAAGGGCGGTCCCATCCTCACTGAGGGTCAGACCCTCTGAGAGCGGAAGTTGGAGAACCGCATTGTTGACGACATCGCTCAAGTCGTCGACAACCAACGCCTCCGTCACCGGGACTTGACCATTGTTCGTGATCTTCAACATGTAGGTGATGGATCCACCTGCGTTCACTGTAGAGCCGGTCGGAGGCACCGAATCCTTCACCAGGTTCCAACGCGGTCCCGGCAGAACGGTGGTACAACCGTCATCCTCGGCGACAAAGCCGCCGGAAGAGACTGTCGCTCCGTTCGGAAGAACAATGCCGACACTGTTCACATCCTCACACTCTCCGAACTCGTAGCCCTCGGTCAGGTCCGCGACCGTCACGTTAGCTTCGATCAGGTACTGGGCCTGAGCGCCGGGAGCTAGTGAGCCCGATGCGATGCTCCAGACGCCGTCCGCCGGACGTTCTCCCTGGATGACCGCAGGGGCCTCGCCAACTGCACTTGCAGTCCAGGTCGTTCCTTCAACCAGAGTCACGCCATCCGGCAGCGGGGCCGGCGTATCGGTGAGGTCGAAGACCACGTCGGGACCCTCGTCGTTGGAGTTCGAGACGGTTACGATGTACGAGATACTCCAAGACCCGTCAGGGTTCTGGACCGAGACCTGTCCGGTCTTATCCAACGTCGGGGCAACCGGCGACGAGCAATCCTCGGCTGGAACTTCCTGGCCACCGGAGGTCAGTAGCGCCCTGTTCAGGAAGCCACCACCCTCTGGACCACTCTGCGCCTCGCAGACGTCGGTCCCATTCTCGAAGGCCTCAGTCGTGACCAGAGCAACCACACTCACCGTGTATGTGTGCGTCACACCAGCGGCAATTGCTTTGCCTGATGCCAGCTGCTCAGTTGGGCTTCCCATCGGATCCTCCCAAGCCGTCACAGCACCGCCGTCTAGGGACCATTCCGCCGACTGGATCTCGATGTCTCCACCGAAGTCCAGCGTGTCGGACAGGTCGTACTTCGCGGAACGGTTGTTCGGGTTCAGTGGTTCACCCTCTGGGAGTGCAACGGTAATGTCGTAGGTGATGTTCCAGAGACCCGCGTCATCCTGAGTCGTGGAAACAACCTGCTTGTCAACATTGGGCATCACCAGCGGCTCAATCGGGCCACAGGCGTCATCGTCAACTTCTTCGCCACCCACCGTGATAG
>JBATQJ010000054.1:0-3286 GCA_049291975.1 Scrofimicrobium sp.
CCAGCGAACTCAGATCCTCAAGGATTATCTGCTTAATGCCGTCGGGGATCTGACGGTCAGTTGCCATGTTATTCAGGTCATCCGAATTCAGAGGTAGCAAGCTAAAGTAACTCGGGAACGCTTTGGATGCTCTGATCACGTCGCGTTTGATCGGCCACTCGTCGGAGCTTAATGCCATAAACGCGTCGACATCGTCCTTGATGAACCCAGCTTTCATGAGTAACGGTATGCGGGTGCGGGAATGTTGCTGCACGTCTGATACCTGTATCGAGCCCGAGTCCAGTCCAAGCGACTCCAGGACGCCATGCACTGTGTCATCACGGAGTGCATCTGCGTTGGCAAGACTGATGGCCAGCGCCTTCAGACCCGAAACACTCATGCCCTCAGGCTCAATAGAACCCGCTACTCGGAGGTAACGCGCCAAGTCAGAGTCTGCGCCGTGCTGCTCCAGGTATGAGGAGACATTCTTGGCTGTGAGCCTGAATCTTTGGGCTTCCGCGACTGCGGGCCATACCGGTGAGACAACTTCGCTCAGATCGTCAATCAGCAATCCAACTTCGGCTCTTCGTGCAACCTCTTCAACGAGATCGACGTCGTACTCTGAAACGTCGTTCAGAACCTCTGCAAAACCATCTTGTGCCATAACGGTCGGAATTTTGAGCGTGCTAGCGACAACAAGGTAATCATCAATACATGAGAGAACGTACGGATAGACCTGCTCAGCACTAGCGGATTTGATTTGATCTAGGGAGAGTTTCTCGGGCTCGCCGAGAATTGCCACGAGGTTTCCATCCGTTACCGGATATCTATTGCGCCTTACCAGTTCGGCTCTTAGCGGCTCGGCAACGTTGTCAAGACTCATTACCCAGAGGCTCATGTTTGTCATGGCTTCTGCCAAGCTCGCTGCCTTTTCCTTTGTGTGCTGCCGGTTCAGAATACTAAGGTCGGGGAGTAGCTGAGAAATGGCTCGTAGCTCCTCAGAACTCAACGTGTAATCGATACTCGGATTCATGCCTGATAACGCTGCATCAACCAGGTGAGGATCGGGGGTCCCTGATCCTTCTTGTACAAGGAAGCTAAAGACCTCGCTCCAAATTGCGGCTAGTCGCGTCACAAGTTCGGCTGAACGACGACCAGACACTAGGTACGACGCTATGAAGTCACGGTTCTCTTCAGTGTCTTCAGCCAGACGAGTTATCGGGTCACGCAGCAGATTCGGGTCGGTAGCAAGCAAGTAGTCGAAGATCTCGATGTTGCGGACACTGTGCCCTGTAATCAGCCTGCGTTTCTCTTCCCTGATAACAGTTTGAATATCATCGAGATTGGGTTCGTCGTCAACACCGAAGTGGTAGTTTGGCTCGCTCTTGTTCGGTTGAACCGCCTTGATTATGAAATTCATGGCCGAAGCGCTTTTTGCCCCTTTAGGGAACTCGGCTGCATACAGCGTGAAGTTTTCATCAATGAGGTCCGCTTCAAGAAGTGAGAGTACCAGTCTTGAGTGACCTGTCAGTTCCTTGACAACCTCCGCGAACGTTCTTTGCTTTCCATTGAACTCAATGCGCTGTTCTGAGACGAGGGCGTCTGAGAACGAAGACTGGGTCGAGGCAATACGAGCCGCCTGAGCCGCCGACAGATCAGACAGTGCCCTACTCCTAGCCTCAGCGTCCCACTCTCGTGACTCGAGTTGTCGGTCCATAAGAGTCTGAATGACCTCAAAGGCAAAAGATACCTTCTCCCCATACATGTACTGAGGAGTGACGATCAGGCCACTTTGCGCCGCTAGGAAAGCTTTCCAGAACTCAGCGCTCGTGAGCGCATCCCAAGTGAAAGGTCGATCACCGACCTTCATCGTCGCGGTTGCCACGCTTGCGGAGGTGGGCACGGCTGCGCTGAGTACAGCTTGCAGCCTCTTCCCAAGCGACGTGCTCTGCGCACCAATGCCGTCTAGGTTCCTGAGTCGAATCCTCGCGTTCTTTTCGTCAAGTTGTGCGGCAGCGACTAGCTGGTCAACTAGGTCTCGGTGCGCCTTGTATATATCGTCCAGAAAGCTGTTCGCTTCCAGGACCTTCTCATACTCGGACAAATAGACATTCTTGAACGCAATAAACGCGAACAGCTTGTCGGCTGTAAGTCCATCGAGACGATCCGGTGCTAGAACTATTGGCCTGAACAAGTCGTACTCGTTGCACATGTTCTTGATCAGACGCATGTCGGTAATGTGAGCACCAATTATGTCCATCACTACTGGTCCGGGCTTCTGGTCAGACTCAAGTTCGCCGAGTTCTAGTTCAATGAGGTCTCGCGCCGTCCTATGCGAGATGAATGGAACCATCGGGATCACTAGATCAAAGAACTTTGTTCGGTTTGTTGCAGTCTGTCGCCTGTCTGCGGCGATTTCACGCACACCAACTGGGTCCGGTTCAGTAGGGCTGCCGTCAGTGCGTGGCTGCTCAAAGATGCTGTCCCGAACTGCGTAGACGAACTGAATCGGTTTCTCTCCGGTTTGCTCCGCTGCGTTGAGCAAGTTGTTCAAGATGCGAAGTGTCTCGAAAATATGGGGGTCGCGAAATCGATCTAGATCCTCGAAGATAACGACCGTTGTTCCTGACATCTGGAAGAAATACACAATCTCATCCAAGTACGCATCAAAATAGGATGCCGCCTCACCGAGCTTTAGTTTTGCCGGTCCTGCGGTCACCTCAGTGAGCCTCATGTCCTGTTTCAGAAAGCGTTGCGCCCACTGAGCAATGAAGAACGCCGAAGCGGAAATCGCGAAAAGAAACGCCAAACGAATGAGCTCGGTCCAAACCCACCAATGTGCAGACATCCCATCCGCCCATTGCGATGGAAGCGCCTCAACGAACCGGCCCGCAAGACCTGTCATGAATGCAGTTGCGGCAACGAGTAGCGCTATGAAACAAGACGTCCTTTTCGTTGCTTGTGGGTTGAACTTATCCAGTCTGTTGAATCGAGAATGAGGCATCGCCTGCGGTTTCTTGCGATACAACAGTTGCTTGACTACCTCCTTTTGAATCGCATTGGTCTTGGTTTGGTCCTTGCCCTGGCTCAAGTCCTCATTCGTGTCCTCGATTCCGAGGCTCGGAAGAGATACATCAACAACCGTTTTGCCTGCATGTTCCACCCTGTCCCTCGTGGCGAGAAGTACCGAACTCTTCCCACTTCCGTAAGGACCAGCCAGAGCGATATTGAGTGGTGCATCCTCATCGATACAAGTGAGTTCCTTGGTCAAGACCTCGACATAAACGTCGTGTTGAACAGGGTCGTA
>JBATQJ010000055.1:0-8695 GCA_049291975.1 Scrofimicrobium sp.
GCGGCGAAGAGACTGCGTTGCTTGATTCGCTTGAAGGGCGCCGCGGTCATCCCCGTCTGAAGCCGCCGTTCCCGGCGGTCGCCGGGCTCTACGCCCGCCCCTCGGTTGTCAACAACGTTGAGACCATCTCTGATGTTGCCTTGGTCTTTCGTAACTCGGCATCCTGGTACGCCTCGATGGGAACAGAGCGCTCACAGGGATGCGGTATTTTCTCTGTTTCGGGTCATGTCAACCAGACCGGGCAGTACGAGGCGCCGTTCGGTGTCACGATGCGTGAGCTCCTAGAGTTCAGCGGTGGGATTCGCGACGGTCATAGCCTCAAGTTCTGGACCCCCGGCGGCTCCTCAACACCGCTGTTCACCGAGAAGGACCTGGACGTTCCTCTCGATTATGAGGGAGTTGCTGCGGCAGGCTCGATGCTCGGCACCCGCGCGCTTCAGGTCTTTGACGAGACCACATCTGTTGTTCGGGTCGTCCGCATGTGGACCGAGTTCTACCAGCACGAGTCCTGCGGCAAATGCACGCCCTGTCGCGAGGGCACCTACTGGATGAAGCAGATCATGCTTCGCCTAGAGGCTGGCAAGGGCAAGCCCGGAGATGTTGACCTGCTTGACGAGGTTGCATCGAACATCTTCGGAAGGTCCTTCTGCGCCCTTGGTGATGCGGCGGCAACGCCGATCAAGTCCGCAATCTCGCTGTTCCGCGACGAGTTTGAGGCGGGACTAACGACGCCAGCTTGGGAACTCTTCCCCTACGAACACTCAACAATTCTTGCCAAGGGAGGTGTTCGATGACCGCGCCAGCTGACAAGATCGTCCTCACCATTGATGACGTCGAGGTTCAGGCCGACCCCGGCACTCTCATCATTCGTGCCGCAGAACAGGTTGGAATTCGTATTCCTCGCTTCTGTGACCATCCCCTGCTAAAGCCGGTGGCTGCGTGCCGCCAGTGCTTGGTTGAAGTCGGAACCCCGGATCGCGACGGTAACCTGCGGATGATGCCGAAGCCGCAACCATCGTGCGCCATCGAGATTTCGCCTGGAATGGTGGTCAAGACTCAGCGCACGTCCGCGGTAGCAGCGAAGGCTCAAGAGGGAGTAATGGAGTTCCTGCTCCTCAATCACCCTCTCGATTGCCCAATTTGCGACAAGGGCGGCGAGTGCCCACTACAGAATCAGGCGATGTCTGAGGGGCGAACTGATTCACGGTTCACGGGCGTCAAGCGCGTCTACCCGAAACCGATGCGCCTGACCACCCAGATTCTGCTGGATCGCGATCGTTGTATCCTCTGCCAGCGATGCGTTCGTTTCGCAAAGGAGATTCCGGGCGATGCGTTCATTGACCTGCAGGGACGCGGCGGTGGTTCCTCGCCGATTGACGAGCACCAGTTCATGGCGGAACAGATCGGAACGTTCGACGCCGAGGTTCTTGGATTCCACGTTGACGGCGTCAAGTCCCCCGAGCACACCGACATCTCCGGTCCCTACGGGCAAGAGGGCCTCATCTCTTCGGTCTACTCCGGTCCACTAAAGACCTCTCAAAAGGACCAGGCGGATCGCACCTTCGGTTCATACTTCTCGGGCAACATCATCCAAATCTGCCCGGTCGGTGCTCTGACCTCAAGCACGTACCGCTTCCAGGCGCGTCCCTTTGATCTGACGTCGACTCCTGCCATCGCTGAACACGACGCCTCCGGCTCAGCCGTTCGTATCGACGTTCGTCGTGGCGAAGTAAAGAGGAAGCTGTCGCAGAATGATCCCGAGGTGAACGAGGAGTGGATCACCGACAAGGATCGCTTCGCTTTCCCCTGGTATCAGCAGTCTGATCGTCTGACGATGCCTCTGGTTCGGGAGAATGGTGAGTTGGTGGCCACCTCGTGGTCGGATGCAGTTGACCGCGCCGCAGCAGGGCTTTCCAAGGCCGTCCAGTCGGGCGAGGGCGTCGGCGTTCTCCCTGGCGGTCGCGTGGCATTTGAGGATGCTTGGGCATACTCCAAGTTCGCCCGCACGGTCCTTCACACCAACAACATCGACTCGCGTTGGCGCGCGTCGAACGCGAGCGAGGAAGAGGAGCAGTTCCTCGGATCCTTGGTTGCTGGACGCGGGCTCGGAACGACGTACGAGGACGTTGAGAAGGCCAGCCAGGTTCTGCTGGTTGCTCTAGAACCCGAGGACGAGTGCGGCTCGCTGTTCCTTCGCCTGCGTAAGGGATACACCGCTGGAACCCTCTCAGTTGCGACCGTCGCCCCGGTGATGACCCGCGGGAGCGAGAAGCTCGGTGCCACTCTTTTGCCAGCCGTCCCGGGGACGGAAGCAGATGTGGTCAGCAAGATCAGCGCTCGCGGCAGGCACAAGGATGTCTTCAACGCCCTGAAAGAGGGCGGGATAATCCTGGTTGGCGAGCGTGCCGCCCGGGTCCCTGGTCTGCTTTCTGCCGTTGCCAAAGTTGCCTCTGCAACCGGGGCGGACCTCCAGTGGGTCCCAAGGCGTGCCGGAGATCGCGGCGCGGTCGATGCGGGCCTGCTACCCGGTCTCCTCCCGTTCGGACGACAGGTTGCCGATGCTAAGGCGCGAGAGTCGCTGGGCTGGGGAAGCATCCCCGAGGCTCGGGGACTTGACGCAGAGCAAATCCTGGCGCAGGCGACAAAGGGAAAGATTGGTGCCCTGATCACGGGCGGTCTCGACCTTCGCGACTGGAGCGATCCGAATGCGGCTAAGGCCGCGATCAAGAAAGCGCCGTTCGTGGTTGCGTTCGAGGTGCGACAGACAGACATAACCGAGGAAGCCGATGTGGTGTTCCCCGTGGCACCGCCGGTCGAAAGGAACGGGACCTTCATTAACTGGGAGGGACGCCTTCGCCCGTTTGGCCAGGCCATTGCCTCACGCACCCAGCCTGAACGAATCGTTCTCGGCATGATCGCTAAAGAGATGGGATATGACCTGGGGGTTGACTCCCTAACAGATCTTTACTCTGAGGTAAATCCGCTGATGATCTGGAAGGGCTCCAGGGCTGAGACTCCGACGGTCAAGGCGCAGAAGCCCGAGGGTCATGGGAGTGACTTTGTCCTTGCCTCTCACAAAGTGATGGTCGACCTGGGTCGCATGATCGATGGGGCCACGGACCTGCGGCTTGCGGCGCGTAAACCAGTGGCGTTGGTTTCGCAGGCCTCACTTGAGAAGATCGGGGCCGACGAAGACGACAGAGTTGCCCTAGTCGGTGAACGTGGAACCATGCGGCTGGCGGTTGAGGTAGGACAGGTTCCCGACGGTGTCGTGTGGATTCCTGAGTGCTCTGTTGGGAGCGGAATCAACCAGGATCTGGGCCCGGCAGGTTCGTCAGTTTCGGTCACCGTGGTTTCTGCGGCGAGAGACAGGAAGGTGGCGTCGTGATTTCGACTCTGATTTCCATGGGGGTTCCCGAGTATCAGGTCGCGGACTACTCCGATGACACCTGGTGGCTGGCGCTGATCAAGGCGATCTTCCTCATCCTGTTCCTGATCGTCTCCGTCATCATGGCGCTGTGGGTGGAACGTCGCAGTCTCGGCTTGATGCAGACCCGCAAGGGACCAAACGTCGCTGGACCGCTGGGCTTGTTCCAAGCACTGGCCGACGCTGGAAAGATGATGTTCAAAGAGGACATCTGGACCAAGCGTTCAGACAAATTCCTCTACTTCCTGGCGCCGGTGATTATGGCGTTCTCCGCCTTTTCCGTCCTGGCAGTCATTCCTTTTGGACCCAACGTCCACATGTTCGGCCACTCAACTCCGTTGCAATTGGCGGACACGCCCGTCGCTGCCCTGTATATCTTGGCGATTACTTCGCTAGGCCTGTACGGCATCGTCCTGGGCGGTTGGTCGGCCAGGTCAACTCTTCCGCTCTACGGTGCTGTACGTTCCTCCGCTCAGGTGATTTCGTACGAGCTTTCCATGGGCATGGCACTGGTCTCTGTGTTCTTGATGTCCGGTTCGATGTCGACCTCCGAGATCGTGTTTGCGCAGTCGCGCACCTGGTGGGCTTTCGCACTACTTCCGGCATTCATCGTCTACCTCATTTCGATGGTCGGGGAGATCAACCGTCTTCCCTTCGACCTTCCCGAGGCTGAGGGAGAAATCGTTGCTGGCCACATGACCGAGTACTCATCGATGAAGTTCGCCTGGTACTACCTGGCTGAGTACATCAACATGGTCAACGTTTCTGCCGTGGCAACAACCATGTTCCTCGGCGGCTGGCATGCGCCGTGGCCATTTAGTCACATCAACGGAATCAATGATGGTTGGTGGGGCATGTTCTGGATGATCCTTAAGATTTGGGTCTTGATGTTCGCGATCATTTGGACCCGTGGCACATTGCTCCGGTTCAGGTACGACCAGTTCATGAACCTGGGATGGAAGGGGCTACTGCCAATCGCCCTGGGCTGGATCGTGATCGTGGCGCTACTGCGAGGCGTTCAGCTTTGGGTACCAGAATCGGTTCCGCTGATCGTTGCCCTGCTAGTCGGCGCCGTGATTCTGATAGCCGTCATTGTGTATCTGCTCAGTGGAGATGACGAGGGTAAGGACACCGAGTTCGACCCGGAAGAGCCCTTTGACGCATACGCGGGCGGGTACCCCGTTCCGCCCCTGCCGGGTCAGACCCTTCCGCCGTCGCCTCGCGGCGGTCGGATCAAGGTTGCTGTCACAACCGACGGGACTGTCCCTGATGACGCACCGCAGATTGACGCGGGAGAAACCCTGGAGGCTACCGATGAGTGACCAGAGTAAGAAGCGCGAAGAACAACAGGACATAGAGGATGTTGCGCAAGACCTCCAGGCCGGAGTTGACGCCGATAAGGAGCTCGCCACGCCGGCTAAGGCCTCAAAGGAGGGCGAGCTTCTCTACGAGCACGACCCTCGCGGCCCCATTGGTTCCCTGCTGGCGCCCGCCGCTGGATACGGTGTCACGTTCTCTTCGATGTTCCGTAAAGCGGAGACGGAGCAATATCCGTTCGAACCTGCGCAGTTGCAGCCGCGTTTCCACGGTCGGCACCACCTCAATTTGTACGAGGACGGCCTAGAGAAGTGCATTGGTTGCGAACTTTGTGCTTGGGCATGTCCCGCTGATGCCATCCTTGTCGAGGCGGCGTCAAACACCCCCGAAGAGCAACATTCTCCGGGAGAACGGTATGGACGGGTCTACCAGATCAACTACCTGCGTTGCATCTTCTGTGGGTTCTGCATTGAAGCCTGCCCGACGCGAGCGCTGACCATGGGTGATGACTTCGAGTTGGCCGAATACACGCGTCTTGATGACATCTATGACAAGGACATGCTTCTCGCTTCTCTTCCCGAGGGCGCTGTCGCCGCCCCACACCCAATGGTTGAGGGAATGAGCGACATCGACTATTACGAGGGCGAGGTCAAGGGCTCGACCCAGGAACAGATTGACTGGGTGAAGCACCACCGCCCTGACGATCCGTCGCTCGAGACTGCACGCCCGATTGATGCACGCACAAATGCGAAGGAGGGCTCCGATGACTGACGTGGCCTCTCTGGGATGGCCCCAGATGGGTAGCGCGGGAGAAGCTGCGCTGTTCTGGATCACCGCCGCCTTTATGGTGGCAGGGGCACTGGGCCTGCTTTTCTTCAAGAAGGCCGCCTACGCCGTCCTTTCAATGGTCCTGGTCATGATTGGCATGGCCATTGTCTTCTTCATGCTTCAAGCTCCGTTCAATGGAGCCGTCCAAGTGATTGTGTACACGGGCGCGATTTTGATGCTGTTCCTCTTTGTCATCATGATGATTGGCGTGGGGGCGTCCGATGGTTACATGGAGCAACGACGGGGTTACATCATTGCTGCGATTCTTGGTGGCGTGGGACTGGCCGTGCTCCTGGTTTCGACAGTGTTTGCCTCGAGGGTTCCCGGACCCGGAAAAATGCCATTCGATCCTTACTCGAATGAACCGATTACGGCGCTAGCGGCCAATCTGTTCCAAGAGCATTGGATGACCATACAGGTGACTGCGGCCCTGCTCATCACAGCGGCGATCGGCGCAGTCTTACTGACTCACTCTGACCAGCTCGGTCCGAAGCTCTCCCAACGTAGCGTTGCCAGGGCACGAATGACCGCGTACAAGAACAAGGGTCGACACATCGGACAGCTTCCATCGCCCGGTGTTTACGCGTCCTCTAACGCCGTGGACAATCCGGCAATCGCGGGTGACACTCTTGAGATTGCTGAAGAGTCGATTCCAAGGGTCCTGAAGTTGCGCGGTCTCGAAAAGCCGCTTCATGAGGTTGAACCGGGAATTGCCGAGGCCCTTCGCCTGGCACGTAGCGAGGACCGTTCCGTCAGCCGCTGGGGCAATGATGTCAAGGTGCAGCAGTCCAAGGCATGGGGTATGCGTGGTGAAGCTGCACCGACGGGCCTAAGCCAGGTTCGTAAGGAAGATCTGGAGGATCAGAAGTGAGCCTCGCGTACTACATTGCACTGGCCATGGTGCTGTTCTCGATCGGAGCAGTCACCGTCGTTGTTCGCAAGTCCACCATCATCTCGATCCTTGGCGTCGAACTGATGCTCAACTCGGCAAACCTGGTTTTCATCGCGTTTGCTCGCGTGTTCGGCGATGTCGGCGGCCAAGTCACCGCCTTCTTCGTGATGGTCGTAGCGGCAGCCGAAGTCGTGGTTGGCCTATCGATTGTGGTGGAGATTTTCAAGTCTCGGGCCTCAACCGACCTTGACGAAGCTACGGCGCTGCGGAACTAGGGGGATAAGTGAACGCAATACTCTCATCCCGGGCGGATTGGACCGCTCCGGTCGACTACCAGGTCGCGACCGGACCCGCCGCTTTCGCATGGCTTATGTTTGTGGTCCCCGCGGTTGTCGCCGGAATCCTTCTGCTACTTGGACGCAGGTCTGACAAATGGGGCCACTGGTTGGCTGTCGCCGCTTCGTGGTTTAGCTTCGGACTGGGCGTGGCAATCCTGATCCAGATGCTTCAGGCCGCCCCCTCTGAACGTCGTTTCCAGACAACACTCTTCAGCTGGATGCCCGCAGGGTCACTGAACGTTGACTTCGGGATCCTCATCGACCCCCTATCAATGACTTTCCTGATGCTGGTGACCTTCGTTGGCTCGCTCATCATGGTGTATTCGGTCGGATACATGGAACATGATCCGAATAAGCGTCGCTTCTTTGCTTACATGGCCCTGTTCATTGCTGCAATGCTGGTCTTGGTCATGGGCGATTCCTACACCATGATCTTCCTCGGCTGGGAGGGCGTCGGTCTGTGTTCCTACCTGCTGATCGGGTTCTGGAACCACATTCCCGCGAATGCCACCGCGGCTAAGAAAGCTTTCATTATGAACCGCGTTGGTGACGTCGGTTTCTTGATCGCCATGATGGCGATGGTCGCCTACTTCAGCTCGACCGACTTCACGGTTGTAAATCAAGGGGTGACGAGCGTCGGCCAGACAAGTGCGACAGTCATAGGTGTCTTCCTGCTTGTTGCCGCCTGCGGAAAGTCAGCGCAGTATCCATTGCAGGCATGGCTTGGTGACGCGATGGCCGGTCCTACTCCGGTCTCCGCCCTGATCCACGCGGCAACGATGGTTACGGCCGGTGTCTACCTGATTGTTCGTTCGGGCGCGGTATTTATCGCCGCGCCGATTGCGATGAGTGCTGTCGCCGTAGTCGGTCTGGTGACGCTGCTGCTCGGAGCCATTATCGGTATGGCAAAGGACGACATCAAGAAGGCTCTCGCTGCCTCGACAATGTCTCAAGTCGGTTACATGATGCTCGGAGCTGGACTGGGGCCGATTGGTTGGGCGTTTGCGATCTTCCACCTCTTTGTTCACGGTTTCTTCAAGTCGCTGATGTTCCTTGGTGCTGGTTCGGTAATGCACTCCATGAACGATCAGGTCAACATGCGTCGGTTTGGCGGACTGAAGAAGTTCATGACGGTCACCTGGTTGACGTTCATGGCTGGCTGGCTCGCAATCCTGGGTATCGCTCCCTTCTCGGGTTACTGGTCGAAAGACCGAATCATTGAGGCGGCGTTCGCAACCGGCAACTTTGGCAACGCTGATGTTCCGTGGATTGGATGGGTCTTCGGGTTGGTCACGATGTTTGCGGCCGGATTGACCTCGTTCTACATGTCCCGCATGTTCTTCATGACTTTCTCGGGCAAGGCGCGCTGGACCGATGATGTCGACGGGGGCCCCATGCACCCGCATGAGTCGAAGCCGATAATGACGGTTCCCATGATCATCTTGGCGGTGTTCTCTCTGTGCCTCGGCGGGTTGTTGGCGATAAACGATACGTTCATCAACTGGCTCACCCCAGCTATCGGTTCGACGGTTCATGCTGAGCCGGTAATGCCGGTGCTGGCCATTCAGATCATCACTCTGGTTCTTGTCGTTGCGTCGGCACTCTTGGCCTGGTGGATGTATGCGAAAGAGCCCGTACCGGAGGCGATTCCCGCGGGCAATTCCTTCACCAACGCTGTTCGCGCAGACTTCTACCAGGACCAGTTCAATGAGGCAGTTGCGATGGCTCCGTCAGTTGCCATCATGAAGGGTGTTACCGCAGCGGATAAGTACGGCATCGACGGTGCCGTAAACGGAGTCGGTAAGTTGACGACCCTGTTCGGCAAGGCCGCGTCCTGGACTGAAACAGGCTACCTGCGTTCCTACGCCGGATACATGCTGGGCGGAATAGTCA
>JBATQJ010000056.1:0-5275 GCA_049291975.1 Scrofimicrobium sp.
TTGGTGAAATACCACTCTGAGGCTAGTGTGCATCTAACCTTGAGTCGTGATCCGGCTTGGGGACAGTGCCTGGTGGGTAGTTTAACTGGGGCGGTTGCCTCCTAAATGGTAACGGAGGCGCTCAAAGGTTCCCTCAGCCTGGTTGGTAACCAGGTTTTGAGTGTAAGTGTAAAAGGGAGCTTGACTGTGAGACAGACATGTCGAGCAGGGACGAAAGTCGGAACTAGTGATCCGGCACCCCCGTGTGGAAGGGGTGTCGCTCAACGGATAAAAGGTACCCCGGGGATAACAGGCTGATCCCGCCCAAGAGTTCATATCGACGGCGTGGTTTGGCACCTCGATGTCGGCTCGTCGCATCCTGGGGGTGTAGTCGCTCCCAAGGGTTGGGCTGTTCGCCCATTAAAGCGGTACGCGAGCTGGGTTTAGAACGTCGTGAGACAGTTCGGTCCCTATCCGCTGCGCGCGCAGGAAACTTGCAGAGACCTATCCCTAGTACGAGAGGACCGGGACGGACGAACCTCTGGTATACCAGTTGTCCCGCCAGGGGCAGGGCTGGTTGGCTACGTTCGGGCAGGGTAACCGCTGAAAGCATCTAAGCGGGAAACCACCTCTAAGATTAAGTTTCCAACACACATTTTGTGTGTGAAGGCCCCCCAGAGACTATGGGGTTGATAGACCAGGAGTGGAAGCACCGTGAGGTGTTCAAGAGCTAACTGGCACTAATCGGCCGACACTAAAACCAAACAAAACACGAAGAACGAGCACACAAAACACAAGACAACCAAAACGACCACTATACAAACTCAGCACCAACCCACCCCACACACACTGACGCGAGGCGTGTCAGCGGGTGTGGGAGCAGTAAAGGTGAAATAAGATTTTGCGGGGGGCACAGCACGGGGGAAACGCCCGGCCCCATTCCGAACCCGGAAGCTAAGCCCCGCAGCGGCGAAGGTACTACACCCGAGAGAGTGTGGGAGACTAGCACCCCCCCGCAAATTACACGTAAGCGTTTGTGCCCCGACCAAAACCACGGTCGGGGCACAAACCAATTAGCCCCCAAGCCCACACGACCATGAACCCCCGGTTTTTGTGCCGCTGTCATGGGGATCCAGCTCCAGATGAGAGCCCAAGAACTGGCCCAGGCTCAATCAGCGCAGACCAGGGAGACGGGACCCTCACCCTCAGTTCCCAGAATGCGAGAAGCGAAGCTGCCCTCGGCCGTTCTAGTCATACTCTGCACTGAGTCGGTGCATGGTGTCAGTGTCGACATCTAGCCTTCGATCATGATGCCGGGATGGTAGGCGCGCGATGTCGAGCATGTCAGATCTGACGCTGAGCCAACAGCTACTACGTCGACGCGTCCCAGCCGGCGTCCACTCAGAGGACCTACCCGCCGATATTCACCAGTTCGACGAACCCGCAGTTGAAACCAAAGACGGACACGTTCTTCCCGGTGAAATCACGCTTAAGCGGTCTCTCAGTACTTTCCACCTGACCATGATCGGTGTCGGTGGAACGGTCGGCACCGGCATATTCTTCATTCTTTCCGAAGCTGTCCCGGAGGCCGGCCCGGCCGTTGTCGTCTCTTTTCTTTTAGGGGCGCTTGTCGCTGGGCTGACCGTGGTCTGCTACGCGGAGCTCGCTTCTGTAATACCCTCATCCGGGTCATCGTATTCATATACCTACGCAACTATGGGCGAGTTGGCTGCGTTTGTTGTCGGTGCATGCCTGATCCTGGAGTATGGTGTCTCCGCGGCCGCCGTCGCAGTCGGCTGGTCTGAGTACGTTGCCTTACTAATCCACAACGTCTTTGGCACGGACCTGCCCCACGCGCTACTTAACTCGCCCGAGACTGGCGGAATCGTGAACCTTCCCGCCGTGATTCTGGTTCTCATGTGCTTCGTACTTCTGTTGCGAGGTGCCTCCGAATCCGCGGTTGCCAACACAATTATGGTGATCACGAAGATCACGGTCCTCGTCGCCTTTTCGGGCGTCGCTTTCACGGCTTTCAACGCCGACAACTTCTCTAACTTCGCTCCGATGGGCGTTGCCGGCGTCTCCATCGCAACCGGATCAATCTTCTTCTCGTTCATCGGCCTCGATGCGGTCGCCACGACCGGGGACGAGGTCAAAGACCCCCAGAAGGCAGTTCCACGCGCGCTGATCCTCGCTCTGATTGTCGTTACGGGGATCTACCTGCTCGTTGCGGTTTCGGCGCTAGGAGCCCAGCACTGGACAAAGTTCGAGGGACAACAGGCCGGGCTAGCACAGATTGTTGAGAACGTGACTGGCTCCTCGTGGCCGGGCACCGTATTGGCCCTCGGCGCAGTCATCTCAATCTTCTCGGTCACCCTGATCTGTCTCTACGGTCAGACTCGCATCCTCTACTCGATGGGAAGAGACGGTCTGCTCCCGAAGGCTTTCTCACGGGTTCATCCGAAAACTCGTGTTCCCACTGTCAACACCTGGGTTGTAGCGATCGCAGTATCGATTCTTGCGGGATTCCTCCCGATTGGAATTCTGGCAGATATGACATCTATCGGTACTCTTTCCGCATTCCTTCTGGTCTCAATCGGGGTGATGGTCCTCCGTAAGACTGCGCCGAATCTGAAGAGGGGCTTCAAGGTTCCCTTCTATCCGCTGACTCCGATCCTCTCGATTGTCGCTTGCCTGTACGTCATGCACGGTCTCGGGAAGATCACCTGGGCTGCTTTCGCTGTTTGGATGATTGTCGCTCTGTCGTTCTATTTCCTCTGGGCGAGGAAGAACTCGGACCTACAGAAGCGCCATGATGCGGGGACGCTTTGGTCCTAGTCGACTCTTTCTCGCGCCACATAGAAAAGCAGCCACAATAGAACAGTCATCTTCATAGGAGTTTTGAAATGTCCAAGATTGCCCTAGTTCGTCGCCCCGGCCCTCGTTTGAACGAGGGCCTTACTGACAACATTGAGAAGGTTGACGTCGATCTTCCCCTTGCGATGGAGCAGTGGGAAGCCTACGTCTCTATCCTTCAGGCTCACGGGTGGGAGACCGTCGAGGTGACACCGGCCGATGACTGCCCAGACGCGGTTTTTGTTGAAGATACGGTCCTCATGTTCAAGAACGTTGCCGTTTCCACCAGGCCGGGGGCCGACTCTCGGAAGCCCGAGATTGACGGGACTCGCGCCACCGTGGAGGAACTGGGCTGCTCACTTAATCAGATCAAGGCTCCTGGCACGGTCGACGGCGGAGACATCCTGAAGGTCGGCAACACCGTCTATATTGGTCGCGGTGGGCGCACGAACGGCGAGGGTATCGCTCAGATGAGGAAGATCCTCGCCCCGCTTGAAGCAGAAGTCGTAGCCGTTCCGGTGACCAAAGTGCTTCACCTCAAGACAGCCGTCACTGCACTACCGGACGGAACGGTAATCGGTTACCCCGATTTCGTTGACAACTCAGGGATCTTCCCGCGTTTCCTACCGGTACCGGAGGAACACGGGACAGCGGTCGTCTGCTTGAGCGACAAGGACTTGGTCATGTCGGCGTCAGCTCCCGAGACTGCAGAACTCTTGCGCAACCTCGGGTACACGGTCACCACGACCCCCATGACTGAGTTTGAGAAGCTCGAGGGTTGCGTTACCTGTCTATCGGTGCGGGTCAGGGGACTCGGCTAAGGATTGTCGGCTATGGGACCGAGCGGAAAGCTAGCTCTTCCAGTTGACTTCCGGGGAGCGGTGCCATTTCAGGCCTGATCGGTCCCAATACTCCGAGTGATCAGCGATCCGGGACTTGAAGTCATCCCAGTCCCGGGACTCCTGCGGGGTCCACCCAACCTCCGCCAGCGCGGGGATTCGAGGTAGCAGCATGTACATCAACTCGTCGAGCGTGTGAATACGCTCTGTCCACATCCCCGCCTCAACCCCGGCTATGCCCGATTCGTCGATACCGGCGAGTTGCTCAGCCGGATCCCATTGGTACGCCTTTGGTAGCTCGATGTACCCTGCCCAATCCTGACCGTATGGCGTCGAGTCGTCGTACATCATGTCGAAGTAGGCGTGCGGTGCCGGCGACATAAGCACTCTGTGACCATTTGCAACAGCGTCAAGGACCGGGTCAGGGTCAACGTTGCTGTTCCAGTACTGGACCACTGAGTTCGGTGGCAGGTCTGCGCTTCCCGACTCTTGCCAGCCAACTACCTTCTTTCCGGTTTGAGCCACTGCTGCAGCGGCCTGCTCAACCAGAAGTCTGTAGTCCTCCGAGCTTTGTTCAAGGGCTTCATCGCCCCCGATATGAACGTATTCACCGCTCCCGGCAAGCGCCGCGACTTCAAAGAGATCGATCATGAACTCTTTGGTGAAAGGCACACCCGGGTAGAGCTTGCTAAATCCGACCTTTGCGCCCGCGTAGGCATCGGTCGGTTTTCCGTCCGGCATCAGTTCTCCGTACGCGTGCGTTGCCGCGTTGGTATGTCCGGGGACATCAAACTCGGGGAGCACGATCACTCCACGATCTGATGCGTACTGGACCAGGTCCGCAAACTCCTCGGTCGTGTAGAAACCGCTTCGTCCGCCCTCGCCCGCAGTGACTCCTGAAACCTCGGTCAGGCGGGGCAAAGATGGAACCTCCAAGCGCCACCCCTGATCATCCGACAGATGCAGATGCAACGTGTTCATTCGGTAGAACGCCAGTAGATCTACCAGCGTCTTCATTTCGTCGATCGTATAGAAACTACGTGCAACGTCCATTGAGATTCCCCGCCAGGAATACCTCGGCGCGTCCTCAATAGTGCACTGGGGGATTCCGAGGCTTCCGTCCCGATTCGTCTCTACCAGTTGTGCGAGTGTGGCTACTGCTCGCGAGAGTCCCAGCGGCGTTGGCGCAGTGACTTGTACGAGGTTCTCCCGGGCGGAAATCCAGTAAGCCTCCTCCGCCAGATTCCCCATGGAATCCGTCAGGTCCGGATGGTGTGCGTGAAACTCCGGGTCTATGGACAGTTCGATCAGGCCAGAGCCCGAACCAGGCACGCCAGGCCCGGCCACCGCTAACCCGGCTCTCTCGACTATCACCACCAGTTCCTCTGAACCACTAACTGAGGCGGTATCAGCCCGGAAGCGCGGGCCTTCGAGCTTCCTAACTGATCGAGGAAGAGGAACGAGGTTTGAAATGCTCATAGTGCAATCTTACCGACCGGCACTCGTTTGCTTGTTGAGGCCGACGGCTTTTGGGGTCAGCGTAGTTCGTCGTCGATGTAGCGGTCTCTGGTCGCCACGAGGCCAGCTCCGACCAGAAGGAC
>JBATQJ010000057.1:0-45919 GCA_049291975.1 Scrofimicrobium sp.
CGGCTACGGATTCAGGAACTTCAACAACTACCGAACCAGAGTCCTGCTCTACGCCGGCAAACCCCACTGGCCCACCCTCAACTCAATCACCATCCCATAACCACACCCCACCACAATCCCATGAGCCGCAATCCCTCCGATAATGTGACTCGCTCTGTTGACAGTTCTCACGGGAGGACAGAACCGCAGAAACGCCAGCTCTCGATCACCGCAATATCCGGCCGAGGGCTGCGAACCGCAGCATATGAGCTTGACCGCTATGAAGCGCGTACTCGTCGATCATCTTGACGAGCGCGTGCGAGAGTGGATTGCCGTGCCCCATCCCTGGGCTGTTGAGTTCGGGCATGGCGGTGATCGCCGCATCCGCCTGCACGACCTCATCCAAGTACAGGCGCACGTCCTCCTCGACAGTGCTCGCCGACCCTCCGGCGTAGTCGTCTTCGCCATAGGGAAGAATCCGTCTACCGCCGCCGAGACCCCAGCTCAGCTGGACGTGCTCCATCTGCCGCATGTGGCGGATGAGGCCGAGCACCGACAGCTCGATGGGCGGGATCGACCACTGCGCCAGCTGCTCAGGGGTGAGATCGCGCCATTTGCGCTGAAACTCGTGCCGTTGGAACCTCAGCCATCCGAGCAGATCCGCGCGCAGGTCAACCGAGGGTTGAGGGTCGTCCCACCTGCTGAAGTCGAGTGTCAACAGAGTCCCATGGGTCATGTCGTCCATCTTAGGTGTGGGCGCGCAACGAACCTACTGGCCGGTACATCTGACGTGTAGCGATGCTCTGTCAAGCGGGCATGGTGAACTACGGGCGTGAGAGATGGGAGCCGCATTGGACACAGTAGATGCTGCTTTTGAGATAGTGGTCGTGGGCTTGGTTTTCTCCCCGGAGGTCCGGTCCGCGCTGATCGACCCGATCAGCAGCCTATTCTCTGAGTTCGGTGGTCCATTCAGTGATGATATCGACGATCTCTGGTGCGTTGGGAAGTGTCTTGGGGCGGAATCGCTTGATGCGTCCGTCGGGGCTGACGAGGAACTTCTCGAAGTTCCACGTCACCCGTCCGGCCTTACCGGCCTCGTCGGGTGTCTGGGTCAGTTTCCGGTACAGGGGGTGGGCGTTCTTGCCGTTGACCCTGATCTTCTCGGTCATCGGGAACGTAACACCCCAGGTCGCCGAGCAGTACTCGGCGATGTCCTCGGCGTTGCCGAGTTCTTGCAGGAACTGGTTGCTCGGGAATCCGATCACAGTGAAGCCCTTGTCGCCGTAGGTGCGCTGTAGTTCCTCGAGTTGCTCGTACTGTGGAGCCAGGCCGCAGCGGGAGGCGACGTTGACAACGAGCGCGACCTTTCCGTCGCTGAGCTCGCCGAACGTGGTGTGTTCGCCCTTCAGGGTGGTGACTTCGATCTCGTTGAGGTTCATGATGATCTTCCTATCTCTGTGTGCGGCCCGGTCTGCGGGCGCGGATACTTCACCACCGACTCGCGGAGCCGATGCAGCCGGTCGATGAGGTCTGCGGCTTGCTCGCGGGGCAGGCCGACCGCCTCCGCGAGGCACGCTTCCAGCCAGCCAAGCTCGCCCGCGATCTGCCAACTGCGCTCGGTCGGGATGACCTGTACCCGTCGCCGGTCTGCAGGGTCGGGCTCACGCCGAACGAGCTCCGCATCCTGGAGTCGTTTGAGCAGTCCTGCGACGGTGCTGGAATCCAGCATCATCACCTCGGCTATCCGGCCAGGGGTGACATCAGGCTCCTGCCATAGCACGCCAAGCACCATCAGTTGCTGATATGTCAGCCCCCACGGGGCAAGTAGTTCGCGATACAGCTGCACGGTCGCGTTCGTCGCGGTGTACATCGCCAGGCAGACCGCCTCATCCAGGCGGGTCTCGTGCTGGGCTATGTCCATGGCTCCATTCTCGTCCTCATTTACCTTGCATGCAAGACGTTGCGACGAAGCTGGACGCGGGTAGGAGTTCAAATCACACGCCGTCCACAACGAGCATCATGCGGAGATCATAATCAAACTGACTGCGTACCTTAACTCGACTCAGTCGAGCGGGATTCGACAGATGAGCTCCCCGTGAGGGATGGAAATCCAACCGTCCTCGTCCTCGGCCCACCTGATCCAGGCATCGCTGATGTTCTGAAGATCGGTGGGGGAGGCGAGGCGTTGTTCTACCAGCTGGGTCGCGATCGCCGAATTCAGGATTCGGTCCGCCCACATTCCGCCCCACGCGAGGCGCGAGTCTGGGCTCGCGTAGCACCAGGTGGACGAGGAGGCCTCCACATCCTTCAGTCCAGCTGCGTGCGCCCATGAGAGAAGTCGGCGACCGGCGTCAGGTTCGCCTCCGTTTGCACGCGCGGCGGACCGATACACCTCCAACCACACATCTAGTTCAGGCAACTCTGGCCACCAACAGAATCCCGCGTAGTCGCTGTCCCGTACCGCAATGATCCCGCCTGGCTTGGCCACGCGTGCCATCTCCTTTAGTGCTTCGACTGGATCCGCAACGTGCTGCAGGACCTGGTGCGCGTGAACGACATCGAATGTGTCGTCCCCGAACGGGAGACTATGGACATCCGCAACGGAGAAATCGACATTCTCGAGGCCCCGTTCGGCGATTGTGGCCTGGGAGATCGCGAGCTCTTGCGTACCAGTTTCCGTAGCGGTAACACGGTCAACCAACTCGGCGAAGTCGGCGGTGATCGTTCCAGGGCCAGCTCCAACGTCGAGCAGGTGATCGGTTGGTCTCAGGTTAGGGAGCAGATACCTGGCAGAGTTCTGGGCGGTCCGGGTGCGATGCGAACGCAGAACGGACTCGTGATGCCCATGAGTGTAGACGGACACGTTAGGTGACCGGGGTCTTGGTTCTTGTCTCCTGGCGGAGGCGGGCCAGAAGAAGGTTCAGGCCCGCCGGGTCCGTGTCCGGGTCCTCCGGGTGCCACTGGACGCCGAAGATTGGGAGGTTCGTGTGTTCGACAGCCTCAGGAGTTCCGTCATCTGCCCAAGCCACCACGCGCAGGTCCTCACCGAGGGTATCTACCGCCTGGTGGTGTGCACTGTGTACGAGGGTTCTCAGGCCCAGGTCACGTCCAGTACGCCCACCTAGTGCGTCTGCCAGATTTGATCCGGCAGTCACCGAAACAGGGTGTCTGGCAAACGAATAGTCCTTCCACAGGTCAGGAACAGCGTGTCCCTCGCGCTCCGAAATGTCCTGGACGAGGTTCCCACCCTGGGCGACATTGAGGATCTGCATACCGCGGCAAATCCCCAGCATGGGCAATCCTCGTTCAACCGCTTCCCGAACCAGCGCAATTTGGGAGTCGTCCGCCAGACGGTAATGCTTCTCCTCGTGCAGATAGCTATCGGGACCGCCATAGAGGGACGGAGTGACGTCGGGACCACCCATGATCAGCAGGGCATCAGCCTTCTCGAACTTCCATGTCGAGATCTCGACACCGTCTGTTTCGCCCCAGGACACGATCACATTCCAGCGGCGGCTAGCTGACCGAATGACGCTGTCGATGAGGCGTCGGGTTAGCCCGGTTTCACGCTCGTTATCACTGCGACGCTCAGCGACCCCTGAGACCAGCAGGGTCGGTCGAGAACTAGATAGCGCCATGCGAGGCAAGTTACCACCACGAAATCGGGACGGTGAGACTGTGACCAAGGGGCGGAATCGGTCGGGCCCGCGTGCTCGGGGAAAATCGCATCAAGTACCTTCGCGCCGTTTGCGCAGCCACTTAGAGCCCGGGCAAGCAGAGCCTCTGGTGAGAGCACCGCGACGTTACCCTTTGTGGCCCCCTGCCACTGCGGTCAAACCAATCGAAGTGTTCGGGAGTGGTTCAAATCAGGTGCCATCGCCCTTCTTCCTATGCACTGTTCACATGCGTAGCTCTCTTGTCGCATTATTGGGGTATGTATCCCACATATATTCCTGATTCTGACCGCTACGACGGTCGCATGCAATATCGGTTCTGTGGCAAATCCGGACTGAAGCTCCCAGCGCTGTCATTGGGCCTGTGGCAGAACTTCGGCGACGGTCATCCGATGGAGACCCAGCGCGCCATTATTAGAAGAGCCTTCGATGCTGGCATCACCCACTTCGACCTGGCGAACAACTATGGTCCTCCGTATGGTCAATCAGAGACCAACTTTGGAACCTTCCTGCGCCAAGACCTACGACCCTTCCGCGACGAACTGCTGATCTCAACGAAAGCCGGCTACGACATGTGGGCTGGGCCTTACGGACAGGGCGGTGGGACCCGTAAGTACGTGCTTGCATCCCTCGACCAATCGCTTAAGAGGATGGGCCTGGATTATGTAGATATCTTCTATTCACACAGGTTCGACCCCGACACGCCCCTCGAAGAAACCATGATGGCCCTTGACCATGCAGTGCGTTCGGGCAAGGCACTCTACGTCGGGATTTCCTCCTACTCCGCGGAGCAGACGAGAGAAGCGGCGCAGATCGCGAGGGAACTCGGGACACCTCTCCTCATCCACCAACCGAGCTATTCGATGTTGAACCGTTGGATTGAGCAAGGACTCATCGACGCATGCAGTGATGAGGGAATGGGGATCATCGCTTTCTCATCGCTGGCGCAGGGATTACTCACAAACCGCTATCTGAAAGGGGTCCCGGAGGGTTCTCGGATGACACGCGGCGGGTCGTTGCCGAAGACGCACCTTAGCGACGAGGTGCTTGCCCGGATTCGCGGACTCAACGCGATTGCCGAGGAAAGGGGTCAGACGCTGTCCCAGATGGCGCTCGCGTGGGCCCTTCGTGACCCGAGGGTGACGTCATTGGTCTCCGGTGCTTCGTCCGTGGAGCAGCTGGATATGAATCTCGGGATGCTGAACAACATGGAATTCTCGGCAGATGAACTCGTCGCTATCGACCAGTTCGCGGTGGATTCTGGGATAAACCTCTGGGGATAGCGAGCGTCAGTTCGTGTTCGGGCCAAGTCAGCGGGGCGGTTAGCTGAATGTCTTTGTGTCTATCACGAATCGATAGCGTACATCTGCGGAGAGGACGCGCTGCCACGCCTCGTTGATTTGATCGACCGAAATCAGTTCGGTTTCGGGGTGTATCCCTCGCTGTGCGCAAAACTCAAGCATTTCTTGAATCTCCGGGATGCCTCCTGTGGTGGATCCCGCGAGCGTGCGTCTGGCGGGAATGAGGGAGAAGGCGGGTACGGAGAAGGGCCGCTCGGGCGCTCCGACGTTCACCAGTGCTCCATCCACGTCGAGAAGATCGAGGTAGGTGGTGATATCGAGACCGGCGGAGACAGTGTTGATGAGCAGGTCGAAACTACCGCGCACGCGGTCCATCGCTTCGGAGTCAGTGGTGTCCACGTAAGCGTTGGCTCCGAAGGAGAGCGCATCCTCCCTCTTCCTTGTGCCTCGCGATAGCACAGTGACATCGGCACCCAGGGCAACGGCCAGCTTGACTCCCATATGTCCGAGGCCACCCATGCCAACGATCCCTACACGTACGCCGGGTCCGGCATTCCAGTGCTTTAGGGGCGAGTAGGTCGTGATGCCAGCGCAGAGCAGGGGAGCGGTCTTCGCGGGATCGAGTCCGTCAGGAATAGCGAGTACATAGTCCTCGTTTGTTACGACAGCTTCGGAGTAGCCACCCTGGGTGATGGTGCCATCCTCGTCGACACTACCGTAAGTTTGTGTGTTTCCAGCTAGACAGTACTGGTCGTGTCCTTGCTGGCATTGAGCGCAGGTACGACAGGAGTTCGACTGGCATCCAACCCCTACCAAATCGCCAACCTTGTGTTTGGTGACGTCACTTCCCACTGCGACGACGTGTCCAACAATCTCGTGTCCAACAACCTGGGGGTAAGTAATCGGTCCCCACTCGGCGCGGATCGTGTGGATGTCTGAGTGACAGATGCCCGCATAGTCGATGTCGATCAAAACGTCGTGAGGGCCAACCTCGCGGCGCTCAACGGTCATGGGGACCAGGGGATCGGTGGCATTGACTGCTCCGTAGGCCTTAACAGTTGTCATGGTCTGTCCTTTCGCTGGTGTCGAAGCAGCTTTGAATGTGTGTGCCTGAATCTTAAGCCCAGTGGTCGGCTATGTTCACAAATAAAATGGTCTCTGGCTCAGGATATGGGAAACATACTAGACATTGGCATCTATGGCTAATATGATGCCCATAACTCGATATGGGAGGTTTAGTGGACATGGATATACCAATCGCCACCGCGGACGCCTTTGCCGACTTCGTGCGTCGTACCCGCATTGAGCGTGGCCTCACCCAAGAGGAATTGGCAAAGAGAGCCGGGAGATCTCGGAAATGGGTGACTGGTGTAGAACGGCAGGAAATCATGCCGACATTGCCCGCTGTTATTAGTGTTGCGAAGGCACTTGGCTACGCCCTCGTTCTTGAGCCGTTTCTCGAAGAGGACTCCGATATCATCGCGACGATATTGGGGGACCAATGAGCGACGAAAACACCCAAGATTTGTGGGTAGAAAACCGGTTCGCGGGGCAGCTCCACCGTGGGCGGGGAAACGGAGTCGAATTCGTCTATAGCGAAGATTACTTGGCGGAAAGGACCCCTCCGGTATCGACAGCAATAGCCAAGGACCGGGTCGCACACGGACCAGATACAGTCACCCCGTGGATCGAAAACCTGGTCCCGGAGGGTGACGACACAAGGGCTGCTTGGGCGTCACATTTTGGGGAGCATCGCACAGACGCTTTTACGCTCCTCAGACACATGGGCGCTGATGCTCCGGGTGCAGTGCAGATTGTTCCTGAAGGCACCGAACCCGAAACGGTGGGCGGATATGAGGAACTCAGTGACGACGAGATAGCTCGACGTATACGTGGGATTCAAGAAAGCGACCAGGCATGGGCCCCAAGCGCAGATGAGGCCATCCACTTCTCACTTGCCGGACAGCAATCGAAGTTCGCACTTGCACGCATTGAGGACAGGTGGTTTGAACCAAGTGGACCGGCACCTAGCACTCATATAGTCAAGCCCGGAATGCAGGGAACTAAGAATCTTGGGTTTGACGATCAGGTTGCAGAATTCATCACCATGCGTGCGGCAAAAAAACTCGGGCTCAGAGTCGCTGATGTAGATATTTTGCCATTCGGCGACACGTATGCTTTTGTAACGACCAGGTACGACAGACTCGTTACAGCCGATGGCAATGTCAAGAGAATTCACCAGGAAGACCTCTGCCAAGCGCTTTCCATATTTCCCCAGAAGAAGTATGAATCGGATGGCGGGCCATCAGTTGCCGACGCTGTAGCCCTATTGAGCGCCAACTCCACTAACTTCGAAGCAGACAGGACATCATTCTCCAATGCCCTAGCATTCAACCTGGTAGCCGGAGGGATAGATGGCCATGGGAAGAACTATTCGATCCTCCTTGTGGGCAATCAAGTGCGGTTGGCCCCCTTCTACGACCTGATCTCCGCCTACGCGGTGTATCCCGATAGCACGGTGCATTTCAGAGGCAAGATGGGAATGAAGTACGGCAAAGAATATCGGATTCGAGGAATCGATGGACGTAATGCTGCGCGAACCTCAGATGTCCTTGGGATACGCAGAACTGACTTTCTGGGAACCATACGTGCCGTAGGCGAACGACTCCCGGAACTTCTTGCGGAAGCTCTATCTGAGATACCTGACATTCCGATCTCGGATCGTATCAAAAGACTTCCGGAGACTATTGGCGCTTCAATCGAACCGACTATTGGCGCTATGACCGCCGACGTGCTCACGATCGAGAGATGGACCCAACCGGCGGCGAGGGTTAGTCAGACGAGCAGAGTGGGACAGGTATGGGTCTCTGGGCATCATCGTGACGGGACCTGGATCGAAGGACATTGGCGTTCCAGGCCCAGAGCATAGTCGCCTTTGAGTTTACGTTTGCTAAAGTCTGGAACCAACTCCGGCACTAGCGGAACTTGTCGACTCACTCCAAAGCGAGTTGCCCGATACGCACATTCTGATTGTCGACGACGGCTCCGGCCCGGCCTACCAGTGCGTCTTCAATGCACTCGAAGGACGAAACGTCACGGTGATCGGGTACGAGGTGAATCGTGGCAAGGGGTTCGCGCTACGCACGGGTTTTCATTGGTGCATGGAGAACGCTCCAGACGAGGTGGTTGTATGCGCTGATTCGGACGGCCAACATCGTCCCGCGGACATCGCAAAAGTGGCAGATATGGCACACGCTTGGCCTGACGCCACTATGCCGGGAGTCCGGGCTTTTCAAGGCAAGGTCCCGTTGCGGATTCGTTTCGGGTGTTCTGGCCTCTGATCTCCTTCGCTGTCGTCGGACTCGGCTCTTGGGCGCTAGAGATGTTCGTTTTCTTGATGCTCTCAAGTGTGATGGGCTTTTCTGGGGCGATCGGGCTCAGCTTCTCAGTGGTGATGTCGCGCATTCTTTCGGGAAGCGTGAACTTCCTGGCAAACAAGCACAAGGTCTTCGGCGATACTTCAAGAGGCCGAACCAGGCGGCAAGTCGTCCAGTACAGCGCTCTCGCAGTCTTGCTGCTTTCTATCACGGTTGCCGGTGTTGAGATTCTGACGTTCCTCGGGCTGGCAGCGTGGTTAGCGAAGGTAACACTGGACGTGGGCTGTTTCGGACTCAGTTTCGTAGTTCAGCGCCGCTGGATCTTCAGTCGTGAGCACTCACACGAGGAACAGTCGGTCGCAGTTCCGGTAATAGCGGTCGGTGTCGACACGGACCGATAAAGTAGGCCCATGGCAAACGTCCTGATCATCGTAATCGCCGCGTTGTTCGTAGTTGCGGCTGCTGAGCTATTCGCCGACCGGATCGGGATTGCTGCCCCCATCCTGCTGCTCTTAATGGGCGGTGCTGTCGCATTGATTCCCGGCATGCCAGAGGTCGAGGTGGAACCGGACCTCGTACTGATGATCATCCTTCCGCCGCTTCTCTATTCCTCCGCGGTCAACATGCCCGGGTCCGATTTCCGGCGAAACCTCGCCCCGATTAGCGTACTCGCAGTGGTTCTTGTTGCAATCTCCGCCGCAGTGGTTGGCTTCTTTGTAGACAAGATGGTTCCAGGAATCGGAATTGCCGCAGCTATTGCTCTGGGGGCAATAGTCAGTCCAACGGACGCTGTAGCGACATCCATTGTCAAGGAGGCCGGGGTCTCCCGCCGTGTGGTTGCAGTGCTGAACGGCGAGGGCCTCATTAACGATGCCTCGGCCCTGGTCATCCTCGGCTCGGCGGTCGGCGCGATGACCAGTCAGATCAGTGCAGGCAAGGTGGTCCTCGATTTTGTCTTGGCTGTCGTTGTCGCCGTGATCGTTGGCTGGCTTGTCGGCCGACTAATGATTTGGCTCCGTTCGAAGGTGCGCGAGGCGACTCCGGACACGCTGCTCTCCTTAGCAACGCCGTTTCTAGCATTCTTACCCGCAGAGCATCTGCACGGCTCGGGTCTCGTGGCGGCAGTGGTTGCCGGTCTGGTCGTTAGCCACCAGGCTCCGCGGAAGCTCACACCAACTCAACGAACTTCCAGCCAAGCGACGTGGAATGCTCTGATGCTCATGCTGGAATCGGCAGTCTTTCTTCTTATGGGCTTGGAGCTCACCGCCATCGTGGAAGATCTTGAAGCTGACTCTTTTGGCTGGAAGCTGGCGGTTGCCGTGGCGGCGGTTGCTTTGGCGACGACGCTTGTGGTGCGCTCATTCATAATCGCCGCTCTCCTTGCCTGGCTGGCACGAAGATCGAAAAGGCGGTCTGAACAGCGTGACTATCTGGAACGAGCTTCGAAACGGATCAATGATGCCACGTCCATTTCAGAGGTTGCGCCCATTACTGGTCCCGCAGCAGCGCAAAGGCTCAGCAAGTTGCGCCACAGGCTGAGCCGGAGCATCTCTGACCTGGATTACTACATCGAGCATCCGCTCGGTCCTCGGGAAGGCACCGTCATGATCTGGGCGGGGATGCGAGGAGCCATCACCCTGGCAGCGGCCCAGACTCTACCGCTCAACACCCCTCACCGGTCATTTCTGGTCTTTGTCGCCTTCCTGGTCGCAGCCGCTTCTTTGCTAATTCAGGGGGGCACCCTGGGACTGGTGGTCAGACTTGTGAAGCCAGCGGAGGAGGAGGGAATAGACCCCGAAGAAGAGGTTGAAATCAGAGGCCTCATGCGCCGCGCCGCTCGCAGTGTGCCAACCCCGCCTGCGATCACTGAGCTACTTGAGAAACAAGACGGGTTCGAACCGGGAGAGGAGAACGAGGCTCACGAACGTGCTATGTCTCTGGCTCTCCGCGAGCGTCTCCAGGCATCTCCCGAACACCGGCGTCTTTTTGCGGATTTATCTCGCGAGTACGCGGTGGAGCTCATCATTGCTCAGCGTGAGGCCCTCCTAGACGCAAATGATGAGGGCAGTTTCAATCCCGATGCCGTTGGCGCTGCACTGGACAGGTTGGACGCGGATCAAATTGCTCTGGAGACCCGGACCTCAACGCTGAACTGAATCTAACTAGCGATTGACCCGTGCCGAGCCTCCCGCTGCAAGGTTCTTCACTTCGTTGGCGGTGGCCATCGAAGTGTCGCCCGGAGTGGTCATGGCGAGTGCGCCGTGTGCGGCACCGTATTCGAGCGCCGTCTGTAATGGTTCGCCTTCCATCAGTCCAAAGATCAGTCCTGATGCAAATGAGTCACCGCCACCTACGCGGTCGAGGATTTCGAGGTTGTCACGGTGGGTTGATTGAAGAACTCCTGTTGGACGTGACCAAGCGATCGCCCCCCAATCATTGAGAGTGGCCGTCCGGACTGTGCGCATGGTCGTGGCGATGATCTTGAAGTTTGGGTAGGTTTCTGCAACTTTCTCGATCATCGTAGCGAAGCCGTTGACCTGCAGCTCCTTCAGGTGTTCATCGGTGCCCTCGATTTCAAATCCGAGGGAGGCGGTGAAGTCCTCCTCGTTCCCGATCATGACATCAATGTTGGGAGCAATTTCTTTATTTACCTCTTGGGCGCGGGACTTCCCTCCGATAGCTTTCCATAGAGACGGGCGGTAGTTGAGGTCGTAAGAGACGACGGTGCCATGTTTCTTGGCTGCCTTAACGGCGGCAAGAACTGTCTTGGAAGCCTGCTCCGAGAGGGCGGCGTAGATTCCTCCAGTATGGAGCCAGCGAACACCCAGGTCACCAAAGAGGTGGTCCCAGTCAACATCGTTGGGCTCAAGCTTCGAGACAGCAGTGTTGGCCCGATCGGAGACTCCGACGGCTCCGCGTACGCCGAATCCTCGTTCGGTGAAGTTTAGGCCGTTTCGGGTTTCGCGACCGATTCCGTCGTAGGGGACCCATTTGATGAACTCGGTGTCAACGCCGCCGGTCATGATGAAGTCTTCGATTAGTCGGCCGACCTCGTTATCGGCTAGTGCCGTGACCACGGCAGCTCGTTTGCCGAAGGCTCTGCGTAGGCCTCGTGCGACGTTGTACTCGCCACCGCCTTCCCAGGCGTGAAAATTACGGGAGGTACGAATGCGACCCTCGCCCGGGTCGAGTCGAAGCATGACTTCGCCGAGCGAAACGATGTCGTAGCGGCAGTCCTTAGGATCTCGGAGATTAAGGGCGGAGATTTCGGCCGGAAGTGTCACTTGGAGACCTCCTGGGCAAGAAGGACTGCCGCGGCTGTTAGGGCTCGAATCTGATCGAACTCCCCAGCCGCGATCAGCTTAGGGCTCACCATCCATGAGCCACCGGCAGCGGCAACCGCGGGAATCCTTAGATAGTCGCCGAGGTTCGAGGCGCTGACCCCACCTGTTGGAACAAAACGAACGCCTCGGAAAGGCGCGGCAAGAGCAGCGATGGCAGCAGCACCGCCAGAAGTGCTCGCCGGGAAGAACTTCACCACGTCGAGACCCAGGTCAAGGACTGCTTGGATCTCGGTGGCTGTCACGGCTCCTGGAAGAATGGGAATGCCAAGCTCTTGAGAACGTTTGATTACCCTGGAGTTGGTGCCGGGAGAGACAAGGAACTGAGCACCAGCGTCAACTGCGCGGTCGACCTGCTCGACAGTGAGAACAGTGCCGGCGCCGACAATGATGTCGCCGCGGGCCGACATTGCTCTGATCGATTCCTCTGCCGCGTCCGTCCGGAAGGTGACCTCAGCAACCGGTAGGCCCCCCGATACTAGGGCGTCGGCAAGATTACTTGCATCCGTTGCTCGCTCCAGAACCACCACTGGCACGAGCTTCCTACTAAAGATCTGGTCCAACATCGACATCGGTAACCACCCAACTTGAGATTCTAGATTTCCGTGTAGCGGAAATAGATTTCCATTGATAGCCTTGATTCAACCATACATGCGTCAGTCGCTTGTGACCATAGTTTTGAGATCGGGATGGTGATTGTCTTGCTACAGCCAGGCAAACTCTCTGCGCTTGAGAAGACCTTGTTAGTTCTTGAGTGCGCAGTTCAGGGTGGACACTTTTCCCAGATCGCGGAGGCTACCGGCCTTCCCATTGCGACAGTTCATCGAATCTTGAGTGAGCTGGTTTCCAGCGAGTGGTTGTTTCAAGACAAACAGAAGACTTACCGGCCTGGTCCACGCGCGTATCGTTTTGCGGCAGAGCTCGGAGATGCCGCGCAAGTTGCTTCTCTGGTGCAACCTCACCTTGCCCTGCTGTCGAGCCAGACAGGGCTAACCGCACACTTCGGGCTGCTTCAAGGTGATCAGGTAGTTTATGTAGCCAAAGTTGATGCTCCCAAGCCATACCGAATGAAGTCCCGGGTGGGGGGTACGATTCCGCTCTATTCAACGGCTATTGGCAAAGCCATTCTTGCGACGATGTCGGACGAAGAAGTAGCGGCCTCGCTTGCCCGAACCGGCCTCGAACAAATAACTCCAAGAACGGTGGAGTCACTGGAGCAACTTCTGAGCGAGCTAGAACAGATCCGAAGAGTGGGCTGGGCTCTGGATGACGAGGAGAACGAGGAGGGACTCCGTTGCGTTGGCGCCGCCATCTGCGGGCCATCCCAGGTGGCCATGGGGATTAGCGTGACTGGTTTGGTGCATGAAGTGGACAAAGGTGCTTTGGGTACCATCGCCGCTCAGGTGCAACAGGCAGTATCACTTATCAGCAAGGAACTGTCTGGGGGTGGGCGTCGCGATGAGCTTCCACCTCGCCTGTAGCGGACGATATGACTGGTGATATGACTGGGCGATTTGGATGAAAGCAAAGGCCGCCCACTCCTCTGAGGAAGAGCGGGCGGCCCATGAAGATGGCGCTAAGCCCATCTTTATTGGCTACAACTACTTGTCGAGCTTCTCTGCGACGTGCTCTGCAGCGTCAACGACCCGTTCGGCCGACTTGTCAACTGCTTCGTCGAACTTCTCGTCACGAATGCCGATCTTCTCAGCACCCTTCTCAACGTGCTTCACAGCGGCCTTGGCGTCACGTTCAAGGTGCTCGCCCTCACGCTCAAGTACGTGCTCGACTCGCTTCTCAGCTGACTCCGCGACCTTATCAGCGTGCTTTTGAGCGCGGGCGACAGAGGCGTCCGACTTTCCTTCGGCGACGCGCTTCGCAACCTTCTCCTCAGCCTTTGCAACGCGGTCCGCCTGATGCTCCACGACGTGCTCAGCATGCTCGATGTGATTGCGGGCTAGACCTGCGTCCAACTCGACCTCGTCCTTGACATGCTTCACTGTGCGCTCATCGCGCTTTCCTTCGCGGGTATCGAGGTCTTCGAGGTGCTTAGCCTCATCCTCGAATACCTTCTCTACATGGTCGAGGCCCTCTTCGGCCTTCTTCTCCCAATCCTTTTCAGCCATGTGGCTCTTCCTCTCTACTGAATTCTTCTGGTAGCCGTGTATTCCCAGCGCCGGTAACACACGTCTCCTCTGCTCGGGCACCTTCTTGAGGGGATTGGGAATGACGCCGCTCCACCTGCACAGAGGCCCTTTAAACTATCCTACCGGTCGATTCCAAATACTTCTTGTCATCAGCGTAGTGATTTGAAAGGCCTACCTCGGCTACTTTACGAGTAGCTCTGAACGGAGAATGTCGATCTCTTCCTCACTCACGCCGTTTGAGAGGACAAATTCCTTGACCGTTCCATGCTCTTTACGAATGGTGTCTAGCACCCCCTGGATTGCTTCGGCTGGACTGCCTGTGGCCAGAGCCGTGACGGCGGCGACATCGATCTTTCCTAAGTCGGGCACTTTACTCATCATTTGTTGCATGTTGGCCTGCATCTTGGCTAGCCATGCACCCTGGAGGTTGTCTTGAGTTTGGACGTAGTTGGCGACGATGTCCTCGTCACTAACCCCGAGTAGTTCCTGAGTCATAGCGATAACGACTCCAGTCCTATCCTTTCCGGCAGTACAGTGGACAAGAGCAGCTCCCTTTGAAACGGCTCCCGCGATCGTAGCCACGCTCTGTGCCAGTTGCTTGGGTGACTGGGCGATCATGCTTTGGTACAGCTGGCTGACCGTCGGAATGTTCTCCATCATCGACTTTATGGAGCCGGAAAGTATCGGAACCTCGACGACGTTGAAGCCAGCATTCTTGAAATACTGGGGTTGCGAGTCGATCTCGGTGTCTGTGCGCAGATCGAGAACGGTAGCCAGGGGGACCTCCTGCATGAACTCGATGTCTTCCGCATCGAAAGATTGCGGGAAGTCTGAGCGGAGCAGGCGTTGGGTGCGGACTCTCGCGTCTCCGGCGGCCATGCCACCGCCTTCTCGGAAGTTGTAGAAACCGGTTAGGTCATACTTGATGGTCATACTTGCCTCATCTTCAGTGACGAATGTGTTGCTAAGAGCCTATAGGCCCAATTGGGTCTCGAAGGCGCATTTCAATTGCTGACTCACCACATCTGCCCAGATTCTGAGCCCAGGAGTCTCAGCCACATGGATGACATCCGATAGTGGGCCGTCAAGCTGGTTAGGAAGGTCCAGAACGAACTCGGGGTTCAGTCGGCTCTCGGGGTTCATTTGGTCCAGGGCGACAAAGAAGATCCCCGTCTCAACCAGATCCTGGAAGAAGTGGCTTCCGAAACTCAGGTCCACGTTGAAGTCCAGTGCCGGATCGGTGAACTCAACGATGGCATTCATGTGGTTGATCTCCGCGAACGACACGGGAACGCCAAGGCTCGTGATCCGACTTCCCCAGCGTCCGGGGGCAAGCGCCAAAGCGGATTGATCCGACAGGTCGCGATTGAGTCGTCCGATGGTGCGCGCCACCTCGTACCGCTCCTGTTCGGGAAGAGCGAGGTACGCTTGCGGGTCGACGTAAACGACCCTATCCACCGCCATGTCCAAGTTCCCGCCCATAAAGCCACCGCGGCTAGTGAACAGGCATTGGCCCGCCTCCAACTCAGGCACCTTTACCGCCGTCCCGACGCCCCGTGTCTGCAGCGGGCGGCACTGAACCAAGCCGACGTGGAAGTTGTCTGCATCATCGATATTCACGGTGAACTCAATGTCCACCGGATAGTCGTACGTGTCGGCGAGCTTTCGCAACAGATTACGCATGTACGAGGGGAACTCGCCCCCTAGTAACTTCGCGTGATCCACGAACTTTGGTGCCGACTTCAGGGGGCGTCCTCTCTCGCGAGCACGAGCAACCTGTGCGCGGTCGACGCCCACAAAAAGATCCCAGTGTGCGTCCAGGTCCTGCAGTTCGCGGATTGGTACTGTCACAAGTTCGTTGCGCGGCAGATCAATGACATCGATCATTTGCTGTGAGTAGCGCGGAAGGTCCGCTGCATCGACAGCGCTTCTGGTCGGGTTGTCTAGTGGAACCATTCGGGCGTAGTCGTTCTCAAGGCGATCTACCGCCCTCGTCCCCAGGCCCACTACTAGGCGTAGGGCACCGGCCTCGGGATTGATGTCTTCAGAAAAGACGAACAGATTGTGAGAGTTTCCCACCCCGGCGGCGTTAGGGAAGAAGTAGTCACCGTGATGAGCACCAGAGACCCGCTGAACCAGAATCGCCATCTGCTCGTCGCTGTCCGCCAAGTTTCGACGCAATCTGTAGTGAAGCGGTTCAGTTCCCATGGCAGAGGAATAAACAACCCGTACCGCGTCCTCGAGTGCGCGAAGTCGGTGCTCGGGGGTTCCCTGATTCGCGCAAAACACGCTCTCGTACTTCCCCGAGAAGGCATTACCGAAGTTGTCTTCCAACAGAGAACTGGAGCGAACAATTATGGGGGACTGTCCAAAGTGCTCGAGAACGCGAAGAAAGCGCTCACGGATCGCCGGGCCGAAGGTGCCGTGGCGTAGGTTCTCGTGCAACCTTGCACCGACGGGGAAGTATCCTTCTGAGCTCTTCTGTTCGACCCAATCGGCCCACCAGCCGTTCTCGATCAGATAGGTGAAAAACAGGTCTGACCCAAGGTAGAAGGAGTCTTGGGGTTCGAGTCTGGGCCCAAGTTCGGGGTCATCAAGCGCGATCTGGGTTGCAACCAACATGCCGACAGACTTGCCGCCTATTCGTCCGGAGCCGATGCGTCGCCCCGCGATAGCCAGTAGATCAGGGAGCGCGAGGTGTTTCTCTGCCAGCTCACCCATTCGCCCCGCGTGGCCGATCATGATGCGGCGTAGTTCCTTGGCGACTTCTTCTTGAGCGGTTGCATCGCCCGTGGCTAGTGCCTGGTTTGCCCGGAGTAGCAGCGCAGGCCACGGACCCAGCGGAGGTTCGTGAAGCCCGATCTTTCCGAACAGCTCAACGGCCTGCGCCGATGATGTCACTGGGATCGCCTCGTCCCCCCGAAGTAGGTGAGGGAAGAACATCGTGGGGGAGTACCGTCCCCACGCCTTGTGAACCTGGACGTAATCCGCGCCTTTGATAGTGTGCAGGTCAAGTAGTAACTGGGTGGTCTCCCGGATCCCGGCGATAGCATCGAATGAATGCCTTCCGCGAAGCAGGCAGAAGTACGCAACGGTGTCCAGTTGGAATAGATAGGGGCAGGTGACCTTGAAGAAGTTCATTACCATCAGGTCACTGTTCCAATGAGCCAGAAGCTCGGTCAGCGAATCGAACACGTAGTATGCGCCAACCCCGATGTCAGCGATGGTCTGATAAATGGAACGCGCCAAAGACTCAAACCCGGCCGAGGGGTCAAAGCGGAACACCTGCACTCGCTCGTCGTGTACCACCGGGCGATGTCCGCCAAATCGAAAGTAAACGACGGTGTGACCGTCTGCTAGAGCCTTTTGGACGAACGGTGCCACTCTGGCCTCATACGCTTCGATATCGTCTGCCTGCCACACCACGTTGTCGCCCAGGCGCAGTCCGTCGACTACTCCATCAATGCCTGGGTGGCCTGTGCTGATCGGACGGAATGCGCTCATGAGTAAAATCTAGTTTTTGCCGTGAGGAATCCGCTAGAGCTGTCTCGTCTGGCCTAAGAACTCCGGATAGAGTCTTGCTACGGAAAGAAATCTGACTAGACGGGAGACCGCCCACAATGTTTCAGTCCCCATCAGCAGTACACATATCCCGAGGCGGCACCTCAGTAGTGGTCGTACTTCCTTCTGAGGGAAGTCCGCGCATTGACTATTGGGGGAGGCAACTCGGTAGTTTGACCGAGCGTCAACTCCTTGACCTGACGCGTTCGCAGGTTCCCGAAGTGGTCTCGGGAACGGCGGATATTCCCCCGGCTTTTTCTCTCATCCCTTTGCAAAGCGAAGGATGGCTCGGAACCCCGGGCTTGGTCGGTTCACGTGAGGGGCTGGAAGCCTTCTCTAGGGTGAGCATTGCAGAGGTTCGTACTAGCAATGACAACTTGGGGAACATTGTCCGAGTTGAGGTAGATTCCTATGATTCCGAGGCCGATCTGTCCGTCACGGTCATCCTCGAACTCACCGAACGGGGAGTCCTACGGCTTCGTGCGAAGCTGACAAACCAGGGCGAGGACGGATATGAGCTCCAATCGTTGATGCTCGCTCTCCCCACGCCATCCTCGGAGACAGAAGTTCTGGACCAGACTGGCCACCACCTCCGGGAGCGAGCGATTCAGAGGCACGGGTTCACCCTTGGCACCCACGAACGGTCAGTTCGAGTTGCGCGAGGACATGCCGAGTCAACCATCCACGGAACCTGCGAACCCCACACGGGTTGGCGTAGCGGACAAGTTCACTACATCCACGTCGCATGGTCAGGAAATACTCGCACCGTTGCAGAGCGTGATGTCCTCGGCTTCCAGGGTCTAATGGGCGGAGAACTGCTCTTTCCGGGCGAGGTGGTTCTCGATGAGGATCAGAGCTACGAGACGCCATGGGTCGTGGCGACCTGGGGAGATGGTTTGGACCAGGCTGCCGGACGAATTCACGCCATGGTGAGGGAGCAACGAAACTACCCACAGACTCCTCGACCCGTGACTCTGAACGCGTGGGAGGCGGTCTATTTTGACCACTCGCTTCCACGTCTCCTCGCCCTCGTCGATGCCGCCGCAGAAGTGGGTGTGGAGCGTTTTGTTCTGGATGATGGCTGGTTTGGCGGTAGACGAAACGATCACACCTCTCTCGGTGACTGGATCATCTCTGATGAGGTATGGCCGGACGGACTGAATCCTCTAGCAGATGCGGTCCACGCCAAGGGAATGCAATTCGGTCTCTGGGTAGAACCAGAGATGATTAGTCCCGATTCTGATGGTGCGCGCGCACATCCCGAATGGATTCTTGGTCCACCGGGACACCGACCGATTGAGGCCCGGTGGCAGCAGGTGATCGATCTTAGTAACCCTGCGGCGTTTGACCACGTACTGTCACAGCTGGTCAAAGTCCTTGCGGATACGCCGGTTGACTATCTCAAATGGGACTTCAACCGGGATTTGTACGAGGCGGTGAGTCCTCTTACCGGAAAGCCCTCGTACCACGAGCAAACGAAGGCGACCTATCGGTTGATGGATGAACTGCTTGAGCGGTTCCCGGGCCTGGAGATTGAATCGTGCGCCGGAGGTGGCGGCAGAATTGATCTGGAGATCATGACCCGGGCGGTGCGAGTTTGGGCCTCCGACTGCATTGATCCTTTGGAGCGGAAGCAGATCGAGGCGGGGACATCGCTGCTACTACCACCGGAACTGGTTGGCTCGCACATCGCCTCAACGACTTCGCACACGACGGGACGAACGCTGAATCTGACTCTTCGCGCCTCCACCGCGATGTTCTCACACATGGGCATTGAGTGGGACCTGGCCGAGGCGACGTCCAGGGAACGTGAAGACCTTGGTGCGTGGGTCGGCCTGCACAAGGAGTTGCGCGAGTTCCTGCACTCCGGCACCACTGTTCGCGCTGACCACTCCGACGCTTCTTGGTGGGTGAACGGCGCCGTAAGTGCTGACCAGGATCGTGCGTTGTATGCGGTGACGAGGATGAGGACGGGGGAGCAACGACCAACCCCGCCACTGTCGTTACCCGGATTGGATCCGAATAGGGTCTATCGCGTGCGAGAGCTGCTTCCGGACGGAGTCGAATCTGCCAGCGCCAAGATAGACCCGGAGAAGCAGGTGCCGTGGTGGAACGACGGGCTAGTCCTCACGGGTGACGTGCTGGAAAAGGTTGGGATCCGTTTCCCTGACCTGATGCCAGAGCAGTCAATTCTGCTTGAGGTATCTGAACAGAAGTAGGTGTTCAGTGATGGCATCGGCGATTGTGGCACATCGGTTCAGTCAGCGCTGGGTCATAGAAGTTGCTACGCAAGGAGCGGTAAAGGACTAGACCTAGGCCCGAAAGCAGCAAGCTTACAATTGAGAGGAAACTAATGCCCACTGCAGTCGAATGGTCCGCAGAAGTGTGGGAAGACGCCCCGTGGTGGCGGCAGGCAGTCGTCTACCAGATCTATCCCCGAAGCTTCTCAGACTCGAATGGTGACGGGCTGGGCGACCTGCAAGGGATAATCGCGCGAGCCGACTACTTGGCTCAGCTGGGGATTGACGCGGTCTGGCTTAGCCCGTTCTACCCTTCTGCGCTTGCCGACGGGGGATACGACGTCGACGACTACAGAGACGTTGACCCCCGTCTGGGGAACCTTGAGGATTTCGACCGGATGCTCTCGGAGCTGCACAAACGGGGTATCCGGGTCATAATTGACATCGTTCCCAACCACACGTCAAACCGACACCGCTGGTTCCAGGAGGCGCTGGCGGCGGGTCCAGGCTCCGCTGCGCGCGAACGCTACATTTTCCGTAACGGCAAGGGGCCAGATGGCTCGGTTCCGCCGAGTGACTGGACGTCCGAGTTTGGTGGGCCTGCCTGGACTCGCGTGGAGGATGGCCAGTGGTACCTCCACATGTTTGCCAGCGAGCAACCGGACTTGAACTGGGATAACCGCGAGGTCAGGGACGAGTTCCTTGACGTACTGAAGTTCTGGTCGGATCGGGGCGTCGATGGTTTCCGCATTGATGTTGCGAACTCCTTAGCCAAAGACCTCACGGAGCCGTTGCCCAGTTTGGCCGAGGTCAAGGCCATGCCGACAAACAAGGGCGTTCACCCGTTCTACGACAGGGACGAAGTCCAGGACATCTACGTCGAATGGCGCGCACTGTTCAACAGCTACGATCCTCCCAGGACCGCAGTGGCAGAAGCCTGGGTCGACGCTGACCGCGTTCCCCGCTATGCCAACCCGAGCAGTTTGGGCCAGTGCTTTAACTTCGACCTGCTTGAGGCCGATTTCGATGCACCTAGCTTCAAGAGGATTATCAACCACCACCTAGAGATGGCAGAGGCTTCTGAGTCATCCAGCACCTGGGTCCTGTCAAACCACGATGTGGTGCGTCATCCCACCAGGTATGGTCTGCCCAACCCTCCTCGTTCTGGTTGGCGTCCCGACGTGAAGCATGGGTCAGAATGGCTTCTTTCTGGGGGAGTGGAACCGGAACTCAAGTGGGAACAGGGGTCGAGGCGGGCAAATGCTGCCACACTGATGATCCTTGGTCTGCCCGGGTCCACATACATCTACAACGGTGAGGAACTCGGACTGCACGAGGTTGCGGAGATCTCGGCCGATCAGCGTCAGGACCCGACGTACTTCCGTACGAAGGGCACAGAGATGGGCCGTGACGGATGCCGTGTTCCACTTCCCTGGAACAGAGAAGGCTCTTCATTCGGGTTTGGTGAGGCCGGAGCCCACCTGCCCCAGCCGCAGTGGTTTGCGAACTATGCGGTGGCGGTCGAGGATGCGGATCCCGATTCGACGCTGAACCTGTATCGGAATGCTCTGCGGCTTCGTGGCGATTTGCAGGGCCCAGAAGAACTCGAATGGCTTGAGACCGGGAGCGATGATGTTCTGCGTTACCGCAGACCTGGGGGCTGGGAAGTAGTGACAAACTTCGGAACCGACCCGGTCGAGATTGGCGAAGGCGAGGTCCTAATCGCAAGCCAGCCGATTGCAGATGGAGTCCTTCCGGCAGAGACGACTGCCTGGCTAAAGGTCTCCTAACCTAGATATCCCTGCCAGGCCTGGAACGCTGAAGAGCCGACTTACGACGGAACTTGTCTGCTCCCGGCCTGGCAAAGATCTCGGCGTGGATATGGACTATTTGTGAATCCTGGTGGCCTTCTCAACGGCTGATCTAGTCCGACCTTGGCAGTCCAGTCTCGTTGGTGTCGTAGTAGGTTCCCGTGTACTCCGGCTTCAACAGGTTCTCCACGCTGAGGATCGAGTCGATCTGTTCAGGAGTCATCAGTCCCTTCTCGATCAGGACCTCGCGTACGGACTTACCGGTCTGAGCGCACTCCCGACCTACCTCGTCCCCGGCCTTGTGACCGATGATTTCGTTGAAGTAAGTGATGATGCCGATGGAGTTCAGGACGCCAGCGCGACAAGTCTCCTCGTTCGCGGTAATCCCCACGACGCACTTGGTTCGGAGGGTGTCGCAGGCGCGGGTGAGAAGAGACAGCGACTCGAAGACGGCCTGGGCCAAGCCTGGCTCCATCACATTGAGCTGCAGCTGTCCGGCTTCGGCCGCGAGCGTTGTTGTCACGTCGTTTCCGATGACCTTGAAGCAGACCTGGTTCACAACCTCCGGAATTACAGGGTTTACCTTGGCTGGCATTATCGAGGAGCCGGCCTGTAGTTCTGGAAGATTGATCTCGCCCAGACCGGCTCTTGGGCCGGATGAGAGCAGACGTAAGTCATTGCAGATTTTCGATAGCTTGACAGCCAGGCGTTTCAGTGCGGAGTGGACCGCGATGTAGGCGCCGTTATCGTATGTGGCCTCGACCAGATCAATTGCGGGGACTACAGGAAGTCCAGACACTTCACTCAGTTTTTCAATCGCCACAACCGAGTATCCCGGTGGCGTATTGAGTCCGGTACCGATTGCAGTTGCGCCAAGATTCATTTCGAGCAGCAGCTCGCTGTTGGCCTCAAGTCGTCGCACTTCCTCAAGGATGTTTGTCGCATAACCAGAGAACTCTTGACCCAGACTCATGGGCACGGCGTCCTGAAGCTGGGTGCGCCCCATCTTCAGTACGCGATCAAACTCGAGTCCCTTGTCGTCGAAGGCAGTTGCAAGCTCCTCAATCGCACGAATTAGCTTTTGAACCATGAAGTAGACGGCCAACCGGAATCCTGTTGGATAGGCATCGTTTGTCGATTGTGACTTGTTGACGTGATCGTTGGGGTTGATTAGGTCGTATCTGCCCTTCTCGAAACCAGCTAGTTCCAGAGCTAGGTTCGCCACTACCTCGTTCGTGTTCATGTTAGTTGAGGTGCCAGCGCCGCCTTGAAAGACATCGACGAGGAACTGGTCCATGCATCGGCCTTCTTCCAGGATCGCGTCGCATGCGCGCACTATTGCATCGGCAATGTCTGACTGGAGCACTCGTTCTTCCCTGTTCGCCAGTGCGGACGCCTTCTTCACCATCACCATGCCTCTTACGAACTCTGGAACGTCAGAAACCGTGGTTCCAGAGATCCTGAAGTTCTCTATTGCGCGGGCAGTGTGGATTCCGTAGTAGGCGGAGGCGGGAACCTCAAGGGTGCCGAGCAGATCTTCTTCGATCCGTGTCTTCAACGGTCTGGCCTTCCTCTTCGATGGCTTCCAGACCGAGGGTACCCTCTTGAGGATCAAATCGGGTCTGGTTGATTCGAGGCATCTAGGGTGACAAGCCAGTTCTTCCGAGATGATACAGATGGTTCCTAACATTGGATAAGCGTTGCCGTGGTCTGGTCAAGTTGACCAGACCAAGCTAGTGTGTCGGTATGACCATTACTGTTAATGTGCAAGAGGCCAAAACGCGACTGTCCGATCTGCTACGTCGGACTGAGGCCGGAGAAAAGGTCGTGATAGCCCGTGCGGGCGTTCCAGTGGCTGAGTTGAGTGGGGTAAGTCCTCGTAAGAGGGACCTGTCGAAGCCGCTATTGCGCAATCTGCCAAAAGGTGGTGGTGAAGAGTTACTTGAGCCCCTAGGTGAGGAAGAGCTACGGCTTTGGGAGGACGGACACAGTCTTGATCCGCTAAAGGAAACAATAGGAAAGCTATGAGTGATTTCCTCCTGGATACTCACGTAATCTTGTGGCTCGCTACGGATCCGGACAAGATTCCTCAAGCTGTGCGCCGTGAGCTTGAGAACGCAGAGTGGGTATTCGTTTCATCGGTATCTTGCTACGAGCTAAGTCAAAAGGCACATCTTGGCAGTCTTTCCGGTGCGTCCGGATTGCTCGCTCGATGGGACGCGTTTGTCGACCGACTCATGGCACAAGAGCTTTCTCTGACTAGCGAGGAAGCGATCCTTGCAGGAAATCTGAACTGGGAACACCGAGATCCTTTTGACCGGATGCTGGTATCTCAGGCTCAAATCAATGGGCTTCGTCTTGTGACCAAGGACAGAGTAATCCGTGAGTATCCGGATGTCATGACGATCGACTGGTAGTGGCATGTCGATTCTGTGGGCTGCTAGCGGATCTTTGTCACTTCGAATGCATGCTTCGGCGTTACGTACGCCTCCTGAGACTCTATGAGTTGAAGTTCGCGTTTGCCGGAACTCAGCGTGTTCTCCAGCAACTCGAAGATGCTGGCCGCAGTTCTATCAAGCGCCAGAGCCGGGTCACCGGTCTCGACATACGCTGTCGAGAAGAGCGCAGCCGTGACATCGCCAGAGCCGTTGGCCTTGAAAGGCAGCAGCGGGGTCTGGACAATCCAGGCGCCATCGCCGTTCACAACCATCATCTCAATGGTGTCCTCGGGCCGGTCGGGACGAAGAACAGATGTCACCAGGACGGTATCTGGCCCCGAAGCCCTGGCGATCCCGACTGACTCAAGTGTTTCTTCAAGAGTGTGAGGGTCAGTGCCTGTGAGGAATCCAAGTTCGAACTGGTTGGGCGTGATGATGTCCGCGTTCGGCACGACTCGGTCGCGGATCAGTTCCTGAACCTCCGGCGAAACAAAGCAACCCTTGTCAGCGCTGCCCAGGACCGGGTCGCAAGCGTAGAGGGCGGCCGGATTGGCCTCTTTCGTTAGTTTGACGGCATCAAGGACTGCGTCGCCGATGGATGAACCGCCCTGATAACCCGACAGGACGAGGGCACAATCATCCAGGCCGCCGCGATCATTGATACCTTTTACGACGGCGCGCACGTCGTCTCCGGTCATCATCGGACCCTCCCATGCGCCGTAACCGGTGTGGTTTGAATACATGACGGTGTAAACCGGCATGACCTCGTGTCCCTGGCGCTGAAGAGGAAAAACGGCGGCGGAGTTGCCGACGTGTCCGTACGAAACTGATGACTGGATAGACAAGATTCTCATGTTCTAGAGAATGCACCCGAACGGCCTCCAAGCGCCATAAGCGTCCAGCATGAGAAGGCAGAGTGGAGTTTAGACGGCGAATCTGCTTCTCCGCTTGACACACCCTAGGTCCTGCCATGCCAGGTTGGTGGTCTGAAGCCACGCGTGGCAGTCTTTAGCCTAAGGACATCGGCACACAAGGGAGCGTGAAAAAGTGGGCGAATTACACGATTACTCCGCAGTAGAGCTGAGGGAAATGCTCGGGAATCGGGAGGTTTCTCCAACCGAATTGACCAGGCATTACCTGGAGCGAATCACGCAACTGAATCCTGCGCTTCACGCGCTGACGACCTTGACTCCCGATCGCGCGCTGGAGCGTGCGAAGTCGCTGGAGAGCAACGAAACCGTTCCCGATCGCCTAGACCAACCGCTTTGGGGACTCCCGTTTGCGGACAAGGACCTGGATGATCGTGCAGGTGTCCGTTCCACGTACGGATCGGTCGCAATGACCGGCTACGTGGCGCAAAGTTCTTCACCGGTAGTTGAGGACATGGATAGAGCCGGTGGAATTTCACTTGGAAAAACCAACGTTCCCGAGTTCGGTTCGCCCTGTTACGCGGTCAACCGACTGCCAGAGGGATATGCAAGAAATCCTTGGGACCCCAGCCTAGACCCGGGTGGTAGCTCATCGGGTGCGGCGGTGGCGGTTTCGGCGAGGATGCTTCCGATTGCTCCCGGTAACGATGCGGGTGGTTCCATTCGAATTCCGGCCGCAGCCACCGGCCTGGTAGGCCTGAAACCATCCAGGGGTCGCGTTCCAGGATTGCCGGGCGCCGGCTCTTTGGCCGGACTTCCAACCGCGGGTCCCCTCGGACGCACAGTGGGCGACGCCGCACTACTGCTCGACGGGATGCTGAAAGGTCCTCATCGTTATGCCCTGCGAGCGCCAAATCCGCCCTACATGGCAGAGAACGGCTCGTTCCTCGATGCGGCAGACCTTCCTGTCCCGAGGCTTCGGATTGGGTGGAACACATGGTCTCCTTGGGCTGAGGAGTACGACATTACGGTTGATCCTCAGATCATCAGGGTGTTCGAGGAGACCCTGCAACTCCTCAGCGATCTAGGGCACCGCGTTGAGGCGGTCCAGCCAACGGCCGCGCCCGGCTACGTCCAAGCGTTCCGCGCCGTTTGGATGGGTTCCGCTGCTGCCGTCCCATTGCCCGACGAGGCGTTGGAGATCGTCGAGCCGCTTACGGCATGGTTGATCCGTTGCGGACGTGAGTGTCCTGCGTCCGACCTTCCAACCGGTCTCACCAGGCTGGCGCAGTTCGAATCGCAGATCATTTCTGACTACTCGAACTTCGATGCCGTGTTGACGCCAGGACTCGCGATGACGCCTCGTCCTCCCGATTGGTATGACCAGATGGACGGAAACCTCAACTTTATTCAGCAGTGCCAGTACACGCCGTTTACCAGCTACCTGAATGTCGCGGGTCTCCCGGCGATTGCCCTGCCTGTTGGCCAGGGCACCTCAGAGATAACGGGTGCTGTCGTCCCAATCGGAGTTCAGGCAATAGGCAGGCCCGGGGACGAGGCGACTCTGCTTCGCCTGGGCAGGCAACTTGAAGAAGTATTGAACTGGTCAGACCGAGAGCCGGAGATGGCGAAGTAGTAGCGGCCCCTGCGCTCGGGTATCATCTCTGGGTGGCGCTTCCAGGACGACCTGGAGGTTTTGACTCTGAGGTGGGACGGCCCCCAGAAACGGAACAGTCTTGCGCTCTGCACCTCTGTCCACGCCAGTATTCACCCCGGGACTCTTCGTTCGATTGGGAGTCGGTTGGGGAACATATCTACTAACTGTCGTTTTTGACCCGGTTCTTGAGGGTCAACTGTCCGGCCCGGCTCTACTCGGTTTACTGGCCGTTATCGTGGCGGCAATTGTCGTTTGCTCATTCGGGGTGGTGGCTCAGGCAGAGCGCCTTGCGCTGCGCTTGGGGGATCCGTACGGAACGCTGATCCTAACCATTTCGATCGCCATGATCGAGGTAATACTGATCGTTGCAGTGATGCTGGGTCCCGGAGAGCATGCGACCATTGCGCGGGACTCGGTGATGGCAGTTTCCATGATCATTTTGAACCTGGTGATCGGTGTCGCGATTCTCGTGTCAAGACGCCGGGGTGCGAAAGTCCAGGCCAACCGTCGTGGCGTTTTCACCTACCTTGTTCTCTTGGCCTTGCTCAGCACGGTCGCGTTCGTGCTTCCGATTCTGATTGGTCGTGATGGGCAGTACTTACCAGCCCAGCAACTCGTTAGCGTCGTGCTGACCGCAGTGGTCTACGGGGTTTTCCTCTTCATGCAGATGGGACCTGCGAGCCGACATTTTCAAGAGGTTAAGGCGCTTTCTGCGACAGAGTTAAGGGGGGAACCTCAGGCAACGGGTGTCATGGACCTGATCCGTCCGCATCGCTCCGAGATCGCTCGGAGCACTGCGGCGTTGGTACTGTTGATGATCCCGGTCGTTCTTCTTTCTCATGACATGGCGAATCTTCTGGATCGAGGACTCGACCGACTCGGGGCGCCAGTTGCGCTCTCCGGACTGTTGATCGCAATGACCGTCTTCCTCCCGGAGACCATTACGACGTTCAGGGCGGCGGCAGCCGGAGAGATGCAACGGGTTAGCAACCTCTGCCACGGCGCGTTGCTCTCCACGTTGGGTCTGACAGTTCCGGCGGTGCTGACGATCAGTTTCTTTACCGGGCAGTCGGTGGTGCTGGCCGAGAGTCCGGTGAATCTAGCGCTGCTGGCAGCCAGCTATTTGCTAACGGCAGTCTCATTTGGTCGGGGGCGAATCAAGCGAGAGTTGGGCTATGCACACTTGGCTCTATTCATGGCGTTCGTAGCCTCGATGCTCTTCTAGTTGGACTGCTCCTCAAGCACCCGCTGCGTGGGCAACGAAGAGGTCTGAGAGGTAGCAAGCCATTCGACGAGCTCCTCGCGCACCTGGAGGCGAAGACTCATCAGATCATTCTCATCCGCGGAACTAACCATCACCCGAATTCGAACCATTCCACCGGTCGCGTCATCGACTACCACCTCGGCAGTCTTTCCGTCCCAAAGCTTGTTGCCGGCGAGGATCTGGTTCAGTTGGGTGCGGATGGCTGTGGGACTTACTCGCCAATCAACGTCGAATCTAACCGGCCCCATGTGAACTCCGCTGTCCTTGGTCCAGTTCTCAAACGGGGTTGTGGTGAAGTAGTTCGAGGGCAGTACAAGGCAACGACCATCACCTAGACGCATGATGACCGTTGTGAGATTGATGGTTTCGATTCGTCCTTGCTCTCCCCTCGCGACAACCAGGTCATTCACGCGGATTGCGCCGTTCAGTGCCAGTTGTAGACCAGCAAACACGTTCCCCAGGACCGACTGTGCGGCAACACCGATGATCACCGAGGCAACGCCCGCCGAGGCGAGTACAGACGCTCCGAAAGCATGAGCACCAGGAATAGTGAAGAAAGAAACCCCAATTGCGACCAGCCAGATCGCCGCGTTTGCAAAGGCTCTGATCACAGATAGCTGGGTCTGCAAACGCATTGTTTGCTGGTCATTGTCCCCCTGTATCGGATGCTGCGTTTTGATTCTGGTGATCAGCGCATTAGTGACTGAGGCCGTGAGTGCCGCTGCGGCGAGGATGCTAGCGATAACTATGATGCGAATCACGACATCTTTTGAGGGCTCGTGTGGCCAGGTAGCGGCGACTGAGGCCAGCAACAGCATGAGGCCGGTGAGCACCAGTAGGTACTTGCGGGACTCGGCCAACGTTGAGACCAACTCAGGGTGATTAGAGCGCAGTGCCCGAGTCACGAGTTTGAGTAGCAAAGATAACACCACCAGGAGAACGGCGGTCGCTGCTAGAGCGAGCAACAATCCGAGCCACGACTTTAGTTCTTCAGACATTTCTCAGCTGGCTCCTGTTCCCCTGCGGATAATCTTCTGCCTCTAGGAAGAGGTTAGTGGCCCGACAACAAGCACATTCACACATTCGGTGTTTCACCCCCCCAAAACAATTTCTTTCACCCTCCGAGTATTCGCGGGCTGCGACGTACTCTGAGAGGCGTAGCCACCCGTCAGAGCATGGTTCATTGTGACTGTCGTCTTGTCTTTAATTTATCCGCTCGGATGATTTAGCAGTAGAATGGGGAGGTTGCGAGCAGTCTCATCCCGCTCCCACAACAGTTCAGGCCCGGACATCAACACAGGAGGCAAGCAGTGTCTGCTAGTCATTCCGCACCGGCAAAAGCGCAGGCGGAAAACGCACCACAAAAGTCGCAGGGGACCATTGGCCTCTGGAGTCTTATCTTTCTTAACGTAACGGCGATCATCTCACTAAACAATCTGCCATCCGAGGCGGAATACGGTCTTTCGGCTGTGTTCTATTATCTGTTCGCAGCGGTGTTCTTCTTGGTGCCAGTTGCGTTGGTCGCGGCCGAACTAGCAACGGGATGGCCCAAACAAGGTGGGGTCTTCCGCTGGGTGGGCGAGGCTTTCAAGGGACGGTTTGGCCTTATGGCGATGTTCCTCGCCTTTGTAGAGGTCTGTGTGTTCCTCCCGACCGCTCTGACATTCGGCGCTGTTGCTCTTGCGAATATCAACCCGGATCACAAACAAGCAATGACCCTGGCGAACAACAAGTTCTTCGTCATGGCCATCGTTCTGATTGTCTATTGGGGCGCCCTGTTCATCACACTTCTTGGGTCGCAGGGGATTCAGAAGATGGCGAAGTGGGGAGGCATCCTCGGTGTCTTCATTCCGATGGGCGTTCTGATTGCCTTCGGCGGTGCCTACATGATCGGTGGCAACAAGGCAGAGATGAAGCTTGGATGGGATGAACTTATTCCAGACTTCTCCAACTTCTCCAACATTGTCTTGGCGGCGTCAGTCTTCCTTATGTTCGCTGGTATGGAGATGAATGCGGTCCACATCAAGCAGGTCAAGGACTCAGAAAAGACATACCCGAAAGCAATCTTTATTTCGGCGATCATCGTCGTTCTGATCTTTGTCCTCGGCACTTTGATAATCGCTTGGGTTGTCCCGCACAAGGACATTAGCCTTACAGAAGCGATTCTGACGACATACTTCGACATTTTTGCTTGGGCGCACGTGCCGTGGCTTGGTTCGGTTATTGCGATCATGCTGGCGATAGGGGTCCTGGTGACCGTAACCACCTGGGTTGCAGGTCCCTCAACAGGTATGTTGGCAGTCGGCAAAGCAGGCTATCTACCCAAGGGCCTTCAGAAGACCAACAAGCACGGCCAGCCGATTACGATCCTGCTCATCCAATCCGGACTTGTGTCTTTGCTCGCGATTCTTTTCGTTGTGCTTCCTTCGGTTCAGTCCGCTTACCAAATACTCAACCAACTGGCTAACATCCTCTACCTGACGGTCTACATGTTGATGTTCGCTGCCGCTATTCACCTGCGCTATAAAGAGCCGAACGTGGCCCGTCCCTTCCGCCTCGGCAAGAAGGGCAACGGCCTAATGTGGGTGATTGCGGGGTTTGGTTTTGCTGCGTCACTGATCGCGTACTGCTTCAGCTTTATTCCGCCGGATCAGATCAAGGTCGGTAGTCCTGTGCTCTACGTGGTGATCCTTGTTGCTCTGACTCTTCTGTTCTACGCGATTCCCAACATTATTTTCTCGATGAAGAAGCCAGATTGGGAGTCTGCCGGTACTGATTTTGAGCCTTTTGACTGGCAGTTGAAGGAACAGCAAGCCACGGCGAAGACTCCTGTCGCAGGGGCGTCATCGAGCAGTAAAGCGCCGGGAACGAAGTAGGGGACAACAATGACTAAGAAGATACGATTTGTTGGATTCGCCATCCCGACTACTCCCAGCAGCATTGTCGGTGTCGGTGACGTTGACGGATCCGGCGCAGTCGCTGGTACTTATCCTGCACTGACGGACCCGAAGAAGGACATCGCGGCGCGTCTAGATGTAATGGAGGCAACGGTCAAGACCGCGTTCGCCGAGATCAGCAAACAGGGCATAGACGACGTACTCAACGTCTTCGTCGCTCCTGAGTTCTACTGGCACAGTGACATCGGGCCATACGTTTTCGGGGCAAAAGAGCAAGACCCTGCAGACTTCATTCTTGATCAGTTGCAGACCAGGTTTCCCGCCGAGGAATACCCGAACACCCTGTTCATCTTTGGGACCGTAATTTCCGCGCAGGTAGACAACCTTGAGCATGTCTTGAACGATTCATCCGTCATCGAGCGAAACAAGGTTGTACAGGCAATCGGTGAGGGCTGGGTCAACAGTACTGGCGCGATCCAGGACGCCCTCTTTGACATGATGGTGAACTTTGTGAAACTGGGCCACGCTTACCCGAAGGTTGAGGTTCGTAACCGGGCCCTCGTCGTGGGTTCTCAAATGCTGAGTTCAGTATCGGGGGACATGCAGACTAACTCTCTCACCGCAGAGAAGTACTTCGCATCGAACGAAGACTTCCTCCTCTGGGACGTGACAGGCAAGCCTGTCATAACGGAGCAGATGGTTGCTTATCCTGTACTCGATCTATCCGGTGGTGACTTGAAACAGGACCCCGGCGACGCTAAAGCGATCTTTACTATCGATGCCGGTGCGAATGTAGGGGTTGAGATCTGCTTGGATCATTCGGATCATCGTCTACGCAGGTCGGCGGCACGCTCGCCGTGGCCCTCGACGGGCGAGGGCGTCAACCTTCACCTCGTGCCGTCATGTGGCATGCAGTTACACCCGGCCTCGATTGCCGCAGTTTCGGGTGGTCTAGCCTTTAACTGTGACGGACTCTATGGCCTCGATAAAGCCATTTCGGAAGAGGTGATAACGGGTGACATCGGCGGTGTGGAATCAGTTCACGTTAGCTACATCGATGGCGATGACACGACGTATGGGGCCCATACGCAACTGACTCGAGTGGTCGAAGGTCCCATCGGTGGAGACTCCGCAAAGCCCGGCACTAAAGATGCGGTGACAGAGGTCCCCGACGTGGATGTTACGGTTATTCCTGTTGATCGAACCCCCGACATTCACACCGTCTTTGCGGGAGGGCCGGGAGCGATTCACATTTACGGACTTAAGGAACCAGTAAGCATCTAGGGGTGGGCAAGTGGTTTACTTGCTGATAGCGATTGGGACTCTGCTGATTTTGTTCACCTTAGTGGACACCTTCTTCACTGTCCTCAATTACAACCAGCGTGGACTGTTTTTCAACCGCTTCTTGAGGTGGCAGTGGAAGGGGCTCCACTGGATTGCCAGGGGCCTCCGTGCTGAGGTAAGGCGCCCCTTCTACCGTTCTCTCACAGGACTCACGTTGATATCCGGAATCAGCCTGTGGGTAGTGGGAATAGTCGGCGGATTCAGTCTTATCTATCTGGGTGCGATCCAGCTTGAACACCTGAAGGTTCAAAGTGGCGCTCCGGGAGGACTGGTTGGTGGCCTCTACTTGAGCATCGCCCAGTTCGCGACTGTTGGAGCGGACGGGCTTTCGCCCCAGGTCGCATGGGTGAGCGTCATCAGCGCTCTCGAAACCCTTTTGAGTGTGTTGTTCCTTTCCCTGGTGATCGCGTTCTTGATCAACATATTCAACTCGATTGAAGCGCTACGAACCCTGTGCGCCTGTTTTCCGAACAGTGTGACCTGTGTGACACCGAACATTGACTCGCTCATTCCATATCTTCCAGTTGAAGAGCCGACCAGTCTTGAAGAGCATCTGGCAACCACGCGGTCTTCAATGAACGGATACTTCGATTCAATCGCGGCCGACCACTCTGCTCTGTACTTCTACAGCGGCAAAGATCGGTTCGCTATGCCGTTTGCGGTCTACATGGTCGCCGGGACCGTTGCCGGCTTAGGGTATGGTCTGCCTCCGGAGCATCCTAAGTCGAAGGTGCCAGAACTGATTCGACTGAAGGATTCGTTCGAGGGGGTCAGACGCCAGATGTATGCCCTTCTCAAATGGAAGGATCCCGAGGCAATCAGCCCGCTCGGAGTAGATGAGTTCACCGTGAGGGCCACACAGGTTGCCCAGGTAGAGGTGTCCTCTAGGGATAGGGACTACGTCAGCCGGTTCGTTTCTCTTCGTCAATCCATAAGCGAGATGGCGGAACTTACGCCTCCGACCGACTGGGCCGGTGAGTACGACAGCTACACCTCATGGTTTTTGTTCACGGTATCTGCTGATGACTTTATCCGTCGAAGCAGCCATCTGTTTGATTACCGCCCCGAGCTAGTTCCAGAAATAGAACACAGCACAATACCAGTGGTGGAGTACGGCTGGACTAAGTAGTCTGGCTCCTCGGTCTCATGCTCCCAGCCAACTGAGCCTCCATCACCCTCCCGCTTTAGCGGTTGGCGCGAACGCTCAAGCCCCCGAGAGGGTTTAGTTTCTACGAGCCGATCGGTTGCATCGGGTACCCGTTGGCATCTAGGTCCCAACTACTGCCCGTGCCGGAGGCGAGAATGAGGATCCCTTCGATCAGTCCCCAGATCGAAGAGACCCACGCAAGCATGCCAATGCTCAGCAGAGTAATTAGCAGTTGAGCCACAGCCTTTCCGGTGTAGCCCAGATAGAAGTTGTGAACTCCAAAGGTCCCAAGGAATATACCGAGTAGTCCTGCTGCGAGTTTGCTCTTGGGACTCCACATTGCAACGGGCTGGTAGGCGCCACTCGCAGTCTGCACATAGGGCTGTCCTGGGCCCTGGTATGGCGACTGCTGATATCCCGCGTTAGGTGGCGGATATGCGCCCATTGGGTATGGCATCTCCTGGGGCTGCCCGTAGGTGCCCGGGTCCGACGGCTGGTATCCGTACGGGGTGGAACTGGGATCGCTCACGGGAGGTGTGCTGATGCCCGGGCCCGACGGCTGGTATCCGTACGGCATCGACCCGGGATCGCTCACGGCAGGCGCGTCGCTTGAGGAGTAATCGTATGGGGGGAAGACTTGTGCTTCGTCTGGCTGGTACGAGGAATAGTCCGTAGCCGAGGGTTCAGTGGGAACCTGATAATCGGACTCGACGATTTCAACCTCGATTTCTTCGTTGTTCGACGGAGCAAACGGGTTCGTGTTATCTGACAACGCGGTCTCCACTTCTTAGCGCCATATTCCTGCTTTCTTGCTCAGCCTACCGGGCATATTGCTTCGTGAATGAGCCCATTTCCACGAGCGAAACACGGAATTTGGGTGTTTTTCGCCAGTTTGCGAGGAATTGCACTGGTTTTTTGGTGGTGCCGTCTGGCAACCAGGCCGTATGTTCCGTAGGGTTTCACACGAGGCTACGCAAGTGGTCTAGTCAAATCTTGTATCGAGAATAGGACAAACGCATGGCGATCAACCGCAACGAACTGGTTAGCTCAATTGCTGAGCGCTCGGGTCTGACGAAGACCCAGGCTGACGCAGCCCTGACCGCTTTCCAGTCGACAATCATTGACGCGCTGGCCGAGGGCGAATCGGTTCGTCTGACCGGCCTGATGTCGATCGAGCGCGTTGAGCGTGCGGCACGTACCGGCCGTAACCCTCGCACTGGCGAAGAGATCCAGATCCCCGGACGTTATGGCGTGAAGCTGACCCCGGGCCTGACCCTCAAGAACGCAGTCGCAAAGTAACTACTACGTCGCACCGAGAAGTGGGGACTGAGCATGTGCTTGGTCCCCACTTCTCTTACTCCCCGGGTTCTCTGCCGCACCCAAACATTCGGACTAGGATGGAGGAGTTTACAAGCCGCAAGTGCAGGAGAAACACGTTGAGAATCGCTGTCCTTCCTTCGAGCAACGAGATCGCCACCCTGGTCGCCGATATGTACTCGGAGTTGTTGGCGAAGAAGCCAAATGCTGTCCTTGGACTAGCAACGGGATCATCACCTGTTCCGGTCTACGACGAACTGGTTCGCAGGTATGAGGCAGGAGATATTTCATTTGCCGATGCTCGCGCCTTCCTTCTGGATGAGTATGTTGGTCTTCCAGTCGATCACCCGGAGGGCTACCGAAACTTCATTGAGCGAGTGTTTGCCGGCCGAGTCAACTTTGCTCCCGACGCCGTAGTCGGACCGAACGGCCAGGCCGATGACGTAGAGGCGGCAGCAATCGAATACCAAGAGCGGATGGAGTCGGCTGGCTGGGTCGACCTGCAGATCCTGGGTATCGGAACCGACGGCCATATTGCGTTCAATGAGCCTGGTGGCTCTCTGACATCTCCAGTTCACACCCAGGTACTTACGAAACAGACCCGCGAGGACAACGCGCGCTTCTTTGACGGCGATATCAGCAAGGTGCCTTCACTGGCTCTAACTCAGGGGCTTGAGACGATCAGTCATGCCAAGAGAATTGTCCTAGTGGCAGAAGGTAAGCAGAAGGCAGAAGCCGTCGCGCAAATGGTCGAGGGCGGGGTATCGGCTCTGTGGCCAGCCACAGTGCTTCAGTTCCATAACGACGTCACCATCATGATTGATGAACGGGCGGCCAGTGAACTTAAGCTGATTGATCACTACCGCGCAGTTTGGGACGCCCAGTGAGCGAGGTATCGCCAGTCGGCGGCGCCGATGTCCTAGAGCTCCCTAAGACAAAGCCGGTAAGCAGTGACGGTGACCAGGATCGGTTTTCCCACTACGTCCGTCGCGACCGGGCCAACATCTCCGCTGTCACCGGTCAGGCGGTTGTTGCCCTCTGCGGAAAAGTCTGGGTTCCTACTCGCGATGCGAAGAAGTACCCAATTTGTCCTCGTTGCAAAGCGCTCAAAGACGAAATTGGTAAGCAGGGGCCGAACTTCCCCTTTGCGGACTAGAAACAGACAGTCCCGCTAGGCAGGGAGTCTGCCGTCTGCGTCATAGTAAACAGTGGGTATGCCGGGTTCTCCCTCTGACAGTCGCCACGCCTGGTAGGGGAGTTCATTTCGAGCCAGCCTGTGGTGTTCCTGAGCCTTTAGTGTTTCCGGAGCTGCCCAGAGTTCCTCGGTGATCTCACCCCCGCGTATTAGTGGCACTTGGAGCAGACGACCACCGGCGTCCAGAATTCGTTCTTTAGCTTCCTCGACGCCAAGGCCGGTCAGCAGTGCCTCCTGAGAAGCGCGTCCGTCCTGGTCATAGAGACGTCCCGCCACCTTCAGACCACCAACAGTTCCTTTGGACTCGGACTTCTTGGCGACCGGGGCGATGGTTCCGTCGGCCGCCTCTCGCGCGACTAACTTGTAGACCAATGAGGCTGTTGGGACTCCAGAGCCCGTTACCAGCCGGGTTCCGACGCCGTAGCTGTCTACCGGTGCGGCGCCGAGGGCGGCGATTGCGTATTCGTCTAGGTCTGAAGTAACCGTGATCTTCGTTGTGGTGGCTCCGAGCTCATCCAACTGTTCGCGGACCTTGAAGGCGTGAGCAACTAAGTCGCCAGAGTCGATGCGCACTGCGCCGAGTTCACCGCCGGCCGCACGGGCAGCCTGTACCGCCTTCACAACTCCCTCGTGCACGTCATACGTGTCAACCAGCAGGGTCGTGTCAGTTCCCAGGCTGGCGATCTGCGCGGCGAAGGCTTCCTCCTCCGAGTCGTGAACCAGGGTAAACGAGTGCGCAGAGGTGCCCACGGTGGGTAGACCGTACCGGGTGCCTGCCTCTAGATCAGAAGTACCAACGAAACCTCCGATGAAAGCCGCGCGAGCTGCCGAAACCGCAGACCGCTCGTGTGTTCGGCGGGCTCCCATGTCAATGCAGGGCCGCCCGTGTGCGGCGATGGTCATTCTTGAGGCCGCAGAAGCGACTGCACAGTCATAGTTGAGGATCGAGAGCAACAGTGTTTCCAACACGGTGCACTCCGCAAAGGTTCCTTCGACCGTAAGCAGGGGAGAACCTGGGAAGTAACACTCGCCCTCGGCATACCCATGAATATCGCCCAAGAACCTGAAGTCCTTTAGGTAGTCCAGTGCGTCGTCAGAAAGGAACCTCTGGTCGTCAAGCCACTCGATCTGTTCATCGCTGAACTCAAAGCGCTGCAGGGCTTCCAATATCCGACCGACTCCGGCAACAACGCCGAACCTTCTTGCGGTAGGAAGTTTCCTGCCGAAGAGTTCAAAGACTGAGTGGCGTTCTGCTACTCCGGATGCGAGAGTCGCATCAAGCATTGTCAGTTCATACTTGTCGGTCAAGAGCGCAGTTGATTGTGATGCTGGCATGTGTAAACCGTATCCCCCTAAGTGGCAGCGGGGGAGGGTACATTCATGCGGTCTTGTCGAGTGTGACGCAAACCCTGTGCGAACGGGTGTGATCTCACTTAGAGATGGGCAGAAACGCCCCGCAATTGCGATAGCGTCAATCCCGTGAATGACGCACCGATTGGCATCTTCGACTCCGGACTCGGAGGCCTGACTGTAGCGCGGGCGATCATTGACTATCTACCCGGGGAGGACATCGTCTATCTGGGGGACACGGCAAACACTCCCTACGGTCCCAAGCCAATTGCCCAAATTCGTGATTTGACCATTGCGGGCCTCGACACGTTGGTTGAACGAGGTTGCAAGGTCCTGGTGATCGCGTGCAACACGGGGACCGCCGCCGCGCTTGCTGATGCGCGAGAGCGATATTCGGTGCAGATGGGTATTCCGGTGGTGGAGGTGATCACGCCGGCCGCGCGTGAGGCGGCATTGACGACAAGGAATGGGCGCATCGGGGTGATCGGTACTGAGGCGACCGTGGCTTCACAGTCCTATCCTTCAGCCCTCGTTGCCGTACCGGGCGTAGAGGTCTTCCAGCAGGCCTGCCCGGAATTCGTTGACTTTGTTGAGCGTGGGGTGACGACAGGTCCGGAACTGGAGATCATCACCAGGGAGTATCTGTCTGGGCTCAAAGCAGAGAACGTCGACACCGTGATCCTCGGGTGCACGCACTATCCCCTCTTGCAAGGGGCGCTAGCCCGCGAACTGGGGGAGGGCGTCAACCTGGTGACTTCGTCGGAGGCAACTGCGCGAGAAGTGTATTTGCTTCTTGTTGAAGCAGATCTGCTCCACAGCTCGCGTCCGAGCGGGACGTCGAACTATCGGTTCCTGATGACCGCGCCGAGTGACCGATTCACCCTGTTGGCGCGGCGTTTCCTGGGACCCGAGGTCGGCGAGTTAGAACTGGTTGTCCGAAGTGAAACTAGTGAGGATCGGATATGAGGCTTACGATCGTTGGTTCAACGGGGTCGATGTCGGGCCCTGTTGGCGCGGCATCCTGCTACTTGGTCCAGGCGGACGGCGTTGATCCGGATACCGGTGAAGAACGAACCTGGTCGTTGATCATGGACCTGGGTCCTGGCGCATTCGGTCAGCTGTGGAAGTTCCTGACCCCGCGCGACTTGGATGCCGTGCTGATCAGCCATGGACACGCCGACCACATGGCCGACATCATCTCCCTCCAAGTGTATTTAAAGTGGCATCCTGAGGGCGAGATTCGGGGATTGCCTGTTTACGGACCTGAAGAAACCCCAACACGAATTGTTCAGGTTGAGGGCTACCGCACGAACTTTGATGAGTACGGGGCCTTTGACTTCCGCCCGGTCCAGCATGGAACGCAGTTCGAGGTGGGGCCGATGAAGGTATCCGCATTCCACGGTCTGCACACCGTTGAGTCATATGGCTTTCGGATCGAGGGCCCTTCTGACCGGGGGGATGACGAAGTTGTGACTATCGCCTATACGGGCGATACCGATAGTTGCGATGCCATGGAAGAAATGGCCAGAAACGTCGACTTACTACTCGCAGAGTGCGGATTCACGGACGGTGTTGAGGTACGAGGGATCCATTTGAGCGGGACGCGCGCCGCTGAACTGGCACAGGGTGCGGGAGCGAAGTCCCTCGTCCTCACCCACATCCAGCCCTGGACGGACACAGACATTCCCTTGACAGAAGCAGAGAGTGTGTTGGGGGTTCGTCCGGAGATTGCTAAGGTCGGAGGAACCTGGTCGCTTTAGCGCGACTGATTCACCAGTCTTGCAATGTGCGGAGCCATAGCACGCATCGCTTTTGCCCGGTGCGATATTTGGTTCTTCTGTTTTGCACTTAGCTCTGCGGTTGTGACCTGGTAGCCGTCGGCGATAAATGCCGGATCGTATCCGAATCCGTTCTTTCCCCGAGGTGCTGTAGCGAGGGTGCCGCGCATGACGCCCTCGGTGGTGACCGATTCTCCGTTCGACAAGACCAGAGCGGCGGCGCAGACAAACTGCGCCCCTCTGTCCTCTTGCTTCAAGTCAGATATTTGGGCGAGGAGCAGTTCGAGATTGCCGACGTCGTCTCCGTGCTTCCCATTCCAGCGGGCCGAGAAAATACCGGGTGCTCCTCCCATGGCATCTACTGCTAGTCCGGAGTCATCGGCTAGAGCGGGAAGGCCAGTTGCGGCCGCAACCGCCTTTGCTTTTATTAGCGCATTGCCCTCGAAGGTCAATGCGTCTTCAACGGGAGAAGAAACGTCGAACTGGGCCATTGAAACAAACCGACTTAGATCAAGATCGGGGAGTGAGGGAGCCAGAATGGCGCGGATCTCCTCGACCTTGTGCTCGTTGCTGCTGGCCAGAACGAGGAGGGGCTGCTGTGACATGGTCACTTGGCAATCGCCTCGTCCTGCAAAGCGATTAGCTGCCTGATTCCCCCCTGAGCGAGGTCGAGCAACTGATTCAACTCGTTTCGTGAGAACGGGGCGCCCTCTGCGGTTCCCTGGACCTCAATCAGATCCCCTGATCCGATACCTACAACGTTCATGTCAGTCTCGGCCGCAACATCTTCAACGTACGGCAGGTCAAGGACGGGGTTTCCTGCGACGATACCGACCGAGATCGCGGCCACGTTGTCTGTGATGACCTTTCGCGGATCATTCACCTTGAGGATTCGCCTGTCAATGGCCCACTGAACTGCGTCATAGAGGGCGACCCAAGCTCCGGTTATCGAAGCCGTACGGGTTCCGCCGTCGGCCTGAAGCACGTCACAGTCGACGGTTATGGTGTTCTCTCCGAGAGCCTTAGTATTGACGACGCCGCGCAGAGAACGGCCAATGAGGCGGGAGATCTCATGCGTGCGTCCGCCGATCTTGCCGCGGACCGATTCTCGTGGTGATCTCTCAGAGGTGGCCCGGGGCAACATTGCGTACTCGGCGGTAACCCAACCTTCTCCGGAGTCCTTCCGCCAGCGAGGCACTCCTTCGGAGAATGAGGCGATACAGAGTACGCGAGTTTCGCCGAACTCCACGAGGACTGATCCCTCCCCCGTATTAGTCCATCTTCTGGTGATTTTCACGGGGCGGGTCTGGTCGGCCGAACGTCCGTCGGCCCTGGCTATCGCAGTTTGGTTCTCACTCATGATCAAACGGTATCGCTTTCTCACTGCGTCTCTGGTGTCGAGTGGCCGATCCGATAGTGCTGGCCCATTGGAGATTATCCACAGCGAGACATTTGTGATTTCCAGATGTCGGAGATGGTGGCTACCTTGGGGCTTATGGCTTTCTCATCTTCTGCAGACGCTCAGCAAGTGGCTGACAGGTTACTGGGCGCCCTGGACGTTCAACAGCAAGAGGTGGCGATGCAGGTTGCGGGTCCGCTCTGCGTTCGAGCCGGAGCGGGGACAGGAAAGACCCGCGCCATAACGTACCGAATCGCCTATGGGGCGGTGACGGGAGCCGTTGATCCCTCTACTGTCCTAGCGGTTACCTTCACCACCAAAGCGGCGGCCGAGATGGGCTCTAGGCTCAGGGACCTTGGTGCAGGTCGCGCCACTGCCCGCACATTTCACTCTGCTGCTCTTGCCCAGCTAAGACACTTTTGGCCCATTGCTTACGGGGGACAAATCCCGAGCATCGCCTCGCATAAGGCATCACTGGTGGCTTCTGCCGCACAGCGGGTTGGGATTTCTGCTGACAAGGCACTGATTAGGGACTTGGCTGCGGAGATCGAGTGGTCGAAAGTCTCGATCGTCGACGCGTCTCGTTACGCCCAGAGGGTTCTGGCTGATGGACGAACCCCACCCGGCGGCCTCGAAGCAGAAACCGTCGCAAAGGTTATCGACGCTTATGAGCGGGGTAAGGACGAGCGGGGGGTTATAGATTTCGAAGACATATTGTCGTTAACAACCGCAATGCTCGCTCGAAGCGACGATATCGCCCGTTCGGTTCACTCTCGCTACCGCAGTTTTGTTGTGGATGAGTATCAGGACGTTTCTCCGATACAACACCGTCTGCTTGAGCTTTGGCTCGGCGATCGCAAAGACATATGCGTGGTGGGAGATGTCGCACAGACCATCTACTCATTCACCGGCGCGAGTGCTCGCTATCTAGAGACTTTTCCGCAATGGATGAGTGGAGCCCGCGTGGTTGAGTTGGTGCGGGACTACCGTTCCACTCCTCAGATCGTGGCGGTAGCAAACCAAATAGTCGGAAGCGCTCGCGGGATGGACGGCCGAGCGCGGGTAAGCGGACTCAAAGGATCTGTCCGACTTATTGCGGGTCAACCAACAGGTCCAGCCACTCGTTTCAATGCTTATGAATCCGATGAGGCTGAGGCTACGGGGATAGCCAAGCGAGTTCGTGAGGTTGTGGCCGCTGGAACACCTCTTTCAGAGATTGCAGTTCTTTATCGGACCAACGCCCAGTCCAGGCTGTTTGAAGAGGCGTTGGGAATTGAGGGAATCAATTTCCAGATCCATGGCGGCGCACGGTTTTTTGACCGTGAAGAAGTACGCCGGGCCGTGATGCTGTTGCGACAACAGGCCAGGGCGTCAGCCCTGACAGAGGACTCCGACCCCAGGGGTGAATCAGATCTTTCAAAACGGGTCGAAGAGGTTGTGTCCACCCTCGGCTGGTCAGCGGAACCACCGGTCGCCGAAGGGGCGGTGCGCGAAAGGTGGAGCAACCTTGACGCGCTGGTTCAGATGGCACGCTCACGGAAGACCCTGTCATTGGTGGATTTCTTTACCGAGCTTCAGGAAAGGGCTGAGAATAGGGCGGCCCCACAGATCGAGGGCGTCACCCTCAGTAGCTTGCACGCAGCAAAGGGTCTGGAGTGGGAAGCCGTGTTCCTTGCAGGGTGCTCCGAGGGGTTGCTACCGATTTCACTTGCGGTAACGCCCGAAGCAATCGAAGAAGAACGCCGTCTACTGTATGTCGGAATTACGCGGGCCAAGCACGAACTACAGATCTCCTGGGCTAAATCCAGAGGAGGGGGCAATCGAGGCTCTCGGAAAGTCAGTAGGTTCCTCAAACCTCTTTGGCCCACTAGCGAAGCCTCGAATCAGACCAGAAGGCTGGCCGGTGGCGAGCGGCGAAAAAGTGAAGAACAGAAGTTTCAAGATGAGTCCGATGAGCCGACCTTGGAACTGTATGAGCAGCTACGTCGGTGGCGAAAGGACGCTGCTGATGCGATGGAGCGCCCAGCCTACACGGTTCTCCCAAACACGACTCTGCGTGACATCGCGACGGCGAAGCCTAAGACTTTGCGTCAGCTAGGTGTTCTTCGAGGAATCGGCGACGTGAAACTTACCCAGTTCGGTGCAGAGATACTGAGACTAGTTCGTGAGGTCGACCCGGGCACTAACGAATAATCGGCACGCACCATCGCTCCCCCGGAAAGCGATTCATGAGGTTGACCTGGGCCGTGCCCCGAGAGCTAGCTGGCTTGCACCAGCTCGGGGTTCAGCCCGACACAACCACATTCGGCGTGGGGCACCACGTATTCCGTTGCGATTCCGTCGGTGGTAATCCTGAGAAGGGGAGTGGGCGCGGTTGTTGACGAATGGGCCTTAGGGTGTGAACTCGATGCGATCCGAGGTCCAGGAAATCGGTTCGTGGCAACGGCATCAATGATGTTGACGACAGCGCCCGCGGCCATCGTGGAGATGAACGGCACTGGGCGGCACATTCCGCTTTGCCTTAGCGCGTCCGCAAAGTATCCCAATCCGGGCATCTGGTCGGCGGTATGAAGCTCGGAGCATAAGGCGCATGCAGTTTGACCTGGGACGACCAGAGGGCCAACAGTGATCAAGCGATCATCTGAAACGACTGGCACATGTGGAGTGTCATGACTTAGTAGTAATCCAACCACGCCGAAATCTATCGTTCTCTCGCTGCACACGATGACTAGGTCTGGAACGGCGATCTTACCCAGGCATGTGTTGGGAGAGATATCTCTGATCATTTCGCGCATGGCCCGTTCTCGAGGTTGCCCCTTGGCGGACGAGGGAAACAAGAGCTCGCAGTCGCTATCGACGAACCGGGGATCTCTGACTTCGAGATGTTTGAGTCTGGCCTCGGCCAAGACTCTGGCAATACGAATTCCTACGTCGTTTAGGCCAACCACTCGGATCCTAAGTTTTCTTAGGTTGTCTTCGTCAGACTCCAAGAGTCCAGCAGCGTCCAAAAGGCGAAGTGCCTCCTCCTGGCGGCTAGTCAGGTCCGCTCCCAGACGGCGCCCCGAGCTACTACCCCTGAAGGGGATATCCCTCAGAGACTTGAGCCAAGTGACCTCTGTGTTGCTGAGACCCGAAAACAGGACCGAGTGTTTAGAGTTGCTCCCGACTTGGATTATTCCGTTTTCAATCTCATGTACCAGGGTTCCTGGAACCAGATGTTTCTTCCGGGCGGTCATGTCGCGCTCCTTGCTGATCGATTTCCCGTCATCAAGAATGAACGAACCAGAGAGATCAGATGAGAGAATCGGGGCCTGTGGATAACAGGCGGATTGTCGTGATTGTAGGAACGCCACGTAGTGGCTGGTCAGTGGCCCTACCGGCCGACTGCCAGGTGCAGTCTTAGTGAAACGGCCACTTATAAGCTGCAACCAGGTTGTGCACTTTGAGGTACTGGAATGGCGTAAGGTTCTACTCTCACCAGATTTTGATGGATGAGGATTTCCTTTGAAATACGAATTATCAGAGCATTATAGGAGGGCTAGTGGCACGGATTGTTGTCGCGTTAGGTGGAAACGCCCTCGGCGATACTCCAGCCGAACAGATCGACAAGGTTACAGAGGCGGCCGAGTCGCTGGTCAAGCTAGTTCTCGACGGGAACGATCTGGTCCTTTGTCACGGGAACGGTCCGCAGGTGGGCATGATCGATAAGACATTCACTAGTGCTTTCGGAATGGACTGGGACATTCCATTGATGCCCTTAGCTGAGTGCACGGCTATGAGTCAGGGGTATATCGGCTACCACCTGCAGCAAGCAATGGCGAGGCAACTATCGCTTCACGGAACCCGGAAGCAGTGCGTCACGATCGTCACGGAGGTTCTTGTTGACCCCGATGATCCGGGTTTCCAGAACCCCACTAAACCCATTGGGGAGTTCGTGGATCAGGACAGGGCCAGGGTAATAATGGGCGAGTATCCAGGCACCGTCTTCAAGGAGGACGCGGCCCGCGGTTGGCGTGAGTATGTTGCCTCGCCTGCACCAGTTTCAATCATTGAGCGAGACGCCATTGTCGAGTTGGTCGGTGCTGGCTTCATAGTCGTTGCCTGCGGTGGCGGCGGAATTCCTGTGGTCCGCGACGGGGATGGAACCAGGGGAGTCGTGGCGGTCATCGACAAGGACCGTTCAGCGGCGAAGCTTGCCGAGGTCGTGGGCGCCGAGAGTCTGATCATCCTCACCGCAGTGGACAACGTTGCAATCAACTGGGGCACTCCGCAGCAGTCAAACCTTGAGGAAGTGGACGCGCAGACAATGCGTGGCTACCTGGACGAGGGTCATTTTTCTGAGGGGTCGATGAAACCAAAGGTTGAGGCGGCGCTCTCCTTCGTTGAGGGGGGCGAGGGACGCGAGGCCATAATCGGCTCAATTGAACGAGCTTCACAGGCACTGGCAGGAACCTCAGGAACCCGAATCAAGTAGCCTGAACTCAAAAGATGGGGTGTCACCGCAGCGGCGACACCCCATCTTTTCACTCTTCAGGAGGGGGATCCTCGGTACTTCTCAGTTCCTCGGGCACACTTTCATCCCATTCGAGGGTGCCCTCAAGTAGCTTCTGCATCTCCCTGTCAAACTCGGAGTCCTGCTCTATTGCTACGGTCGTCCCGGAAGCGTGGAATTGGATCGGATTCTCAAGGTCTTCACTGGTTGGGACCATGTCGGGGTGCGCCCATACGGAATCACGCGCGTTTGGACCACCCTCGATTTCCAGATTACGGAAGATATGCGCTGCCCCTCGAGCTTGCCGCGGACGCAGCTTCAGCCCAACCAACTCCCCGAGAAGCCTGTCAGCCGAAGAGCCTGTGACGCGTCGACGTCTGATCAGCTCCCGCAGCCTGTCGGCATTCGGCAGGTAGGGTGCAACAGCCGTAGCCGTGACAGTTTCCACCCATCCTTCGATGAGCGAGAGTAAGGTCTCCAGGCGCTGCAGGGCACGAGCCTGGTCTTCGGTCGCCTCGGTCGCGAAGACTCCACCGTTCATCGCCCGCTGCAACGAATCGGGATCCGAGGGATTTATCGAGCGCGCGGCATCCGCGATAGCGTCCTCGTCCAACGCGATCTCTTGGGCATAACGGATTACCGCTAATTCGAGGTCGTGGCGCAACCATGGAACCGAGGCAAGCAGCCGAGCATGAGCTACCTCGCGCACCGCGACATACTGCTGAATCGTCGCGAAGTCATCGTCCAGGCCCTCAGCAAATGCAGCGATATTCGTTGGCACAAGCGCCGCAACGCCAGGCTCAGTAAGAGGGAATCCCGTATCGGAACTGCCAAAGCTGTCTTTGGCCATCGCTGCCAGAGCCTGACCGATCTGAGCGCCAAAAGAGACGGCGGAGATCTTTGGAATCATTTTGTTCAGAGAACCTAGCATCCCCGACATCTCTTCGGGGATCATGTCGCCGCCGCCGATCTGCAACTCGATTGAGTCGCCCATTGCTCTCGCGACGTTCTCAGCAATCGGGTTGAAGACGTTCTTCCAGGCTGGCAGTGTCTGGTCAACCCACTCCGCGCGGGTCCAGGCCTCACGCTCGCTTCCGCGCATGGTGAAATCTGTGACGGGGTCCAACCAGAGATCTGCCACCGACAGCGCTTGCCTTACCTGCCCGGTCTGTGCGGCCGAGAGTCGCGGATCACCGGCCTGGTAAGCCATCTGGCGTCCGATGTCTTCAACCATTCGCCAGTTCACAGGCCCGGTAGACGAGTCCATAAGGAACCGGAACTGATTCATGGCCTGTGCCATTGCGCCAGGTGAAGCAAAGTTTCCCATTGCCGAAATGTCGAAGC